>DATFRC010000081.1:0-21944 GCA_035263725.1 Jatrophihabitantaceae bacterium | reverse complement strand
CGAGAACCCCGGGTGGGACTTCGACGCCACGAAGGCGGCCGCGCAGTCCACGTGGAACACATTGCTCGGGCGGATTCAGGTGTCCGGCGGCAGCGTCGCCCAGACCCAGCAGTTCTACAGCAACCTCTACAAGGTCTTCGTGCAGCCCAACATCACCAGCGACGTCAACGGCCAGTACACCGGCGCTGACATGAAGACGCACAGCGTCGTCAGTGGACAGGCCGACCAGTACGGCATCTTCTCCGGCTGGGACACGTTCCACTCCGCGGCCGAACTACAAGCGATGCTCGACCCCAAGCCGGCGAGCGATCAGGCGCAGTCGCTGGTGAACTACTACAGCCAGGACAAGATCCTGCAGCAGTGGGGCTACCTCAACCTGAACAACTACGTGATGGTGGGTGACCCGGCCCAGTCGATCATCGCCGACTACTACGCGTTCGGAGCCCAGGACTTCGATACCGCAACGGCGTTGAAGGACATGCTCGCGCAGGCCACCACGGTCAATGCCGTGCGTCCCGGCGAGGCGCTGGAGGAGAAGTACGGCTACCTGCCGGAGGACGGCACGTACGGCTGCTGCAACCCGCACGGCTACGTGCCGACGCTGCTGGAGTACGACAGCCAGGACCTCGCGCTGTCCTTCTTCGCCGGCGCGCTCGGCGACAAGACCGACGCCAACATGCTCCAAGCCCGCGCCAACAACTGGCAACACGTGTTCGACCTGTCCAACAACCTGCTGAACGGGCGCAACGAGGACGGCTCGTTCGTGCCCGGCATCACGCCGACCAGCTCGACCCGCTACGTCGAGGGAAGCGCATACGAGTACCTCTGGAACGTCCCGAACAATTACCCGGCGCTGTTCTCGCTGCTGGGCGGGAACTCCAAGGTCGCGCCGGCGTTGCGTGAGTTCCTCTCGCAACCCGACGCGGGCGGCATGCATGCGTTGCTGACGAATGAGTTCGGCTTCGGTGAGCAGTACGCGCCGAACTACGCCGGCGATCCGGCCGGCACCCAGCAGGCCGTCAACAACATCCGCAACACGATGTACCAGCCCGGTCCGAGCGGGCTTGCGGACAACGACGACCTGGGCGCCAACAGCTCCGCATTCGTCTGGGAGATGCTGGGCATGTACCCGGAGAACTCGGGCAACGACACCATGGTCTTCAACGGCCCCGGTTTCCCGAACGCGACGATCAGCCTGCCGAACGGCAGGACGGTCACGATCAACGCGCCGGGCGCCTCGCCGTCGACGTTCTACGTCCAGAACTTGAAGATCGACGGCGACAACTACAGCAAGCTCTACGTGCCGTTCTCGCGGCTGAGCAAGGGCGCGACCCTCGACTGGACCCTCGGGACGACGCCGGGCACGTGGGGCACCACGCCCAGCGCGACGCCACCGTCCTACCAGCAGGGCTCGGACTCGATCGTCACGTCCGTCGATCCGGGCGGAGTCGTGCTGCAGCAGGGCGCGTCGACCACCGCGACGGTGACGGCGGCGAGCGTCTCCGGCACCAAGCAGGCCGTGTCCTGGACCGCCACCGCCGACAACGGGCTCACGGTCAGTCCCGCCCAGGGCTCGTTGTCGGTGAGCGGGACGACCCGAGCGAGCACCAAGGTGACGGTCACCGCCGGGGCGAACGTTCCGGACGGGCGCTATCACGTGACGTTCCAGGTGAACGCAGGAACCGAGCAACACACTGTGTCGCTCGGAGTGGCGGTCGCCAAGCCGGGTGAGCTCTGGCCGTACTTCACGAACGCCGGCATCACCGACGACAACAACACCAGCGCCGCGACCTACGACGGCGGCGGCTGGAGCTACTCGGCGCAGGCGCTGGCCGCCAAGGGCGTCACGCCCGGCGGCACGGTCACCGTCGACGGCATCGACTATGCCTGGCCGGACGTCCCGGTCGCCACGCTGGACAACATCGAGGCGAACGGGCAGACGATCCCGCTGAACGCGCCGGCGCATTCCTCGATGATCGGGCTGCTGGGCAGCGCGACGAATGCCGGCAGCGCAGGGGCCGGCGGTACCGCGACGATCACGTACACCGACGGCACAACGTCTCAGTTCACCGCACAGTTCAGCGACTGGACGCTCGGGGCCGGTGGGTTCGGGCCGGTGCCGGGCAACATCGATGCGATCGCCATGCCGTACCGCAACTTCAGCGGCAACAACCGTGACAACGTGGTGACGCACGTCTTCGCGATGGAGGCGCCGGTGAACGTCGCGAAGACGGTCTCGAGCATCACGCTGCCGCAGGCGACGGGCGGGGACATGCACGTCTTCGCCATGACGCTGCCTCCGGCGCCGGCGCATGCCGTGACGGCAACACCGGCCAACCAGAAGGGCGCGGGCAAGGCCGGGGCGAGCGCCACTTACACCGTGCATCTGACCAACGCCGGGTACGAGGCCGACTCCTACGCGATCGGTTCGACGACCACGTGGCCGGCCAGTGTGTACGCGGCGGACTGCACGACGCCGGTCACCACAACGGCGACCGTGCAGCCGGGTGACAGCACGGATCTATGCGTGAAGGTTGCCGTGCCGGCTTCGGCATCCGACGGCAACTCGAGCGACACGACGGTCACAGCGACTTCGACCACGGATTCCTCGGTGAGCGCAACGACAAAGCTGACCTCGATCGCGGTCACCGCGGACACCCTGATCGTCGACGAGGACGGCGGATCGCCGAACGTCGAGAGTTACTACGAGAGCGCACTGACCGCCAATAACGTCCCGTACAGCTACTGGGACCTGTCGGCGGACTCGACGCTGCCGCTCTCGATGCTGACCACCCACAAGACGGTCGTCTGGTTCACCGGCAACTCCTACCCGGGCCCGATCACACCGTACGAGTCGGAGCTGGCGACATACCTCGACGGCGGCGGGCGGCTGTTCATGTCCGGTCAGGACATCCTCGACCAGCAGGCGGGCACCACTGCGTTCGTCCGCAACTACCTGCACATCAACTGGGACGGTTCGGAGACACAGAACGACAAGCCGACCGCGAACGTGCACGGCGTGTCGGGTAGCGCAGTGACCAACGGCATCGGGGCGATTCCGCTGGACCACTCGGTGCTCAACGCCTCCTTCGAGGACCAGGTCACGCCGATCGCTCCGGCCACAGCGGCTTTCACCGACGACACCGGCGCGACTGACGGATTGAGCGTGACCGCCGGCGCCTACAAGGTGGTATTCCTGGCGTTCCCGTTCGAGGCGTACGGCACCGGAACGGACAAGGCGGATCTGATGAATCGGGTGCTGACCTACCTGAGCTGATACGGATCGGGCGTGGCAAGCAGGCGACGAGCCTCTTGACACGCCCATCCGGGCGGTGAAGATTGCCATTTGTCTGGCTTGGCTATGTGTGGCTTAAGAGAAGCCGCACCGGCCTACATCGCCCGGTCGGCAGGAGAGTGTCATGTCTCGTAGGTTCGTGAGCTCGGTTGCGGTATTCGCCTTTCTCGTCAGCCTTGCGGTCGCGATCGCACCCGCGGCCAGGTCGGCACCCCCCGGGCAGGCGCTCGCGCGCAGCCCAGAACTGTCGGTAGCGACCCGGCTGGCTGACCGTCGCGAAGTGGACGCCGGAACTCGGGCGTATTCGATCGGCTTCGAGGACGGACGCTTCTACGCCAACGGCTGGCACACGACCGGCGAGATGGGTGGCATCTGGACGCCGCCGGTCAAGCTGCTCGACGGCGTGTGGTTCGGACTGGACGGGAACTGGATCGGCCCGGCCACCAGGTTCTCCAGCGGCTGGGGCTACACGCGCTTCGATCTGCCGACCACCGCCGGGCTGAGCGTCCAGCGCACGGACTTCGTGCCGGACGGCAAGCGCGGTGTGCTGTTCGGCCTCACGATCAGCAACCCCGGCGCGTCGCGCTCGGTGACGTTGTCGGTCGACGCGCACTCCGAGCTCATGGGCCAGTACCCATGGGGGTTCAGCACCACGCCCAACGCTAGCGAGAACCTGCCGGACAAGGGCACCTTCGACGGGCGAAATCTCGTGTTCACCGACGACGGTGCACTCTCCGTCGGACCTGTGCACCACTACGCCGCAGTTGTCGGCATGGCGGGCATGCCCCCGAGCTCGGGCGCGATCGGTAACCAGTTCTACGGGCCGCAGCCCGGCCACCGGTGCACCGGCAACGAAACGGGTGCGCCGGCCGACCCCAAGCCCTCGGCCTGCGACGACGGTCCGTTCGGGCGCGGCATCGGTGGCGAGCTGACTTACCGGGTGCAGCTGCCGACCAGCGGCTCCAGGACCGTGTGGTTGGGCGTTGCCGGCTCGGACACGAGCTTGTCGGAGGCGCAGCAGCAACTCAGCCAGGTGCTGGTCAACCCGGCCGGGCAGCTGGCCACGAAGGTGGCGTCGCGTACCCAGCTCGCGCAGCAAAGCAGCCTGTCGCTGCCGGGTGATCCTGACGTTCAGCAGGCGGTCGACTGGGGCAAGCAGAACCTCGCCGACCTGACGCTGTCCGCCCGTAACCTCCAGGTGCGCTGGACCAACCAGGGCAAGCAGTTCCCAGCACCACTCGGCACGGTGCCGTCAGCGACGTGGATCGGGGCGGGCTATCCCGACTACCCGTGGATCTTTGGAACGGACGGTGAGTACACCGCCTTCGCCGCAGTCTCCGTGGGACAGTTCCAGGCCATCGAGGATCACCTGCGGGCGCTGCGCGATATCTCGGACATCCTCAACAACCGGTCCGGCGTTGTGGTGCACGAGTCGGTGTCGGACGGGTCGATCTGGTACGGCCACGACTCGCAAACCAATGGCGTCAACGACTTCAACACCGACGAGACCGTGAAGTTCCCCAGCGCGGTCGCTTTGGTCTGGCGGTGGACGGGTGACAACAAGTTCCGCGACGAGATGTACGACTTCAACATCCGCGCCTTGCGCCATGTCGTAAACCAGTTGGACGCCGACAACGACGGCTGGCCGGAAGGATCGGGGAACATCGAGCGGACGGGCATGGGGCCGGAGAAGCTGGACAACGCCGTCTACCTCATGCGCGGCCTGTACGACCTGGCCGACATGGCCCGCTCGAAGGGCGACACAGCAACCTACAGCTGGGCTGTGGACCGCGCCAACGATCTGGCAAAGCGATTCGACAGCACCTGGTGGAACCAGGCAGCGATGCAGTACTCCGACTCGCTGAGCGACCCGGGCAACGTCCAACTGTTCCAGCAGTACTGGATCGGGCAGACGCCCATGGAGGCCGAACTGCACGTCAACGGCCAGAGCGTCGCGGGCGCAGCGCCCTTCGACCATGGCAACACCGCACTCGCCGGCCGTGAGAACAGCTGCTTTAGCGGCACTCCGCCGTTCAACACCGGGCTGTTCCACACCGGCTGCACCGGTCCGCCGAATGGCTCTGGTGAGAAGGTGATCTTCGGCCTCGGCACGTCGATCCAGGCAGTCGGCGAGGGGAACTACGGGCGTCTCGGCCCGGACCAGCAGGGACGCTACCTGAACGCGCTGACCCAGACGATGTTCGGTGAGCCGGCCACTGGCGGCACCCCCGACGAGCAGCCGGGCGCCATGCCGGAGATCTTCCCGTCACCGGACCAGGGCGCGAACATCGACCGCTGCTGGACGTGCCGCTCGATGTTCATGCAGGCTTGGGGCCACTACGGCACCACGTGGGGCGCTGTGCACCAGTGGCTCGGCGTGGACCCCGACCTCGGCAACGGCATGCTGAGCGTCGTACCGCAGGTACCGGACGGGCAGAGCACCGTGCAGGGACGCAACATCCTGCTCGGCAGCGGTTCGGCCGACGTGCGCGCCACGCATACCGGCAGCACGTACAGCACGCAGCTGTCGGTGTCGGGCAACCTGAACGTCGCCGTAGTCATCGGTCACACACTCCCGCGCGGCACGACTCCGACGACAGTCCTGCTCGACGGGCAGGCCGTGCACAACTTCCAGGTGACCACGACCAACCGTGGCACGGAGGTAACCGTACCTACCAGTACGGGCACGCACACACTGACGGTCACGACCTGACGGATCCCGCTTGCTCGCCCTGGACGCCGCAAACGTCGAGGGCGAGCAGCGTCAGTGCCCTGGCGCAGATGAGCACCTGCTCCAGTGAGACCGACTCGTCGGGGGCGTGCGCCTGCACCAAGTCGCCCGGGCCGTAGTGGACCGTCGGTACGCCCCCGAGGTTCGTGAGCAGCCGCAGGTCGCTGCCGTAAGGCGCGGCCCAGGTCTGCGGTGAACGCGCAGACACCTGTGCGTGTGCACGAGACATCCGCCGTACCAGGTCGCTGTGCCCCGGCAACCGCGCCGGGGCGAACGCGCCACCCCACCACTCGACGTGCACCGGGTGGTCGCGCAGCCACGGGTCGGCGTCGCAGCCCTGCGCCACTGCGTCCTCGAGCTCGGCGCGGGCGGCAGCAACGGGCTCGTCGAGCGCCACCCCGAGACGCCCTTCCGCGACAAGGGCATCCGGCACCGTGGAGGCCCATTCACCGCCCCGCACCACGCCGACCGAGATCGGATACGCAATGTCCCAGCGCGCGGCGAGCGGATCGACACTCGCATTCCGGCGCCGCTCGACGGCGGACAGTGCGCGCCAGATCGGCCAGAAATTCTCGACCGCGCTGACCCCGCTCGTCCGGCGGGCGGCGTGCGCGGCCTGTCCCGGCACATGCAGCCGGAAGGTCAGCGCGCCGGCCGTAGCCGGGACAATGTCGAGGCCGGTCGGCTCGGGGATCACACACGCGTCGGCGCGCCAGCCGCGGCGGATCAGCGCATACGTGCCCAGACCGCCGTCCTCCTCACCGAGAACGCTCGCCAAGAGCACGTCGCCGCCAAGCGGTACCCCGCTGCGCGCCAACGCGCGCACAGCGAACAGCGCCGCAGTCAATCCCGCCTTCATGTCGCAGGCGCCGCGTCCGTAGAGCAGCTCGCCGTCAATGCGGCCGGCGTAGGGGTCTGCGTCGGTCCACGCCGCGAGATCACCCGGCGGGACCACATCGACGTGCCCGTTCAACATCAACGACCGACCGCGGCCACGCCCCGCCAGCCGCCCGACCAGCCCCCAGGCCTCATCACGGTCGACCTCAACACCCGGAAAGTCCGGCTCGGCAAGCAACTCCTGGAGCGGCAGCTGCCAGTGATCGACGTCCAGCCCCACGCGGTCGAACACGCCCGCGAGATGCTGCTGGGCGCCGTTTTCGACCGCGGTTCCGCCCACACTCGGCATCCGGACAAGCTCGGCGAGGAACCTCACCAGCTCCGCTGTGGAATCGTTCACGGCATCGAGCACGCGCGCTTTCCAGTCGGCGGCAGTCACCGATCAAGGCTTCCACATCGCGAGGTCCGTCCGGCCGTGGCGCGGCCCCGACGCCGGGCGCTCAGGCTTACAGCTGACAGGGCCAAGATGCCAGCATGTCGAACGAGCAGCCCACCGCCAGTGGTGGTTCGGAGCTTCCAGACGAGCTGGCCCGCTGGGCGCAGCCGTTGGGCGTACCCGGGGCAAAGTTCATCCCGGCGTGGTTGCGCCCGCACCGAGGCGAGCAGCGATGGTCCGTACTGGCCGTCATCGTGCTCGTGATCGGCCTGCAATTGGCCCTGCCGGACAAGTTCGTGCTGCGACCGCGCACCGCTGCGCCATCAATCGAGGCCGCGCTGTGCCTGGTGCTGGCCATTCGCAATCCGGGTCGTCTCAGTGGTGACCGACCGCTGCTGCGGAGCTTGTCCTTGGTGCTGGTGAGCGTGCTCGCGCTCACGAATGCGGTGTCCACGGCACTGCTGGTGCATGTGATCGTGAGCGACGTCAAGGTCAGCGCGGACAAATTGCTGGCGTCCGGCGCGGCCATCTGGCTGGCGAACGTGATTGCTTTTGCCTTGTGGTATTGGGAGTTCGACCGCGGCGGGCCGGGGTCTCGCGCGGCCGGCGGCAGCGGCCGGACTGACTTCCTGTTTCCGCAAATGAGCGATCCGCGGATCGACCCGGAGTGGCACGCGACGTTCATCGACTACCTGTATGTCGCGTTCACCAACGCGACTGCGTTCTCGCCGACTGACACCATGCCGCTGACCCGCTGGGCCAAGCTGCTGATGCTCGTGCAGGCGGGGATTTCGTTGATCACGGTCGGCCTGGTGGCCGCGCGGGCCGTGGGCGTTCTCCCCTCTGGCTGATGCCGCGGCGTGGCGTCGCCGCGTTCTCGGCCGTGGCTCCGGGGTGGGCGTACGCTCGCACGCATGTTCGAGCCGGAGTGGGACGCGGGTCTGGACGAGGCGCAACTGGCTGCGGCCGCGCACGACGGCGGGCCGCTGGTGATCGTCGCGGGGGCCGGCACCGGCAAGACCCGCACGCTGACCGCCCGGGTCGCCCGGCTGCTGGCGCACGGCGTTGACCCGTCACGAATCCTGCTGCTCACTTTCACCCGACGCGCCGCGGCAGACATGCTGGCCCGCGCCGGCGTCCTGTGCGGAGACCGGCGCGCGGCGAGCCGGTTGTGGGGCGGCACCTTCCACGCCGTGGCGCATCAGCTGATCACGCGATACCCGCAGACCTTGGGGCTGCCGGCAGAGTTCACCGTGCTCGACCAGGCCGATGCCGCGGACCTGATGGACCTGCTCCGGCACGAGCACGCACTGGCCGGCACCAGCCAGCGCTTCCCGCGCGCGGACACCTTGCTCGACGCCTACACCCGGGCCGTCAACACCGCGCGCCCCGTGCGCCAGATCATCGCGGCTGAGTTCCCCTGGTGCGACCCACACGTGGAGCAGATCCGGGAGCTGCACCGGGCATACATGACCCGCAAACGTGACGACGGGCTGCTCGACTTCGACGACCTGCTGCTCGCCTGGCGCGCGCTGCTGGCCGACGAAACGCTGGGACCGGCGATCTCCGGCCGCTGGGACCACGTGCTGGTCGACGAATACCAAGATGTCAACCAGATCCAGGTCGACATCGTCCGGCTGCTATGCCCGGACGGGGCCGGGCTGACGGTGGTAGGCGACGATGCACAGGCGATCTACGGGTTCCGGGGCGCCGACCCCAGCCATCTCGGTGATCTGACCACCACGCTCCCCGATGTCACGGTGATCCGATTGGAGCGCAACTTCCGTTCTCGCCAGCCCCTGCTCGACTTGGCCAACGCGATCCGGCCGGAGAGTGGCGCCGGCGCCCGGCTGCGGCTGTACTCCGAGCGCACCGGCGGACCGAAGCCGGCGCTGACGCGCTGCTACGACGCCCCGGCCGAAGCCCGCCTCGTGGCGGACGCCGTCCTCGACCATGTCGAGTCGGGCAAGCGGCTACGCGACCAGGCGGTGCTGATGCGCGCCGCCCACCACAGCGACCTCCTTGAGATCGAACTGACCACGCGGCGCGTGCCGTTCCGCAAGTACGGCGGCCTGCGATTCCTCGAGGCCGCCCACGTCAAGGACTTCCTCGCCGGTCTGCGGCTGCTGGACAACCGTGCCGACGAGATCGCGTGGTATCGGCTGCTGCGCCTGCACGAGGGCATCGGGCCGGCTCGCGCCCGCGCCCTGCTCTCGGTCCTGAACCCTGGCGCAGGTCCGCATGAGCACCGGCACGCCGAGGTCATCGCGGCCGCACCCGCTGCGGCGCGCGTCAAGCTCGGCGCCACCCTAGCCGTGCTCACCGACGCCCGGGCCGAGCGCGCAGCTGCGGATCGCGCCGAATTGGTGGTCGCAATGCTGCGGCCGCTGCTGATCCGCCGCTACGCCGACCATCCCACCCGCCTCGCCGATCTCGATCGGCTGGTCGCCGCCGCCACTACAGCGCCGACGCTCGCGGACTACGTCGCCACGCTGACCCTGGATCCGCCCGCCGCCAGCAGCGACCTCGCCGGCCCACCCCAACTCGACGACGACTACCTCACCTTGTCCACCGTCCATTCCGCCAAAGGGCTCGAGTGGGACGTCGTCCATCTGATCGGCCTCGTCGACGGTGCATTCCCTTCCGACATGGCCCTCAACGCACCCACCGGCCTCGTCGAAGAACAGCGCCTCTTCTACGTCGCGCTCACTCGGGCACGCGACCAGTTGCATCTCTCCGTGCCCCAGCGGATGCACATCCACCGTTTCGGCGGCAGCGACCGCTACTCTCTCGCCCCTGATACCCGGTTCCTCACCGACACGGTCCTGGCCACACTCGACATTCACCAAGCCGAACCGCCCGCACCACCACAGCGTGTGCTCACCAGCGCCCGAGTCGCCGTGCCCACGCTCGACGACCTCTGGGCGTGAATCCGCCGATCCTCGCCGATTCAGCAAGAATCCCTCGTCTGAGGCGAGGGATTCTTGCTCGATCGTCAACGGCGATCCCGTGCCGGGACCACCGCGATGCCCACGACAAGCGCGGTGAGCGCGAACGCGATCGGGTACCCCGTTTGCGCCGCGACGATCCCACAGCCGGCGGCGCCCAATCCGTATCCCCCGTCGTACGCCATGTTCCACAAGGCGCTTGCCGTGCCGTATCCGGATCGCGGCACCGCGTCGAACATCGTCGCCATGCTGGCGTTCTGTGCGACGCCGAAGCCCGCTCCGAAGACCACCGCGCCGAGCAGCACGACCGCCGGCAGTGCGATCAGCGCCATGGCCAGCATCCCGGCGGCGGCGGTCACGACAGCCGGCAAGAGCAGTCGGGCGGCACCGCGCCTGTCGGCCTGGCGCCCGGCCCACCATCGGGTCACGGTGGCGGCCGCCGCCTGGACGAGCAGCGCGACCGGCGCGACACCGACGACGGCCAGCGGCAGGAACGCCGTCACCACGCCGCCGGCCACGGCGGTAGCCCCGAAGGCCAGGGCGGGCCGGGAGATGGCCCGGTTGCGCAGCCCGGCTGCGAGCCGTGTCTTCTCCGAGGGCGACGCCTCGCGCGGCTCGGGCAAGCCCGGCACCGCGACCAACGCCGCCAGCGCGGCCACGCCGCCTAGGACGAACACGCCGGTGTAGCCGATCTGATCGACCAGCCACACGCCAAGCGGCAGCGCGACGACGGCCGGGACGCTGGCCACCACGCCGCCCAGGCCCAGCGCCTCACCGCGTCGTTCGTCCGGCACCAGCAGCGGGATCAGCGCGTCGCCCAGCACCATGACTATCGCGAATCCGACGCCGCGGACGACGGCCACCGCCAGGATCGCCGGCAGTCCGCTCGCGTAGGGCAGCGCCAGTGCCGGCACACCGAGCAGGATCAGCCCGGCAGCGAGCCCCGACCGGTAGCCGAACCGAGTGGCGAGCCACGGCGCGGCGAACTCGGCGCCCACGGTGGCGAACATCAGCGCGGCCGTCGAGAGCCCGGCGCCCGCGGCTCCCGCGCCGACGGACGCTGCATACCGCGGCACCACCGACGCCAGCACGAAGAACGAGGTGAGCGAGCCGAACGAGCCGACGAATACCCGAATCAGGGCGGGGCTCAGGATCGAGGGGCGGGCTGGCGCCGCGGCGATAACGCTCATGCCACAAAACCTAGGATCGGACCGGCCTGGCGCTAAGGTCCAATTCCATGGCCGTCGAGTGGGCCGGTTTGGGTCCTGAGCTGCTTGTCGCCCTGGACCGGGGCCGCGCCGAGCCGCTACGCGAGCAGCTCGAGGGGACGCTCCGTGAGGCGATCCGGGGCGGGCGGCTGCAGGTCGGCGAACGGCTGCCGTCGTCGCGGGCCATGGCCCGCGAGCTGGGCGTTTCCCGCGGGCTCGTTCAGGAGTGCTATGTCCAGCTACAGGCGGAGGGCTATCTGAGCAGTCAGGGCGGGTCGGCCACCCGGGTGGCCGGCGGCGCGCACCTGGCCGCAGGGCTGCCGCCGCCGGCACCGGCCGCGCCCCGGTTGAAGATCGACTTCCGGCCCGGCGTCCCCGACCTGAGCAGCTTCCCGCGCAGCGACTGGCTGTGGGCGATGCGCGAGACGCTCCGGGATGTGCCCAACGCCGACTTCGACTACGGCGAACCGCGAGGTGCGCTGCGGCTGCGCACCGTCCTCGCGGCGTACGTGCGCCGCGTCCGCAGCGCCGCCGCTGAGCCCGAGCACATCGTGATCTGCGGAGGATTCGCGCAGGGGCTGGACCTCGTGCTGCGCGTGCTCGCCGCACGCGGGGTGCAGTGCGTGGCCTTCGAAGATCCGGGATACGGCGACGCGGACACGTCGGTGGTGTCCGCGCATGCCGGAATGCGCGCCGTACCGGTGCCCGTCGACGAGCGGGGCATCGACGTGACCGCACTCGCGGCGTCCGGGGCTCGCGTCGTCGTACTGACGCCGGCCCACCAGTCCCCGACGGGCGTCGTGCTCGCCCCCGAGCGCCGCCAGCAACTCGTCGCCTGGGCGAACGAACACGATGCGGTGATCATGGAGGACGACTACGACGCCGAGTTCCGGTACGACCGCGAGCCAGTCGGCGATTTGCAGGGCTTGGCCCCGGATCGCGTTGTCTCGATCGGGACGGTCAGCAAGTCACTCGCCCCGACGGTCCGCCTCGGCTGGCTGCTCTGCCCGGCATCACTGGTTGACGCGGTGGCGACCGAGAAGGAGGCGAGCGACCGTGGTTCGCCTGGCCTGGACCAGTTGGCCTTCGCGACGCTGATCGAGTCGGGCCGCTACGACCGGCACTTGCGCCGGATGCGCGCGATCTATGCACGCCGCCGCGAGGTGCTCGTGGAGTCACTCACCCGAAACGCACCCAGCGTTCGGCTCACCGGGCTGGCTGCCGGGTTCCACGCTGTGGCGCACCTCCCCGACACGGCCGACGAGCAGGCGGTGGTCACGTCCGCCCGCACACGCTCGATCGGCCTGCGGGGCATGAGCGTGCACCGTGCCGGCGGCGCTACCACGCCGCCGCAGTTAGTGATCGGTTTCGGCAACGTCGACGAGCGGGCGGTGGCCGAGGGCATCACCGCGGTCGCGGACCTGCTCAAAGGGACGGTGAACTCGTGACCACGGTCGACCAGGCCGCCGACGAGCTGTACGGCGCCGACCCGGACGAGTTCGTCGAACGGCGCCGGGCGCTTGCCGCCGCCGCGCGGCAACAAGGCGACGCAGACGCGGCCAAGGCCATCGCTGCCCTGCGCAAGCCGACGCGCAGTGCCTGGACGCTCAACGCGCTGGCGCGGACCGACGCCGGGCTGATCGAACGCGCGACGCAGCTCAGCACGCGATTGCGCGACGCCGAGCGGCGCCTCGACGGGGCCGAGCTTCGGGAGCTCTCCCGGGAGCGCCGGGGGTTGGTCGACGCCATGGCCCGCGCAGCGTTCGCCGCGACCGGGCAGCGGGAGCCGTCCGCGGCACTTCGCGAAGAGGTGAACGCCACGCTCACCGCGGCGTTCGCCGACCCGGAGGTTGCCGGCCAGCTCGCGGCCGGGCGGTTGCTGCGCGCCGCGCAGTGGGCCGGATTCGGCCTGGACGCCGGCGCCCGCCCCGACCTGTCCGTCGTGCGTCCGGCCGCGCCGCCACGTACCGCGCAGCCTGCGCCCGCGGCGAAGCCGCACGAGCCCACCGCCGCCGAGCGGGCCCGCCGGGAGCGGTTCGCCGCCGCAGAGAAGGAGACCGCCACCGCCCGCCGGCAGCTGGTCAAGGCCGAGACCGAGGCGGCGAAGCACCGCGAGCGGGTGGACGCGCTCGAGCAGCAGCTTGCTGAGGCGCGCCACCGCCTGACCGAAGCCGGCCACCGGGTGCGCGACGCGAAGGCAGACCTGCGCCGTGCCGAGCAGCGCGTCGACCGCGCCAAGTCCTAAGCGCGAAGCGCATCAGCAGTCTCGGGGTTCGCCGGGAAGAACGACTCGATCGACAGTTCCGCGACTGTCACGTCGAGCGGCGTTCCGAACGTGGCAACGGTGCTCAAGAAGCGCAGTTCCCCGAGGTCGGTGCGGATGCGCAGCGGCACCACGACATCACCCGAGCCGGGCGGCTCAACGTCGGGCTTGTCGCCCGGGTACTGGCGCAACTCGTCGAGCAGTTCGATCAGCCGCTCGTCCGCACTCACCGCGATCTCGCGGCGCAGCCGCGCGAGCAGGTGCGCGCGCCACTCCGCCAGGTTGACGATGCGCGGTGCAAGGCCGTCCGGAGAAAGCGCCAGGCGCAGCACATTCACCGGCGGCTCGAGCAGCTGCGGGGCCGCTCCCGCGGTGAGCAGGTCGATCGTCGCGTTCGCATCGACGAGGTTCCACCCTCGGTCGACCACGACGGCCGGAAACGGCTCGTGGGCCTTCAGGACGAGGCGGATGGCCTGCCGGACGGCGGCCATTTGTGGTGCATCCAGCGCCGCCTCACCGTAGACGGGGGCGTAGCCGGCCGCCAGCAGCAGATGATTGCGTTCCCGCAGCGGGACGTCGAGGGTGTCAGCGAGGCGCAGCACCATGTCGCGGCTGGGCTGGGAGCGTCCCGTCTCGACGAAGCTGAGGTGCCGGCTGGAGATGTCGGCCTCGATGGACAGGTCGAGCTGGCTGATCCGCCGGCGCTCGCGCCACTGCCGTAGCAGCTCACCGACCGGGGATCGGGACACCGTCGTGGTCATGCCGAGCTACGTTAACTGCGCTGCGGGAGCGCCGCGATTACCTTTCAGGTAACCACCCTTCCGCGATGATCTTGGACTTCTGATCGATATTCAGCCATAAGTCCAAGATCACGCCGGCTGGGGGTGACCTGCTGAGTCTGCTATACCAACGTTCCATGAAGGTCGCCGAGCTGACCGATGCGGCCGCCATGCACGAGGCGGCAGCGCTGTTGAACCGTATCTGGGGCACCGGCGACGAACATGTCGTGGACCCCGGCACGATGCGCGCGCTGGCCCACATCGGCAACTACGTCGCGGGGGCCTACGACGGCGACACCCTGGTCGGCGCATCGGTCGGATTCTTCGCCGCGGACGGGCATCTCCATTCGCACGTCACCGGCATCGCCCCGGAGCACCAAGGCCACGGCGTCGGCCGCGCGCTCAAGCTGCACCAGCGCGACTGGGCGCTCGCACGCGGGCGCACGGCGATCAGCTGGACGTTCGACCCGCTGATCGCCCGCAATGCCTACTTCAATCTGCACACGCTCGGCGCCACCGCCGTCGAGTATCTGCCCGACTTCTACGGCTCCATGCGCGACGCCGTGAACGCGGGCATCGCGTCGGACCGCATCTATGTCTTGTGGCGGCTCGAAGCCGAGCCGCCGCCGGTGCCGGATGTCGCCGATCGGGTGGCGCTGCTCGACCGCGCCGGCAACCTGCCCGTGCCGGGACGCCTCATCGAGCGCGCGTCCACGGTGGCAATACCTCTCGACATCGAGAGATTGCGCGCCACCGACCCCGACGTCGCCGTACGCTGGCGTATGGCGGTTCGGGACGCGATGATGGACGCGCAGCAGCACGGCTACCGCATCACCGGCTTCTCCCGCGACGGCCGGTATCTCATGGAGGCAGGCACATGAAGCTCGAGGGTGTCGAACTGCGGCGCATCGCCATGCCCCTCGTTGCGCCGTTCCGCACCTCGTTCGGCACCGAGCTCGACAGACAGGTCGTACTCGTTCGGGTCGTGGCCGCCGATGCGGAGGGATGGGGTGAGTGCGTCGCCGCGGCCCAGCCGCTGTACTCGTCCGAGTACGCCGACGGCGCGGCAGACGTGCTGCGCCGCTTCCTCGTGCCGGCGCTGCTCGGCCTGCCCGAGCCCGATGTGCACCTGGCCGAGCAGGCTTTCGCCTACATCAAAGGGCATTCCATGGCCAAGGCGGCCCTGGAGTGCGCAGCACTTGACGCGCAGTTGCGGGTCGCGGGCATGTCGTTCGGCGCTTTCCTCGGCGCCGTACGCGAGGCCGTCCCGGCCGGAGTGTCTGTCGGGATCATGGACTCGGTGCCGCAGTTGCTCGACGCCGTCGGCCGCTATCTGGACGCGGGCTACCTGCGCATCAAGCTGAAGATCGAACCGGGTTGGGACATCGCCCCCGTGCGTGCCGTGCGCGAACGCTACGGCGACGACCTGCTGTTGCAGGTCGACGCGAACACCGCGTACACGCTGGCCGACGCGCGGCAGCTGGCCAAGCTCGATGCGTTCGACTTGCTGCTCATCGAGCAACCGCTCCCGGAGAACGACATCGCAGGACATGCCGAGCTGGCCAATCTCGTGCGCACGCCGATCTGCCTGGACGAGTCGATCACATCGGCGGCAGTCGCCGTGCACGCCATCACCATCGGCGCGACGCGCATCGTCAACATCAAGCCGGGACGGGTCGGCGGCTACCTCGAAGCGCGGCGCATCCACGACGTTTGCGCTGCGCACGGCGTGCCGGTGTGGTGCGGCGGCATGCTCGAGACGGGCATCGGGCGGGCGGCCAACGTCGCGCTCGCAGCCCTGCCCAACTTCACTCTGCCCGGCGATACGTCCGCCTCGGACCGCTACTATTCCCGCGACATCACCGACCCATTCGTGCTCGAGGACGGCCACGTTCGGGTGCCGACCGGCCGCGGCCTCGGTGTCGAGCCCGACCCCGAAGCTCTCGACGCGGTGACGGTGTCCACGGAGTGGATCAGTGCCTAGTTCCCGACTCCGCCCCTTTTCTCGCGATGATCTTGGAGTTCCGGTCGAATAGCGACCATAGGTCCAAGATCACGACTGGGAAAGACGCTGGGCGGCGCGGCTCAAGAGCGCCGGGCGTTCTCCGCGTCGCGAAGCACCCGGATGATGTTGCCTCGGGTGAGGCCGGCGAGCTCCGGCTCCGACCAGCCACGGTCCAGCAGTTCGTCGATCAGCGCTGGGTAGCAGGACACGTCTTCCAGCCCGGACGGCATGATGGGGTGCCCGTCGTAATCGCCGCCGATGCCGACGTGCTCGACGCCGGCCACTTCCCGTACGTGCTCGATGTGATCGGCGACATGCGCCAGCGTCACCGGCGGCCGCGGATCGTGTGCCGCGAAGCGAGTGCTCGCGGTGGCATGTGCCGGCAAGTCAAGGGGATCCTCGCCGCGCGCCACCATGTCGTCCACCACCGCGAGATCCCAGGCACGGTACTCCGCCGAGACGAACGTCGGAACGAACGCCACCATGCAGACTCCACCGTTGGTCGCAAGCGCGGTGAGCACCTCGTCCGGGACGTTGCGAACATGGTCGACCAGCGCTCGGGCGCCCGAGTGGCTGAAGATCACCGGCGCGGACGTCGCCTCGAGCGTGTCGTGCATGGTGCCCGGCGCGGTGTGCGAGAGGTCGATGAGCATCCCGAGCCGGTTCATCTCGTCCACGACGTCCCGCCCGAACGGCGACAGGCCGCCCAGCCGCGGCGAGTCGGCAGCTGCATCGGCCCACGGCACGTTGTGGTTGTGCGTGAGCGTCAGATACCGCACGCCGAGCGCATACAGCATCCGCAGCACGCCGAGCGAGGATGCGATCGAGTGGCCGCCTTCTGCGCCGAGCAACGACGCGATCTTGCCGTCCTGGTAAGCACTTTCTACGTCGTCGGCAGTGCTTGCCAGCGCCAGCCGATCGGGATACGCCGCAACCATGCGGTGCACGAAGTCGATCTGTTCCAAGGTGCCGACCACGGCCCGCTCTCCCGACCACGTGCCCGGGACGTACACCGACCAGAACTGCCCGCCGACCCCGCCCTCGGCAAGGCGTGCCAGGTCGGTCTGGTTGTGCGACTGGCGCGTTCCTATGTCGCAGCGGCTCAGGTCGTACCCCACCTGCTCACGCAGCGCGTAGGGCAAATCGTTGTGCCCATCGATGATCGGATGCGCGGCGAGCAGTTCGTGGGCGTCCACGCCCCGCAGTATCACATTTCGCGCAAAGCAGCGACTCTGCGTTGCCGGCGCCGTAGGAAGATCGCTCCGGCTGCGTACACCGGCGTCCGCATCTGGTCACGCAGCCAGTCGGCGCGTACCGGATCGGCGTCGTCGAGGACCCAGGGCAGGAATCGCGTCAGCCCGGACGGGCCGGCTTCCTTGCGCTGCCGCGCCTCGAACACCGCCCACCAGTTCGGGCCGAGGTGGTCGGCGACGTACGGCAGCGCGGCATCCTCCTCGTGCTGGAGGTGTGCCCGCAGCTCGCTGCGCAGGGCGCCCATAGCGTCGGCGGCACGTGTCGCGTCCTCGAACGTCGGGTAGTACGTCAGGGCGCGGACCATGGCCGACCGGCAGACACGCGTCAGCGGTGCTATCGCGACGTGCTCGCCCGCCAGCTCGTCGAGCAGCTCACCGGTGAGGGGGCACGCCCGGCGCAGGGCAGGCCACAGCCAGGTGTCCTCGACTGTGTCGTGCTCGTGCAGGTACCGGTCGAAGTCGGCCCAGGTACGGTCCAGCGCGTCGATCATGGCGCGCCGGCCCGGCCCGGCATGCATGGACGCCAGCTGATGCAACCCGTCCTCGAGACGATCAAGATCCCGGCGGATCGCGTCGTGGATCAGATACATCATCGTGACGTCGGCGCGCGACGTCGGTGTCATCCCGGGCATGCCCTATCGGAACCGGGGGTGTGCCGACCTGATACGTCAGATGCCTATTGTCGACGCAGCGTCCAGGTGCGTGTACTCGGCGCCGTGCTCCCCGCTGATACGCATCACATGCGCCTCGACGAACGACAACCCGCGCTCATTGAGCAACGCGTCGTGGATCTGGATCGCCCTGGACGGGCGTACCGACACAACGAAGTCCATTGCGTCGGCAGTGCTCGACCACGGCGCGTGGATCGGCAGCAACAGCAACTGCACGGGCTTCGTGGGGACGATCACGGAGTCGCCCGGGTGGTAGACCGAGTCGTTGATCAGATAACAGTTGTTCTGGACCACGGGCACGGTCGGATGCAGCAAGCCGTGCTGGCCGCCGAAAACCTCCACACCGAAACCGGCTGCCTCGAACCGCTCGCCGGGCGTGACCGCGACGACCTGCTCGCCGAGATCGAGTGCGGCGGCGAGATTCGGCGGTGTGCGGATGCGCAGGCGCGAGTCGGCCCTGGCGGCCTTGCGCACCTGGTCGACATCGACGTGGTCGGGATGTTCGTGAGTGATCAGCACTTCGTCAGCGCCGTCAAGGGCGGCGTCCAGTTCGGAGAAGATGCCCGGATCGATCACCAGCGTGTGGTCGCCGTCGTCGAGGCGAACGCACGAGTGGGTGAACTTCGTCAGCGTGGTCATGCCACGTCCGCCTCGAACATGGCGACCAACTTCTCCATGCGACGTAGCGTCTCGGCGTCGCTCGGCGTGTAGACCAGCATCCGGACCCCGGGGCGGGGATTGAGCCAGGTGCTGACCGCTTCAAAGCGCAGCATGCCCACGTGCGGGTTGCGGATCTTCTTGGCCTTCGTGGTGATGGCGCTGACTTCGTGCTGATCCCAGAGCCCGGCGAACTCCGGGGACGCGGCACGCAGCCGGCGCAGATGCGCCTTCCACGCCGGTTCCGCGACGTGCTCGGCCATCTGGGCGCGTAGTTGTGCCGTCATCCGCCGCGCCGCCTCGTCCCAGTCGGTGATGGCACGCCGCCACGCCGGGTTGGTGAACAACTGCCACATGCAGTTGCGGTCCTCGGGTGGCAGCGCATCGATGTCGTTGATCAGGTGCGTGTACGCCCGGTTCCAGGCCAGCAGATCGTACTTGCCGTTCTGGACGCACGCCGGGAAGGGCACGAACTGATCGAGCATGGTCCGCACCGCCGGCGTGAGCTCGGCGCAGTCCGGTCCCATCGGGACTTCGGCCGAGCCGGCCAGCGTGTAGAGGTGTACGCGCTCGTCGTGGTCGAGCATGAGGGTGCGCGAGATCGCCTCCAGCACCTGGGTGCTGACCTTGATATCGCGGCCTTGCTCGAGCCACGTGTACCAGGTGACGCCGACGCCGGCGAGCTGAGCCACCTCCTCGCGGCGCAATCCCGGAGTGCGCCGCCGCCCGTTCGCCGGCAGACCGGCCTGTAGCGGGGTGAGCCGCTCGCGGCGGCTACGCAGAAAGCCCGATAGCTCCCGGCGGCGCATCTCGTCGGGGTCGGCGACTAAGCCCTGGGGGGTAGCGCTTTGCGTGGTAGCCATGAGTGTCACGTCCTTAGCGTGAAGCCGTCGACCGCGTGGTGCCAGTTAGCGTTTATACCTGGATAGCCAGGCTCTGGTACCAGGTTACGGCGAGGCGCATGGTGTTGTCATGAGCACGCAACTGGACCGGGCCCACGAGGCCGAGGTGCTCCTCGACGACATTACGGTGCTCGCCGAGCCGCAGCGACCGACCTCCGCACTGAGTCCAATCGGCTTGATCGTGCTGCTGTGCGGGGCCTTCCTGCCAATCCTCGACTTCTTCATCGTTAATGTCGCGCTGCCCACGATGGACGCCACGCTGCACGCGTCCGCGCCCATGCTCGAACTCGTGGTTGCCGGCTATGGCACCGCGTACGCGCTCATGCTGGTAGTCGGCGGGCGACTCGGCGACGCGGTGGGGCGGCACCGCATGTTCGTCGCCGGCATCGCCGGCTTCACGGTTTCCTCCCTGCTGTGCGGCATCGCGCCGAACATCGGGATGCTGATCGCGGCGCGCATCGCCCAGGGATTGTTCGCTGCGCTGAGCCAGCCGCAGGTGATCGCAACGTTCCAGTCCACCCTCGACGGTCAGCGGCGGGCACGCGCTATTGGTCTTTACGCGGCGGTCGGCGGCATTGCGGCGTCGGTCGGCCAGCTCCTCGGCGGCCTGATCGTGCATGCTGACATCGCCGGACTCTCCTGGCGGCCCATCTTCCTTGTGAACGTCCCGATCGGCATCACCGTGCTGGCCCTCACCCGGCGGTATGTGCCGGCCACCCGCTCGCCCAATCCGGCCTCGGTGGACCTACCCGGCACGGCGCTACTCGGCATCGCGATCGTCGCGCTGCTGATCCCGCTGACCGAGGGACGCGTGCTGCACTGGCCCGCCTGGATCTGGGCGCTGCTCGCCGTGTCGTTCGTAGCGGCGTTCACGATGGTGATCGTCGAGCGCCGCACCGAGAGCGGCGGCCGCGTGCCGCTGGTACCGCCGTCGCTGGTCGGCCTGCGCTCGATGCGCCGCGGGCTGACGCTGGCGATTCCGTTCTTCATGGGTTTCGGCGCGTTCATGTTCGTGTTCGCGCTGACCGTCCAGAACGGCCTGCACGAGAACGCCCTGCGGTCCGGAATCGCGATCACCCCGATGGCCGTGGCGTTCTTCGCCGGATCGCTGGCCGCGCCGCGGCTGCTGGCCAACTACGGCCGGTTCGTCGTGGTTGCCGGACTCGGTCTACAGGCCGTCGGCCTGGTGTGGCTGATCGACGTCATGCACGGTTCGTGGCCGCACGTCAGCCTCGCCTCGACCGTGGCGCCGCTGGCCCTGGCGGGGGTGGGACAGGCGCTCGCGCTGGTCGGCTTCTTCCGCATCGTGTTGGCTGACGTCCCGAGCCGGCTGGCCGGCATCGGCAGCGGCGTGCTCGTCACCATGCAGCAAGGCTCACTCGCCCTGGGCGTAGCCTCGCTCGGCTCGCTATTCGTGAGCCTCGCGGACAGCAGCGGAATGCGGCACGCGTTCACCGTGGTGGTCGGTATCCAGGCGGCGATCGCCGTGGTGGTCGGCCTGCTCGCGCTACGTCTGCCCGACCCTGCGTAGCGCTGGTCCCGCTTAACCATCGGGCAGCGCTACCCGGTAGCAATGTCCCGTCGGGCTGGTCCAGGTTCTGGTTCCGTCTCGTCGGCGTTTGACTCCGTCGCTGCCGTTCTAGAAAGCGACCCGAGCGCAGCGACCTCAGAAGGCGTCCTCGTCCTCGATGTGCATTGCCGCTTCCTCGGCGGATGAGGCGTAACCGGCTCGCCCGGCGTCGAAGGCGATCTCATCGGACTCCAGATCCGCGTGAGCGCCCTCGTCCGGGGCGACCAGGCGGCCGGCCCGTTCGTCGGGCTCGGAGTCCGCCCACTCGGATGATCCGACGTCCGGCTCTTCCTCAGCCAGGTGCTGCTCGATCGACTCGCCGGCACGCTGCTCCTCGGCGGTGGTCCCGTAGCGAGTGGCGTGCGGCTCACGGTCAGGGGGCGAATAGC
>DATFRC010000080.1:0-30081 GCA_035263725.1 Jatrophihabitantaceae bacterium | reverse complement strand
CCTACCGGCCACCCGATACCTTCTGATCCGTGGGACAGCTAGACGGTCGGCGCATCCTGATCACCGGGGTCAGCCGACGGGCCGGCATCGCGTACACACTGGCCGGGCGGCTGGCCGATCACGGTGCGCGGACGTTCACGTCGGGCTGGGCGCCGCACGATGCCGAGCAGCCCTGGGGTGCGGACGACGCCGCGGCGCCCGATCTGTCGCTGGATCTCGCCGACCCCGAGGCGCCGGCGCGGCTGGTGGCCACGGCACGCACCGAGCTGGGCGGCGTCGATGTGCTGCTCGCGGTCCATGCGCGCTCGTCCACCCAGTCGCTGGCACAGCTGACCGCCGCGGAGCTCGACACGACGTTCGCCGTCAATGCCCGCGCGACGCTGCTGCTGGTGCGCGAATTCGCGGCCGGGTTCGCCGGCGAGCACGGCCGGGTGATCACGTTCTCCTCCGGGCAGCACCGGGGGCCGATGCCCGACGAGCTGCCCTATATCGCGTCGAAGGCGGCGATCCAGCAGCTGACACCGTCGCTGGCTCTGGAGCTCGCGCCACGGGGCATCACGGTCAATTGCGTCAACCCCGGGCCGGTCGACACCGGCTATGCCGACGATGTGGCTAAGGCCGCCGTCGCCGCGGCACACCCGCAGCGCAGGTGGGGCACGCCGGACGACATCGTCGCGGCGATCGTCTGGCTGGCGTCGCCCGCGTCGGACTGGGTGACCGGACAGACGATCGACGTCGACGGCGGCTGGTCGGTGAGAGCCTGATCCGCGGCGACGGCCCCTTCGCGCAAGCGCTCAGCGCCCGGTTCATCGCTACTCTGTGCGCGTGCACATCGACTTCAGCGCCTCGCAGCGCACCAGTCTGGGCGTCGAGTGGGAGCTTGAACTTGTCGACCTCGACACCCGGCAGCTGATCAGCGCATCAGATGAGGTGCTCGCGTCCATCTCGCCGGACGGCGAGCACCCGAAGGCGAAGCATGAGCTGCTGCAGTCGTGCATCGAAGTGATCACCGGCATCTGCCAGACGGTGGCCCAAGCGCGCGAGGACCTCGCCGAGACCGTGGCTGAGGTGTCCAAGGCGGCGGCCGAGCGCAACATCGGCGTGATGTGCTCGGGCTCGCATCCGATCACCGACTGGACGACCCAGCGCATCACCGACGATCCCCGCTACCAGCTGCTCGTCGAGCGCAATCAATGGATGGCCCGGCAGCTGCAGATATTCGGCGTGCACGTGCATTGCGGCATCCGCGGGCCGGAGAAGGCGATGCCGATCGTCAACGCGCTCCTGGCGTATCTGCCCCACTTTTTGGCGCTGTCGGCGTCCAGCCCGTACTGGATCGGCTCGGACACCGGTCTGGCGTCATATCGCAGCAAGGTGTTCGAGGCACTGCCTACAGCCGGGCTGCCGTATCAGCTCGCGGGATGGAATGCCTTCGAGAAGTACATGGAAGCGCTGATCTCGTCGCACGCGATCCAGTCGATCCGCGAGGTGTGGTGGGACATCCGCCCACACCCGGGGTTCGGCACGGTCGAGCTGCGCATCTGCGACGGCTTGCCCACCCTCGACGAGATCACCTGCGTAGCGGCGCTATCGCAGTGCCTCGTCGAGCGGTTCGACCGGCAGCTCGACCATGGCTACACGCTGCCCGAACCGCGACCCTGGCTGGTCCGCGAGAACAAGTGGCGCGCGGCACGCTACGGCCTGGACGCCGAGATCGTCGTCGACAACGCCGGGCGCGTTCAGCCGGTAACCGACGCGATCGTCGATCTGGTCGAGGACCTGTTGCCCATCGCCCGGCGCCTCGATTGCGCTCGTGAGCTCGAAGCGATACCGCGGCTGATCCAGCGTGGCGCAAGCTACCAACGACAGCGTGCCGTCGCCGCCGCGCACAACGGTGACCTGGCGCCGGTCGTCGACTCGCTGATCGCCGAGATGCGCGACGGTCTGAGCTTGTGAATCTTGATGAACTGGTCGCAATCAGGCGCGACCTGCACGCCCACCCCGAGATCTCGTTCGATGAGTACCGCACGACACGGGTGATCGTCGAGCACCTGCGCGCGCTCGGCCTGCGACCACAGGTGCCTGCGGGCGGAACCGGCGTGATCTGCGACATAGGCGAGGCCGGCCCGCTAATCGCACTGCGCTCCGACATCGATGCGCTACCCGTACAAGACGCGAAGGACGTGCCGTACCGATCTACGGTTCCTGGCGTCTGTCACGCCTGCGGGCACGACGCGCACACGGCCATACTGCTCGGTACGGCTTCCGTACTGTGCAGCATGGAGTTGCCCGGACGCGTGCGGCTGATATTTCAGCCGGCAGAGGAGCGCATCCCGGGTGGCGCGCTCGGCATCGTGGCTGCCGGCGCCATGAAGGACGTCGAGGCGATCTACGCGCTGCACTGCGACCCGCGAGTGGACGTGGGCCGCATCGGCATCCGGGTCGGGCCGATCACTGCGGCCTGCGACATGCTCGAGGTGCTGCTGTCCGGTGAAGGGGGCCACACCGGGCGTCCGCACAGGACGGTCGACATCGTCTACGCGCTGGCCCGGCTGATCACCGATCTGCCCGGGCTGCTCAGCCGTCGCGTCGACCCGCGCGCGGTGCTGTCGCTGGTATGGGGTGAGGTGGAGGCGGGCAACGTGTCCAACGCCATTCCCGCGGAGGGGTCGGTGCGCGGCACACTGCGGATGCTCGACCACGAGGTGTGGGAGACCGCCGAGTCGCTGGTGCGCCCGCTCGTCGACCAGATCGTGGCGCCGACCGGCGCGCGTTCTCTGACGACCTACGTGCGGGGCGTGCCGCCGGTCGTGAACGACGTCGATTGCGTTGAGGTGCAGCGAGCCGCGGTGCTAGCTGCGTTCGGCGCGGACGCACTCGACGAGACCGTGCAGAGCATGGGCGGTGAGGACTTCGCCTGGTATCTCGAACACGCACCCGGCGCTTTGGCGCGACTCGGGGTGCGTACACCGGGAGCGGCCACGTCCTTCGACCTGCACCAGCCGACGTTCGACATCGATGAGGCGGCACTCGAGGTCGGTGTGCGGTTCATGGTGCACACCGCACTGAACGCGCTGGTGTGAGTCACTCGTCGACGGAACGGCACGGCCGGGCGCGCAAGTCGGCAACGTACTCGTTCGGGGCGCCCGCCTTGTCCGCCGCTTCGGCGAGCAGCCCGAGATAGCGCGCCGATGGCAGGCCACCCTCGTAGGCGTTCAGCACATAGACGTACAGAAGCAGGTCGCCGTCCAGGGTCGAGGCGCGCACGTGGATCTTGCGGTATACGCCGGTGTCGGCAGCCTCCCACCGGTCCAGCAGCTCGGCGTCGTACGGCGACACGTCGTAGAGCGCCACGAACACGGCGCTGGCCGCATCTTCGACGATGGTTACGAGTGCCCCCTCCCACGCCAGATCCTCGCCGCCGAACGTCAGCCGCCAGCCGTTGAGCCAGCCGGTGCCGGCCGCGGGCGAGTGGGGGCACCGCTCGAGCATCTGCTCGGGATCCATGTCGGATCCGTACGCGCCGTAGATCCCCACGTCCGGGGAGCGTACCCACCGGAACGTCAAGACGGGACAATGTCAGGGTGCCCCGGATTGTGATCATCGGCGGTGGGCCGGCGGGCTACGAGTCCGCGCTGGTCGCCGCGCAGCTCGGCGCGGACGTCACGCTAGTCGACCGGGACGGCGTCGGCGGCGCCTGCGTGCTCACCGACTGTGTGCCGTCCAAGACCCTTATCGCCACCAGCGACACGGTGACGGCATACCGAGACGCCCCTCGATTGGGCCTGCGCACCGCAACGGCGGACGTCGGCGTCGACATGGTCCAGGTGAACGAGCGGATCAAGAGCCTGGCCCGGCAACAGTCCGACGACATCAGCACCAGACTCGTCCGCGAGGGTGTCAGCGTGGTGCCCGGTGCCGGCCGTTTCGCCGCGGCGCACAGCGGCCGCACGTATGTCATCGAGGTGCTCGACGAGGTGGGCGCAGTGACCGGCTCCGTCGAGGCAGACGTGGTGCTACTCGCGACCGGCGGGACTCCCCGGGTGCTACCCGACGGGCGGCCGGACGGCGACCGCATCCTCTCCTGGCGCGACGTATACGACCTCAAGGAACTGCCGGAGCATCTGGTGGTGATCGGCTCTGGCGTCACCGGCGCGGAGTTCGCCAGCGGGTACTGCGAACTCGGCGTGCCGGTCACCCTCGTATCCAGCCGCGACCGCGTGCTGCCCGGCGAAGACCCCGACGCCGCCGACGTGATCGAGCACGTCTTCACCAGCCGGGGCGGCACGCTGGTCAAGCACGCCCGGGCGAACGCGATCCGGCCCTGGAACGGTGGCGTGCTCGTCGACCTCGTCGACGGGCGGACCGTCATCGGCTCGCATGCCCTGGTCTGTGTCGGCTCGGTGCCCAACTCCGTAGGGCTCGGACTCGAGCACGTGGGCGTCTCGCTCGACGACCGCAATTACATCGGCGTCGACCGGGTGTCACGCACGAACGTCCCAGGCGTGTATGCCGCAGGGGACTGTACAGGGGTGCTGCAGTTAGCGTCTGTGGCCGGCATGCAGGGACGCATCGCGATGTGGCATGCCCTCGGCGAGGCGGTGTCGCCGCTGCGGCTCAAGACGGTCGCCGCGACCGTGTTCACCCATCCGGAGATCGCGACAGTGGGCATCGGCTACGAGGCGATCTCTTCCGGTTCCGTACCAGCGCGCACGGTCACGCTGCCGCTCGCTACGAATGCGCGAGCGAAGATGCAGGGCCACAGTGACGGGTTCGTCAGGCTGTACTGCCGCCCTGCCACCGGCGTCGTCATAGGCGGCGTGATAGTGGCACCGAACGCGTCCGAGCTGATCTTCGCGGTCACGCTCGCGGTGCACCGTAGTCTCACTGTGAACGACGTTGCCGCGACGATCGGCGTGTACCCCTCGCTGTCGGGGTCGGTGGCCGAGGCGGCTCGCCGGCTCATGCACCACGACGATCTCGATTGACTCGACCGACTCGACCGGGGAGCGCCCATGCCTGATCTGTCACCCGAAGCCAGGGAGCGTGCGCGCGAGACGATCGCCGTCGCCGAGGTGTTCGGGGCAAATGCCGACGAGATCGCAGCGGCCGTTGCCGGGGTTGCCGACGGACACGTGCTCGTCGCCGTGGTGGACGAGACGCACGAATTCGCCGGCACGCACCCGGTCAGCAGGGACCAACTGGTCGACGCCGTGCCGGCACTGGAGGGGGACCGTGGGTGGGCGATGGTGTTCTCTCCGGGCGCGGACGTCGATCACGTACGCCGGCGTTCGGCCGAGATGGCGTCGATCGCCCAGCAGCGTATCGACGCCATCAACCGGATCCTGGCGCGGCGCGAAGGAGGCCCACGCTAGGCCAAGCTCATCGCCGGTAGGGCGGATCGGGATCGGGTCCGGACGGCGGCAGCAGGCCGTGCTGGCGCAGCCGATACGCCCGGAATTCGTCGGCATATGCGGCGCCGACGAACAGCGGGCCCACGACGAGGACCGACGCGGTCATCAACCGCAACCCGATCCCGCCGGGCAGGAACATGACCCCGACGATGAAAGGGACAGCGAGCAGCATGATGCGGCCGATCTCGCGAACGCGCCAGCCCCGGTCGTTGAGGTCGTGGAACACCCATTCGTCGTAGCGATCGGGCAGCCCGAAGCCGACTGCGTACAGCAGCCAGCGCCACGGCGGCGGCCGCTTTGCCATAGTGCCTATCAAACTCGCGAATTGGGCCGGATCCAGTGCGGGCGCTAATCCTTGATGTCGCAGATGGCGGCGCCGGAGGTGACGACGGCGCCCACCTCGGCGTTCAGCCCGGTAATTGTGCCGGGCTTGTGGGCGGAAAGCGGCTGCTCCATTTTCATCGCCTCGAGAACGACGATCAGGTCACCCTCGGCGACCACGTCGCCCTCGCTCACGGCGACCTTCACGATGGTGCCCTGCATCGGTGCGGTTAGCGTGTCACCAGAGACCGCGCCGCCCGACCTGGCGCGCGGTGAGCGCTTGGGCGCGGCCTTGCGGGACGTGCCGGAACCGCCGCCGAAGCCCACCGGTAGCGACACCTCCAGCCGCTTGCCGCCGACTTCGACCACGATCGTCTCGCGCTCTTCGGGCTCGGCACCAGGGGCGGCCGGGGCGGCGAACGGCGGGATCTGGTTGTCGAACTCGGTCTCGATCCACCGCGTGTGCACCCGGAACGGCGACGCCGTGAATGCGGGGTCATCGACCACCGCGCGGTGGAACGGCAGCGCCGTGGCGAGGCCCTCGACCACGAACTCGGCCAGCGCACGCCGCGAGCGAGCGAGTGCCTCGTCACGTGATTCGCCCCAGACGATCAGCTTGGCGAGCAGCGAATCGAACGCCCCGCCGATGACCGTGTCCGACTCGATGCCGGAATCGACGCGCACCCCGGGGCCGGCCGGTTGCACATAGCGCGTCACGACACCGGGTGCGGGCAGGAAGTCACGTCCCGGGTCTTCGCCGTTGATGCGGAACTCGATCGCGTGCCCACGCGGTTCCGGATCCTCGAAGAAGCGCAGCGTTTCGCCGGACGCGATGCGGAACTGCTCACGCACCAGGTCGATGCCCGTCGTCTCCTCGGATATCGGGTGCTCCACCTGGAGCCGGGTGTTGACCTCGAGGAACGACACTGTGCCGTCCGTGCCGACCAGGTACTCCACCGTGCCTGCACCGTGGTAGCCGGCCTCCCGGCAGATGGCCTTCGCCGACGAATGGATCTGCGCCCGCTGGTCGTCTGCAAGGAATGGGGCGGGTGCCTCCTCGACGAGCTTCTGGTGCCGCCGTTGCAGCGAGCAGTCACGGGTGCCCACGACGACGACGTTGCCGTGCGTATCCGCGAGCACTTGCGCTTCGACGTGCCGTGGCCTGTCGAGATACCGTTCGACGAAGCACTCGCCGCGTCCGAACGACGCCTCGGCCTCGCGCACCGCGCTGGCGTAGAGCTCGGGGATCTCCTCAAGCGAGCGGGCAACCTTCAGCCCACGCCCGCCGCCGCCGAACGCGGCCTTTATCGCGACCGGCAGCCCGTACTGTTCCGCGAACCCCATGACCGCTTCCGGGCCGGACACGGGGTCCGGTGTGCCAGGCACCAGGGGCGCACCGACCCGCGTCGCGATATGCCTGGCGGTGACCTTGTCGCCCAGAGCGACGATCGCCGCAGGCGACGGCCCGATCCAGGTCAGCCCGGCGTCCAGCACAGCCTGCGCGAACTCGGCGTTCTCGGAGAGGAAGCCGTATCCGGGGTGCACCGCGTCGGCGCCCGACCGGCTCGCGGCATCGATCAGCTTGCCGATGACGAGGTAGGAGTCGCCAGGTGTCGTGCCGCCGAGCGCATACGCCTCGTCGGCCATCCGCACGTGCAGCGCATCCCGGTCAGGGTCGGCGTACACCGCGACAGAGACGTAGGCGGCGTCACGGCAGGCGCGGATCACCCGAACGGCGATCTCGCCGCGGTTCGCGATCAGCACCTTCTGCACGTTCGCGCCTCCACGGATGTGTCGTACGGCGGCAGACTACCCGCCGGAGCTGGCGTGCCCGCTTGCTCGTGCGTTCGATCGCCTGGGCTCATTGCAGATCCGGGCGGGCGGTTGCGCTGAGCTCGGCCAGTCGCGTCCGGCACTGCTCTGCGACGTCAGTCACCTCGGCGAGCGTGCGGCGCAGGTCGGCGTGCCGGGCGCGCAAGTCGGCAGCGATCTCGTCAAGCCGGGCGAGCAGCTTCTCGAGCTGCCGCTGCTCGGAGGAGGCGGCGCCGTCGTAGATGTCGACGATCTCCCGGATCTCGGCCAGCGTCATGCCGAATCGCTTGCCTCTGAGGATGAGCTTGAGCCGGGTGCGCTCTCGTGGGCCGTACACACGCTGCATACCGGCGCGCCGCGGCGAGATCAGCCCCTCGGCCTCGTAGAAGCGCAGCGTGCGGGTAGTGACCCCGAGCTCGTCGGCCAGCTCGCCGACCGTCCAGACTCGTCCTTCCCTCGTGGTCGTCACGGGGCTATGGTGGTTGACGTTAACGTAAACGTCAAGGAGCGGGCGATGTTCGAGCTGTCCGAAGATCACGAGTTGTTCCGCAAGACGGTGCGCGAGTTCGCCGACCAGGAGATCGCGCCACACGTTGCGCAGTGGGATCGCGAGCACTTCTTCCCCGTCGACGTGGTGCGCAAGATGGGCGAGCTCGGGCTGTTCGGGCTAGCCGTGCCGGAGCAGTACGGCGGCAGCGGGGGCGACTTCACGTCCGTGTGCGTCGCGATCGAGGAGCTCGGCCGGGTTGACCAGTCGCTCGGCATCACGCTCGAGGCGGGCATGGGTCTGGGCATCAACCCGATCCTCACGTTCGGCACGGAGGAGCAGAAGCAGCGGTGGATCCCGGACCTCGCAGCAGGGCAGGCGCTGGCGGGATTCGGGCTCACCGAGCCCGAGGCCGGTTCGGACGCCGGCGCGACCCGCACCCGGGCCGAGCTGGTCGGCAGCGAGTGGGTGATCAACGGCGCCAAGGCGTTCATCACGAACTCGGGGACGGAGATCACATCGCTCGTGACGATCACCGCCCGCACCGGTCCCGACGAGATCTCGGCGATCATCGTGCCGTCCGGTACGCCGGGGTTCGTGGTCGAACCGCCGTACGAGAAGCTCGGCTGGCACATCTCCGACACGCACGGCCTGACGTTCACCGACTGTCGCGTACCCGCCGAGAACCTGCTCGGCGAGCGTGGCGCCGGATTCCGCCAGTTCCTGGCCGCGCTGGACGACGGGCGCATCGCAATTTCGGCGTTGGCGGTCGGGCTTGCTCAGGCGTGCCTGGACCATTCGCTGCGGTATGCCAATGAGCGGCACACGTTCGGCGCGCCGATCGGGTCGCGACAGGCGGTCGCGTTCTCGCTGTCGGACATCGCGGTCGGCGTGGAGGCGGCGCGGCTGCTGACCTACAAGGCAGCCTGGCTGAAGGATTCGGGACGGCCGGCCGCCGAGATCAAGCAGGCCGCCGCACGCGCCAAGCTGTTCTCGTCGGAGGCGGCGATGTCCGCGGCGCGCACCGCTACGCAGGTCTTCGGCGGAAACGGCTTCATGGAGGAGTTCCCGGTGGCCCGCTTCTATCGCGACGCGAAGATCCTCGAGATCGGCGAGGGAACGTCCGAGGTGCAGCGCATGCTAATTGCCCGCGGCCTGGGCCTGCCTGTCTCATGATCCGCCGAGAGCGTCTTCCGATCCGGACCGCTCGCTTCGCTGGGGCCCGTCTCGGCAGCCGCACCGCGCCGCCGGCGCGGACGCAAGCTCGCTTCGCTCGCGCGCGGCGGGCTCTTCGCGCGAGCGCTAATCGCGTCGGCGGTCACCGTGTCCGCTAAGGAGGTGGCGGCTGCGCGCGAGACTACGCTGCGGCCGTCCGACGGCGCGGCCGCGAAGTTGGCTGCTCAGCACAAGCTGTACGTCCGCGATCGGATCGGGTTGCTTTTCGACGAAGGGACGTTCGTCGAGGACGGCCAGCTCGCCAATGCCCTCGCGGGCACGCTGCCGGCCGACGGTGTCGTCACCGGGCAGGGCCTCGTCGACGGCCGCCCGGCGCTGGTCGTCGCCAACGACCCGACCGTCAAAGCCGGCTCCTGGGGCGCCCGCACCGTCGAGAAGATCATCCGCACCACGGAGCGGGCGCTCACCGAGGAACTGCCGCTGTTCTGGTTCATCGACTCGGGCGGGGCGCGCATCACCGACCAGGTCGCGATGTTCCCCGGGCGCCGCGGCGCGGGGCGCATCTTCCACAACCAAGTGGCGCTGTCCGGCAAGGTCCCCCAGATCTGCTGTCTGTTCGGACCGTCCGCCGCCGGCGGCGCCTACATCCCGTCCTTCTGCGACGTGGTGATCATGGTCGAGGGCAATGCCTCGATGTATCTCGGCTCGCCGCGCATGGCAGAGATGGTGGTCGGGGAGAAGGTCACGCTCGAGGAGATGGGCGGCGCGCGCATGCACGCCACCGTGTCCGGATGCGGTGACAACCTTGCCGTCGACGACGAGGACGCGATCGAGCAGGCCAAGCTGTTCTTCTCCTACCTGCCGACGTGCTGGCGCGAGCAGCCACCCGACGCGCAGGCCGAGCCGCCCGCGCGGGTCTTGGCGGACGACGCGATCCCGGCCGAGGAACAGGTGCCGTTCGAGATGCACGAGATCATCGAGGGCATCGTCGACGCCGACTCGTTCTTCGAGGTCAAGCCGCTGTTCGCCGCCGAACTGATCACCGGTTTTGCGCGCCTTGACGGCCGGCCGGTCGGCGTGCTCGCCAATAACAGCGCGGTGCGCGGAGGCGTTCTGTTCGTCGACTCCGCCGACAAGGCGGCGCGCTTCATCTGGCTGTGCGACGCGTTCAACATTCCGCTGCTGTATCTCGCCGACGTGCCGGGTTTCATGATCGGCAGCGAGGTCGAACGGCAAGGCATCATTCGCCACGGCGCCAAGATGATCACCGCCGTCTCCGAGGCTACCGTCCCACAGGTATCGGTGATCGCCCGCAAGGCATATGGAGCCGGGCTGTATGCAATGGACGGCCCAGGGTTCATGCCGGACGCGTGCATCGCGCTGCCCACCGCGAAGATCGCGGTGATGGGTCCGCAGGCTGCGGTCAACGCCGTGTACGCCAACAAGATCGCGTCGATCGAAGATCCTGACGAGCGGGCGGCATACGTCGCGCAACGCCGCACGGAATACGAGCAGGACGTCGATTTGATGCGACTGGCGTCGGACCTCGTGATCGACGCCGTCATCGCGCCCAGTGAACTGCGCGAGGAGCTGATCCGCCGCTACCGTGTGCTGGTCGGCAAGTCGCGGCACCTCGCCAGCAAGCGGCACGGCGTGCCGCCGACATGAGCGCGCTGCCCCTTGATCGGGTGGTCGGCGTGCGTGGGACCGCGACGCCGGACGAGCTGGCGGCGCTGCTCGCCGCGCTGGCCGGCCGGCCGGCACCCGGCGACGACGATCGCTACGAGCAATGGCGGCGCTCGCGGGTGGTCGCGCTGGCCCGCACGACCCCGCGTGATCCGTGGCGCCAACCTTGTCAAATCCGCCGTCCACAGCGGCCCCGGTTGTCCACAGACCCCGCGGCGGCCGCGCGGCGCTGACGCCCCGTTGGCGAGACTGGCCGCATGGCGGTCAGACTGGTCACGTGGCGAAGGAGAGGGTCATGCAGCCGCAGCTGGACGTGCCGCGCGAATGGACGTACGCCGAGTTGGTCGCGTACGTCGAATCGCTGCCGCACGACGTCAACCCACACTCGTACGAGATCGTCGACGGGGCCCTCGTCGTGACGCCCAGCCCCGATGCGGACCACGAGATCGTCAGTGAAGGCGTGCGTGCCGTGATCCGCGCGGCTCTGCCACGCGAGAACGTGGTGATCGGACCAATTGACATCGACTTGCGTCCGTCGTACCGCACGCCGGACCTTGCAGTGGTGCCTGCTGGATTGTTCGGCACGAGGACCCGGCCGATCCGACCAGCCGATGTGCTGCTGGTCGTCGAGGTCGTGTCCCCGAGTTCGGTCACGACCGACCGAATAACCAAGCCGGCGCAATACGCCGCCGCCGGCATCCCGGCGTACTGGCGCGTCGAGACGACTCCAGAAGTCAGCCTGACTGCATATGCGCTGCCCCACGGGGCCAGCGTTTACGCCGAGGTCGGGACATGGACGGCCGGGCAAACCGCCCACCTCGAGCAGCCGTTCCGCATCGACGTCCCGATCGACCGGCTAACGCCCGGGCCAGCCGAGGTCGGCCAGCGATAGGCCGAGGCGGCGCACCATACGACGCAGTACGGGAAGCGATACGCCCACCACGTTGTGGTGATCGCCGTCCACCGCGTCGACGAACCAACCGCCCAGGCCGTCGACCGTGAACGACCCGGCCACCGCGAGCGGCTCGCCGGTGCCCACGTAGGCGGCGATCTCGGCGTCGTCGGGGTCCGCGAAGTGCACCGTCGTGCCCGCCACCTCGCTCAGTACCCGGTCGCCGTACACCAGCGCATGGCCAGTGTACAGCACGGCTGTACGGCCGCGCATGGCCTTCCAGTGCGCGACCGCGTCCTCGATCGAAGCCGGTTTGCCAACTATCGAGGCATCTACGTCGAGCAGCGAATCGCAACCCAACACGAGGGCGTCCGGGCGAGTACATGCCACGGCGGACGCCTTGGCGAACGCGAGCCGGGTGGCCAGCGTGGCGGTGTCGGCGGCGACCACAGCCGACTCGTCGACCCCGGAGACGATCACCTCGGGGTCGAGGCCGGCCGCGCGCAAGGTCGCAAGACGGGCCGGCGACGCCGAGGCCAAGACGAACCGGATCATAGCGGCAGCGAGCGGCCGATGATCTCTTTCATGATCTCGGTGGCACCGCCATAGATCCGCGTGACCCTGGCGTCGGCGAATGCGCGCGCGATCGGATACTCGAGCATGTAGCCGTAGCCACCGTGCAGCTGGACGCACCGATCGACCACGCGGCCCTGTAGCTCGGTGCACCACCACTTGGCCTTGGCGGCGTCTTCGACGGTGAGATCGCCTGCGTTTAGCGCGAGCACGCACTTGTCGACGAACGCCTGCGCCACGTCGATCTCGGTCGCGATCTCGGCCAGCACGAACCGGGTGTTCTGGAACGTGCCGATGGAGGTCCCGAACGCGTGCCGCTCGCGCACGTACGCCACGGTTTGCTCGAACGCCGCCCGGGCCGCGGCGAGGCCGGCGATTGCGATCGACAGCCGCTCCTGCGGGAGGTTTGCGACCAACTGGCCGAAGCCTGCGCCCTCCTCACCGAGCCGGTTGGCCACGGGCACCCGGACGTCGTTGAACGAGAGCTCGGCGGTGTCTTGCGAATGCATCCCGACCTTGGCCAGGTTGCGGCCCCGCTCGAAACCGGGCATGCCACGTTCCAGGATCAGCAGCGTCAGCCCGCGGTGCTTCTCCTCGGACGTGCGCACGGCGGTGATCACCAGGTCGGCGTTGACGCCGTTCGTGATGAACGTCTTGGCGCCGTTGACCACGTAATGGTCGTCACTGGGAGAGCTGCGAACCGCACTGGTGCGGATGCCGGACAGGTCCGATCCCGCGCCCGGTTCGGTCATAGCCACGGCCGTGATGAGCGCCCCGGACGCGATGCCGGGTAGCCACCGGTCGCGTTGCTCGTCGGAGCAGTAGGCGAGAACGTACGGCAGGCAGATGTCGTTGTGCAGGGTGATGCCGAGGCCGGTGCCCGCCACGCCGGCATAAGCGACCTGCTCGCCAAGCGCCTGGTTGAAGCGGAAGTCGGCCGTGCCGCCACCGCCGAATCGTTCCGGAATCGCCATGCCCAGGAAGCCCTGCCGACCCGCCGCGGTGAACACCTCGCGGGGCGTAATGCCGTCGCGCTCCCAATCGAGATAGTGCGGCATCACCTCCTTGTCGAGGAACGTGCGTACCGCTTCGGCGAACGCCGTGTGCTCCGGCTCGTAGTGCCCGCGCTCCATGCTTAGAGCGTAGAAGAACCGGCGGCCGTGCTCGGGTACGGTCGCACGTGTGATCGGCGTGATCGGCGGTTCCGGCTTCTACTCGCTGCTCGAAGACGCGCAGACGGCCCCCGTGTCAACGCCGTACGGCGAACCCAGCGACCCGATAGCGGTGGGCCAGCTGGCCGGGCGGCAGGTGGCGTTCGTGCCGCGGCACGGGGTGGGCCACCGTTTTCCGCCGAATCTCGTCCCGTACCGCGCCAACCTCTGGGCCCTTCGCGCCCTGGGCGTGCGGCAGGTGGTCTCGCTCTCGGCAGTGGGGTCGCTGCGCGCAGACCTCGGGCCCGGCACGCTCGTTGTCCCGGACCAGATCGTGGACCGGACAAGCGGCCGAGCGCACACGCTGTTCGCCAGCGCGAACGGGGTCGTCCATGCCAGCTTCGCCGACCCGTACTGCCCACACGGACGAGCCGCCGCCCTCGACAGTGGCTTGCAGGCGACCGACGGCGGGACGCTGGTTGTGATCAACGGCCCCCGTTTCTCGACGCGCGCCGAGTCGCTCGAATACCAGCGGCACGGCTGGTCGATCATCGGCATGACCGCGATGCCGGAAGCGGGCCTGGCCCGCGAACTGGCGCTGTGTTACACGACGTTGGCGCTGGTCACCGACCTGGACGCCGGCGTGGAGGCAGGAACCGGCGTCACGCACACCGAGGTGCTCGAGCAGTTCGCGGCGAACCTGCCCCGGATGCGCGAGCTGCTGGCGGAGACCGTCAAACGACTGCCGGCTGAACAGCCCAACGACTGCGACTGCGGGCGTACCTACGCCGACGCGCCGCCACCGTTCGAGCTGCCCTGACCGTCGACCACCCGGCCGGTCAACGTCGTCGAGTAGACGATGCTCGTGCTGACGCCGCCCAGCCCGGAGATGGCGCCGACGACCTCCTCCAGGTGCGGCATCGACCGCGCCGCGACCTTGAGCACGAAGCAATCGTCGCCGGTCACGTGGTGCGCCTCGAGGATCTCGGCGCGCTTGTCCACCAGGTCGTGGAGCGGCTTGTAGTTGCCGTGCGGGTATCTCAGCCGGACGAAGGCCAGGATCGGCAGGCCGACGAGGGGGAGGCTCACCTCGGCGTGGTACCCGCGCAGCACGCCCGTTTCCTCGAGCCGGCGCACGCGCTCGGTGACGGCGCTGGCGGACATAGAAACGCCTCGGGCCAGCTCGCTCATAGTCGCCCGCGCATTGCGTTGCAGTTCCCTGAGCAGCGCCCAGTCGGTAGCATCCAGGGCCATCCGGCGAATCTACCGGGAAATCCACGGTCAGTAGCCGCAGATACCGGGATGAGCCGCTGCCCCCTGGCCGGCCGGCCCCATAGCGTCGACCTCATGACAGCACTCGCACACTTCAGCGCCAAGCTCGACTTCGAGACCGACGTATCGGACGTGCACGCTGCGCTCGAGGCCGACCCGGACTTCGTTCTCGTCGACTCGCGGGGCGACGACGCGTGGGCCCAGGGGCGCATCCCCGGTGCCTTGCACCTGCCGACCCGCGAGATCGCACGTCGCGCCGCCTCGCTCATCCCGCAAGGCGCGCCGATCGTCAGTTATTGCTGGGGCCCGGCCTGCAACGGCGCGACCCGGGCCGCACTGGAGTTTGCCCGGCTCGGCTATCCGGTGCGCGAAATGATCGGCGGCTTCGAGTACTGGGTCCGCGAAGGGTTCGCCGTCGAGACGGACGAGGGCGTTCGCCCGGGACGCCCCGATCCGCTGACCACGGTGGTGGCCGCCGTCCGGTGCGACTGCTGACCGGTCAGGCCGAGGGGAGGCGGACCGTGAAGGCGCAACCCCCAGCGACATTTGCCACCTCGACCGACCCGTGGTGGGCCTCGACGATGCCCCGCGTGATCGCGAGCCCCAGGCCGGCACCGCCCGAAGCCTGCGAGCGGGCGGGCTCGCCGCGGAACCCCACGTCGAACAGCCGGGCCAGGTCGTGGGCCGGGATGCCGCCGCACTCGTCCCGTACCGCCACGCTGGCGTGACCGTTGCTCGCGGCCAGCTGCACATCGACGCTGCCACCGGAGGGCGTGTGCCGGATCGCATTGGCCACCAGGTTGGTGATCGCCCGATTCAGCTCGGCGCCGTTCCCCGAGACGGCGACCGCACCGCCGTGCTGGCCGGCGAGCTGCACGCCGCGCGCGCGGGCCAGCGGGTCGAGCGCCGCCAGGCAGTCGGAGACCAGGTCATCCAGTCCGATGCGCTCCGGCGCCGCACTAACCGCGCCGGCCTGAATTCGGGAGAGTTCGAACAGGTCGTCGACCATGCCGGCCAGCCGGTCGACAGACGCATGGATCTGCTTGTAGTACAACGCCGGGTCGTCGGCGACGCCGTCCTCCAGCGCCTCAGACATCGCCCGCAGACCGGCCAGGGGCGTGCGCAGATCGTGGCTGACCCAGGCGACAAGTTCCCGGCGAGACGCCTCTAGCGCGCGCTCGCGGTCGCGCGACTCGGCCAGCCGCCGGGCCATGGCGGCAAGCTCGCTGCGCAGCTGCTCCAGCTGCGCGGTGAGGCGGCGGCCGTCGTCCGGCGGCACCCGTCCCTCGCCGATCTGCGCCACGACGTCGGAAAGGGCCCGATTGTCGCGCGAGAGCCGGGTGGCCGCGAGTGCTGCCGTCGCCGCTGCCACGAGGCCGGCCACCACGGCGACGATCACGCCTACGCCCAGGTCGTGCATTTGCAGGTACATCGCGCGGTCGCTGCCGATCATTGCCGCGATCGACGCGACGGCGCCGGTGAGGACGACCGACGCGAGTAGCCCGCCCAGTGAGCGCCGGTGCAGCGGGATCGTGGCGAACCAGGTCAGCGCCCCGCCGCCGATCGCCCAGACGGCGGCGGTCGCGACCAGCGCCAGGGTGTGCGTCATGGCTGCTCGAGCCGGTAGCCGATGCCCCACACTGTCTTGATCAGCGACGGCTCGGTCGGATCGTCCTCGATCTTCTCGCGCAGCCGCCGGACGTGGACCGTGACCGTCGACTGGTCGCCGAATGTCCAGCCCCACACCCGCTGCATGAGCTCGGCGCGGCTGAAAGCTCGCCCCGGATGCGCCATCAGATAGGCCAGCAGATCGAACTCGCGGGTCGTAAGTGCCAGTTCGGCCCCGTCGCGGGTCACGACCCGCGCCGCCGTGTCGAGAGTGAGCGCCCCGGCGCTCAGCACCTGGCCCGGTCCGCGCGACTCGCCCGTACGCCGCAGTACGGACTCGATGCGCAGGATGAGCTCACGCGGCGAAAACGGTTTGGCGACGTAGTCGTCGGCCCCGAGTTCGAGTCCGGCGATGCGGCTGTCGGCCTCCCCGAGCGCGGTGAGCATGATGATCGGAAGGTGTGGGTGCTGGGCCCGGACACGGCGGCACACCTCCAGCCCGTCTACTCCCGGAAGCATCAGGTCGAGCACCACAAGATCCGGCGGATCCGAGGTGATGACGTCGAGAGCCTTGTGCCCGTCTGCGACGTGCACCGGCTGATGGCCGGCGCGATCGAGGTAGCCGACTACCACACCGGCCACCGTCCGGTCGTCGTCGACGACAAGTACGCGCGCCACATCGAAAGTCTAGGTTCGCGAAGCTCGAGCCACCGGAGCCTTCCGCACTTCGTAAGGCGTTAAACGACCGCTTGCTCGCGCAGGACGGCACGCTGGGTAGGCTTCGCCTGCCGGTATCGCGCGACGCCCTCCGGCGTGATCGCGGCGATGACCGACCGGCGGTCGTCAGGACACATACATCGCTCAACCAGCCCGTCACGCTCGAGCCGCGCGATAAGCCGGGACAGCGCACTTTGGGTCAGGTGGACCTTGTCGCCCAGCTCCGACAGGCGCATGGAACGGGACGCCGTGGCCCCGTACAGCTGTTGGAGCACCTCGAAGTCACTGGCCGAGATGCGGTGATTGGCGAGTAGCTCGCGGTCGAGCGTGCAGATCGCCCGGTGGTACCGACCCATCAGGTCATGCCACTCCGCGGCCAGCCCCTCATCGCTCACCCGCGACATGATCGCATCGTAGCACATTCCGAAACATAAAATGCACGAGAAATTAATGTGCAGACATCCTATGCATCTGCATAGACTGTCCGCATGGCACTCGATCTTGAGACACCATCTACCAACCGAACGACCCCGTCCGTGGTCCGCGACCTTGCCTGGACCACCACGACCTGGCTGCTGCTCGTGGTCCTGTGCGGGGCGTTGTTCCTTGACGGCCTCGACATCTCCATGGTCGGCGTCGCCCTGCCGTCCATCGGTTCCGATCTGGGCTTGTCGCCGAGCTCACTCCAATGGATCGTCAGTGGCTACGTGCTCGGCTACGGCGGCTTCCTCTTGCTGGGAGGCCGAGCCTCGGATCTGCTCGGCCGGCGGCAGGTGTTCCTTACCGCGGTTGCGGTGTTCGGGGCAGCGTCCGTCGTCAGCTCAATAGTCAGTAACGACTTCGCTCTGGTGGCGCTGCGCTTCGTCAAGGGCGCCGCTGCGGGCTTCACGGTGCCCGCCGGCTTGTCGATCATCACTACCACGTTCGCCGAAGGCCCGGCCCGAAACCGCGCGCTGTCCATTTACACCATGTGCGGGGCGAGCGGCTTCTCGCTGGGCCTCGTGTTCGGTGGACTGCTCACGGAACTGGGCTGGCGCGAGACGTTCCTGCTGCCCGGACCGGTGGCGATCGCCTTGGTGCTCGTCGGATACCGGGTCATCCCGCGGGTGCCCCGCGAGCCGGTGCGCTGGGCCCACCTCGATCTCGCCGGTGCGCTGACCAGCACCGCGTCGCTACTCGTCCTCGTGTACGCCGTTGTCGAGGCCCCGCAACGCGGCTGGGGCAGCCTGAGCACGATCGGGCTGCTCGCACTCAGCGTCGTGCTCATGGCCGTGTTCGTGTTCATCGAGCAACGGCATCCGCGGCCGCTCGTGCGGCTGGGCATCCTGCGCTCGGCGTCGCTGCTGCACGCGAACGCGTCCGCGGCGGTGATGTTCGGCGGCTATGTGGCGTTCCAGTTCCTCGTGACCCTCTACGTGCAGGACTCCCTCGGCTGGTCGCCGATCGAGATGGCCCTCGGCTTCCTGCCCGCCGGTCTGATCGTCGTGGCTACCGCACCGCGTATCGGCATGCTGCTCGAGCGCCTGCGCACGCCAGTGATGATCATGCTTGGGCTGCTCGCATTCGTCACGGCGTATGCACTGTTCCTGCGGGTGGATCCGTCGATGCCGTACGTGAGCTTCCTGCTGCCGACGATGCTGCTGCTCGGCATCGGCTTCGCGCTGTGCTTCCCGGCGGTGAACGTGCAGGCCACGGCCGGTGTGGCCGACCACGAGCAGGGGCTGGCATCCGGGCTGGTCAACACCAGCCTTCAGATCGGCGGGGCCATCGTCCTGGCGGTCGTCACCGCGATCGTCGGCAACGGAGGCAGCCGGCCGGCGCACGACCATCGGCTGCTGCCGCACATGACGACGGCGCTGACCGTGGTGGTGGGCGTGTCGGTGCTGGGCCTGGTGGTGACAGCGGCGCGGCTTCGCCCCAAGCGCGTGCCGGCCGTGGAAGCCGCCTGATCCTTTCGGTCAGCCCCAGCGGGCCCCGGCGCGCCAGGCGCCGGGGCCCGTCAACCACAGCCGCCGATGCGCATAGGCAGGATCGTTCCAGCGGCCCGGCTGCGGCGCCTCGGCGGCAGCCGGTGCCGAGGCCGCGCCGGCGGCGGTCACGATCGCGGTCAGCGCGGCGAGCTCCTCCGGCGTGGGCTGTCCGCGAACGATGCGCAGGCGAGATGTCATGGGAGTCTCCACGCGGAGCGGTGTCCCCGCGAAATCGCGAAGCGATTTCGTGGGGTGCTCATAGCGGGATGTTCCCGTGCTTCTTGGGTGGCGACGCCTGGCGCTTGTTGTGCAGCATGCGCAGCGACCGGATCACGTAAGAGCGCGTCTTCGACGGCGGGATCACGGAGTCGACGTAGCCGCGCTCTGCGGCGATGTACGGATTGACGAGTGTGTCTTCGTAATCCGCGACGAGGCGGGCCCGCAGAGCATCCGGGTCGGGCGCCCCCGCCAGTTCGCGCCGGTACAGGATGTTCGCCGCGCCCTGGGCGCCCATGACGGCGATCTGCGCGGTGGGCCAGGCGACGTTGACGTCGGCGCCGAGGTGCTTGGATCCCATCACGTCGTATGCGCCGCCGAACGCCTTGCGTGTCACGATCGTGATCTTCGGAACCGTGGCCTCGGCGTACGCATAGATCAGCTTGGCGCCGTGGCGGATGATGCCTCGGTGCTCCTGGCCGACACCCGGCAGGAATCCGGGCACGTCCACGAACGTGATGATCGGGATGTTGAAGGCGTCGCACGTGCGCACGAACCGAGCTGCCTTTTCTGATGCGTCGATATCCAGGCAGCCTGCATAGTGGATCGGCTGATTGCCGACGATGCCGACCGGATGTCCCTCCATCCGGCCGAATCCGACCACGATGTTCGGAGCGAACAGGGCGTGCACCTCGAGGAATTCCCCGTCGTCAAGCAGATGCTCGATGATCTGGTGCATGTCGTAGGGCTGGTTGTCCGAGTCCGGGATGATCCTGTCGAGGAATGAATCGTCCACATCGAGGTCTGCGGGAGCGTCGTACGCCGGAAGCGGGTCCAGGTTGTTGCTCGGCAGGTAGGAGAGCAACGCCTTGACGTAGTTGATCGCATCGTCCTCGTCGGACGCGAGGTAGTGAGCATTGCCACTCGTGGTGTTGTGCGTGCGAGCGCCGCCCAGTTCCTCCAACGTGACGTCCTCGCCGGTCACGGTCTTCACCACGTCCGGTCCGGTGATGAACATCTGCGAGGTCTGGTCGACCATCACCACGAAGTCGGTGAGCGCCGGCGAGTACACATGCCCGCCCGCGGCAGCGCCCATGATCAGTGAGATCTGCGGTACGACGCCGGACGCCTGGACGTTCCGGTAGAAGATCTCGCCGTACAGGCCGAGGCTGACCACACCCTCCTGGATGCGGGCGCCGCCTCCCTCGTTGATGCCGATCATCGGGCAGCCGTTGCGTAGCGCGAAGTCGAGGACCTTGACGATCTTGTCGCCATACACTTCGCCGAGACTGCCGCCGAACACGGTGACGTCCTGGCTGAACACGCACACCGGCCGGCCGTCAACCGTGCCGTACCCGGTGACCACGCCGTCGCCGAAGGGACGGTTGCGATCCATATCGAACGTCGTGGAACGGTGCCGGGCGAACTCGTCGAGTTCGATGAACGATCCCTCATCAAGCAGCGCGTCTATCCGCTCGCGCGCCGTCTTCTTTCCGCGCGCATGCTGCTTCTCGACCGCACGCGCCGACCCGGCGTGGACGGCCTCGTCGTAACGGCGCTCGAGATCGGCGAGCTTGCCCGCGGTGGTGTGCGGGTCGGGGACGTGCGGGAGCGGCGCAGCTGCCATGGCAGCCAACGATAGTGCGCGGCCACGTGGGCCCGTCCCGCCCGACCTAGGCTGGAGCTCGTGAGCCGTGCCCCGCTGGACGTTGCTGCGCTGCAGGCCGGCCTTGAACCGCCGTGGACACGGCTGAGCGTCGTCGACGAAACAGGGTCGACCAACGCCGATCTGCTCGGCGCAGCGGAGAGCACGCCGGACGGCACGGTGCTGGTGGCCGAGCACCAGACCGCGGGGCGCGGCCGGCTCGACCGGACCTGGACCTCCCCGCCCCGGTCCGGTCTGACGTTTTCGGTGCTGGTGCGTCCCGGGACGCCGCGAACCACCTGGGGATGGCTGCCGCTACTTACCGGCGTGGCGCTGTGCGATGCCGTCGCGGCGGCCGGCGTCGAGGCGATGCTCAAGTGGCCGAACGACCTGCTGCTGGGCACCGAGCAGCGTAAAGCCGCGGGCATCCTGGTACAGGTTGCCGGCGAGGCCGCCGTGGTCGGCATCGGGCTGAACGTATCGACAACCGCGGGTGAGTTGCCGGTGCCCACGGCGGCGTCGCTGACCACCGAAGGCGGCGAGGTCGAGCGCACCGCGCTGCTCGCGACGATTCTGTTCCAGCTCGGATACCAGTACCTGCGCTGGCGCAACGCCCGAGGCAACGCCGAGGCGTGCGGGCTCGCCGTCGACTACCAGGAGCGCTGCGCCACATTAGGACAGAACGTGACAGTCACCACCGCCGACGGCGCCGCGCTGCGTGGCCTCGCCATGGGCATCGACCGCGAGGGTCGGCTGCGCGTGACTGCCGACGGCCGGGAACACGTCGTTGCCGCCGGCGACGTCGAGCACGTTGAGCCAAGCTAGCCTCGCATTGGGCACACTAGGGTTCTCGGACAAGCCGTAGGGAGGCGCGTTGTGGCTTACCCGGACAAAATCCTTGCCAAAGACGAGGAAGTCGTCGCGCACCTGCATCCGCACTGGATCACCCTCGTGGGCCCCGTGTTCTGGTTCATCGTGGTTTGCGGCGCGGCCGGCGCTGCCATCGCGTTCCTGCCGTCGGGTGGCGCGCACACGCCCTTGTTGATCGCGATCCTCGTCGTCGCGCTGATCCTGGTGTGCTGGCTCACCGTCGCGGCGCTGATCCGCTGGCGCACGTCGCACTACATATTCACCACGCACCGGGTGCTCATCCGGCGCGGCGTCCTCCGGCACACCGGCCGGGACATCGCGTTGCAGCGCATCAACGACGTGGCGTTCAGCCAGTCGCTGTGGGACCGCATCGTCCGCGCCGGGACGCTCACCATCGAGTCGGCCGGTGAGCACGGGCAGGAGCACCTGGTGGACGTGCCCAACTCGGAACGGCAGCAGCAGTTGCTGAACCGGCTCATCGAGGAGGACGCCGACCGGCGGGCCCGCGAGGCCTACGAACACCACCCGATGTACGGGCAGCCGCCGTATCCACCGCCGGGGCAGCCGCCGCAGCCGTAACCGGACTCGCGAAGAGCCGTAACCTGGCTCCTATGACGCTTCCGACCGCAGTGAGCCTGCGCGAGGTCGGCCCGCGCGACGGCTTGCAGAACGAGGATCCGGTCCCCACGGACGCCAAGGTCGCATTGATCAACGGGCTCTCGCGTACCGGGGTATCGCGCATCGAGGCGGTGTCGTTCGTGCATCCGCGGGCCATTCCGCAGATGGCCGACGCGGACGAGGCATGGGCGCGGGTCGAGCGCAACCCCGCGGTGACCTACTCGGCGCTGGTTCCGAACTCGCGCGGCGCGTCCCGGGCCATCGATGCCGGGTTCACGGACATCGAGGTCGTCGTGTCGGCGTCCGATACCCACAACCGCAGGAACGTCAACCGCTCGACGGACGACTCGTTGGCGGACGTCGCTGAGATCATCAAGCAGGTGCACGACGCCGGCGGGAATCTGGAAGTGATCGTCTCGACGGCATGGGGCTGCCCGTACGAGGGCGAGGTGCCGGTGTCGCGCGTCGTAGACGTCGCGCGGCGTGCGGTGGATGCCGGCGCGGATGCGCTGACGTATGGCGACACGACGGGCATGGCTACGCCCACCCGCGTGATCGACCTGGTGACGCGAACCCGCGAGACGATGCGCGACGTCCCGCTGGCGCTGCACTTCCACAACACCCGTGGCACCGGCCTCGCCAACCTCTACGCAGCTCTGCAACTTGGCGTCACGCACTACGACGCGTCTGTGGGCGGTCTGGGCGGATGTCCGTACGCACCTGGCGCCACCGGCAATATCGCCACGGAAGAGGTGGTGGCGATGCTTGAGGACATGGGCATAGCCACCGGCGTCGACATCGACATGCTGCTTGACGTAGCTGCGCTTGCGCAGCGTGTCGTGGGCAAGGAGCTGCCCTCGAACGTGTTGCGCGCCGGGCCGCGCACGCGGCTCACGCCGCTGGACTACGCCGTCGCCGCTGGCTGAATCACCTAGAACGCGGCACCCTGCGGGTCGGCCAACCCGGCGAAGCGGCCGTACGGCGAGTCCGTCGCCGGGACGTTCACGGTGGCGCCGCGGGCGGAGGCTGCCGAGATGAGGGCGTCGGCGTCGTCGACGAAGTACACCGACCAGTGCGGCGGCGTCTCGGCAGGGACGTCTGGTCTCTTTGAGCGAAATCCGCGGCTGAGGCGCGAGCCGCCAATTGCCCGGCAGCGCCTGCGGATGTACTGACGAGGCGGACATATTCCGAGGGGCGGGCCCTCTGCAACCCGCCCCCCGAATTAGGTGGCGCCGTGAGCTCGGGGGCAGGCTCCGGCGCGCGCGTTCAGAATCCGGGTACGGCGGGCACACGTCAACAGGGCCCCTCAGCGCGGACATGCAGGCACACGCTATTTGGCCCGAGTTGGGTTTCAGTGACGATTTCCAGATCCGAGACGACTGATCCGGAATGACTCTCGCCACCGGTGTGGCTCGCCAGCGCCGCTGGCACTGATTTAAGCTCTCTCCCGGTTGCCCCCGGCATCGCCTGATGGTTAACTGCGCCCTCAGTCCCGTGACGGTCGGCAGTGACCGGGAAGCGGCCACCTAATAGCAACGCCGCTAAGCCCGAGGCTGCCCCGTCCTTAATCTCGGGGGGAAGGCGGGGCAGCCTCGCCCTCGTCGTTCTCGGTATGGCCGGGTTTCCTCGCAGCGGCGTCCGGTCAGGCGCGAGACGCCTAGCCGCGAACTGCACGCCACGTGGAGAGGGTGTCTGCTCGGCCCACTTATCCTGGCGCCAGCCATCCTGTACATCGGCGCCGGTGCGCTGCGCGGTGGCTCGCCTGGCAGACACTGAACATCGTCTGGCTCGGCTGGACGGGCGCAGCCTTGTCGGGTCACACACCGCCGTAGGCGACGCCATCGACCGAGGTCAGCGTGTTGACCCCGGTGTGTCGTGACAGGGAGGCCACATCGCGTGAGTGATTACGCCTCCGCGGATCGAGACGCGTAGTTGTACGGCTCCGAAGGGACGTTCATACAGTTCGTATCGGCCTTCCGCGAGCTCGGAGAAGACCGCCGAATGGACGAGGCGGCCGTTTGCGGGTCGACCGACGACGCCGACGTGTCGGCGCTCGTCGACCTGGTGCTTTGCGCCTGTGTCCACGGGCCGGATGCCGATCTCTGCGCCCTCGAGTGACGCTGGCATGCTGATAATCAACGCGCCGATGTCGTCGCCGATGTCGAGTAGCACCGGTCCCTGGCCTGCGGGGCTGTGTTCGCCGGTCACATCCCTGCCTCTCGAAGCGCCGTCGTGAGGTGTCACGTCGCCGGTGTTCCAGGTGTGGTCTGGTATCCGCCGGCGGGTGTTCCGAGGTAAGGGAAGGTGTCCAGGTACGGCGCGTTCGTATTGGCCGTTCCGTCGGTGACCGCGCTCGCGGCGCCGTCTGGTGTGAAGCTCGGGTCGACGAGGGGGATCGTCGCCCCGGCAACTGCGCGAAGTTCGACCGTTACGACGTCGTCGATGACCCTGCGGCCGTTCGGGAAACCACCGGGATCACCACCTATCAAACCGAGCACGTTGGGACTGGTCGCAGGCGGGATCGCGAGGTTGAGTCGCAGCATGTCAGCCAGCACCGGTCCGGTGTTGTTCTGGAATCCTGCGACGATGCCCGCCGGGAGGCCGGTGAGCAGGATCGCTTGGAGGTCAGCGCGCGGCTTCGCGTACGCCGCGAGGTTCGGGAACACGCCCGGGTACAGCGCCGGCAGCAGCCCGGCAAGTTCCGGATTCGTGACGTACTGGGCGAAGGCTTTGTCGTCGTTGGGGTCGAGAGCATTCCAGCGATCTTTATGCGCCATCGGCACGATGACTTCGTTGAACAACGGGTTGCCGAGCCGGGATACCTGGCGAAACGGGCCGAACGGTGTCCACCCGCCGTCATCGTCGTCGTGGATACGCGTCTTCTGCCGGCTCGCCGTTGCCCAGACGCCGATGACCGATCCCGCGTCGAGTGGCCTGGTCGGTGTGTTGCTGCCGCGGGCGAGATCGCTCTTCGGGACCTGGATTGCGATGCTGTGGACGTTCAAGCCTTGGGTCCCGTTCAGGCCGACTGCGTTGGCCGACGGGATGAGGTGCAGCATCTCGAACGGTCGAAGCGTGCCGAGATCGAAGATGCTGCCTAGATCCACGTGGAAGCCCTCGGCGCGCTGTCCCGCGAAGACTTGCCGGTTGCCCGGCAACGGGTGCACCGCTTCGGTAGTGAAGTGCGCGTAGTTCGGCGTGCTCCGTGGACCGATGTTCACCGGGGGAACAGTCAGCCCGCTCGCCAGCGTGTGCGGCTGCTGGCCACGCTCGACCCGCGTCACCGAATAGAACTGCGGCCGGTTCCACGTCGTGTCGGTGATCGAATTGATGGGACCGGTGTTGTAAAGGAAGGTGTCCTCGTTGCGGATCGTCGTGGTGAAGCGGAACTGATAGGTGAGGTCGGCGCGGGCGTCGCCTCGGTTTGAAATGTGGATCTCGTAGAGCACGTCGTCGCCGAACTCGTAGAAGTTCGGTCCGCCATCCGGCTTCTGCAGCGGGATGTAGTTGGCGATGAGCGTCACGCTGTCCGGACGATCCGGGCTGACGAACGCGTACACGTCGGTGTTGTCGGCGACCGGGTCCTTCGAGATCTCCGGCGCTTCGCGGTGAGAGGACATGGTTCGCCTTTCAAACGTGGTCAGGTGCTGGTGCTGGCGACGGGTACGCGGAGAGTCCTGAGGACATGCGTGGCATTACCTGCTGGCGTGGGTGAGACGGGCGACGAGCTCGGGGTCGTGAACCACGACCTCGCGCTCGCCGACCATCACCGACACGTCGCCCTTGCGTGCATCGCGGACATACGCGACGAGTGGGCTTGACACCCGGGCCGCGCCCCTCGAACGTGTGATCGTCGGGGTCGCCTGCCCCGCGGCCGGAGCGATAGCCGCGACCCCCGCCGCCGCGGCGCCCGCCCCGGCCATGATCAGGAACCCGCGACGCGTGGCATCGGTCATCGTGATGTCCTTCCTGGCTGGAACGGCGATCATCGTGTCGGCGTGCGCGCGTCGGATCGCGGCAGGTCAGCCGACCCCCCGTAGGCGGTGATCTGCGCTACGCCCGTGGACGCACACTTATGGATTCGGGCAACACGTCGGTTCGGTTCCATCCTGAGGAAGAAATTTTCGACGCCTGGTCCAGCGCCGCGGTCAGCGGTAGCTGCCCCTGAGCACACTGACACCCGAGAACGCGGGGTTGCCGTTGACCGGTTGCACGCTCACCTCGATCGCGCTGTAGGTGTTGATGAGGTGAGCAGGCAACGTGTAGCTCCCGGCGCCGTCGGGTCCGAGCGGACCCAACGACAACAACTCGGTGCGCGCGGCGTTGGTCAACCACGCTTGATAGAACTTCGTCGTCCCCACCGACGGGAGCGAGGTCGCGCCGATCGTGATGCGACTGTCACCGATGATCTTCGCGGTTCCCGGCGTCGTGCCAATGTCGAACGGTGCCAAGTGGACGACGTGGACCGCGACGGAGCTGCTCGTGCTGTGGTGGTTGACGAGATACTCGCCGCCGACGCCGGCCGCGACACCGACGACGACCGCCGCGGCAGCAATCCACCCCCGGCCCACGGGTCGCCGCCGCTGCGCTTTCGCCTTTGCATGCGCGCCCGCGCGGCCGACTTTGTCTGGGCGGGCCTCGATCCGGGCGAATACATCACTCAGGTCGGGCAACTGCTCGTCCTCACCGACCGTGTCATCCGTGGCGGTGCCGTTCAGCTCGGCACGGAACAGTTGCGGTGCGTAGCGCTTCGCGGACTCGATTGCGGCGTATGCCTGTACGACCGACGCGAGATCCTGGCAGCAGCTCGCGCACCCCGCACTCATGTGCTCGGCGAATGCGTCCAGCGTCGCGCGGTCGGCTTCGCCGGTCAGCACAGCGGGAAGCTCGTCGTGGATGTGCGCGCTCATGACGCGCCCCGCTCGGCTCGCAGCAGCTCGGCGAGTCGGTGCAGTGCGCGGAACGTCCGCGTCTTGACCGTGCCGAGCGGTATTTTGAGGATCTCGGCGATCTCCGGCTGCGTATAGCCCTCGAAGAACGCCATGACTATCACTTGACGCTGCTCTTCGGTCAGCCGCCGCATGGCCGAGCGCAGCTCGTCGGCCCACGCGAACCGCTCAGCCATCTCACGCCCGTCCTCGCCGCCGATCTCGCGGAGCTCGTCCAGTGCGACCACGCTGTGCTCGCTGATATGGGCTCCCCCGACCGGGCTGCGCAGGTGGTCGATAGCGCGGTATCTCGCGATACGAAACACCCACGCGCGCAGATCCAGTTGCGCGTCGTAGCGAGAGCGCGAACGCCACACCTCGTAGAACACACGCTGTAAGACGTCCTCCACATCAGACTTCGCCACGTACCGGCGAAGGTACGCCGCCAGGGCAGGACCGAGCAGTCGGTAGCAATCAGCTACTGCGCGCGGATCGTTGGCGGCAAGGCGGCGACCGACCTCTGCTAGCTCGGTTTCCACCCGACCGTCCCGACAGGCAGGATCTGCATCCGGCGGAGCCCCGTGCGACTGCCGGAGCTGCTGCGTCTCATGACCATGCAGCCGGGGACGTCTCGGCTCGGCGCACCGGCGAAGTAAGCACCCAACCCAAGATGTCGCGGTACAACGCCATCGCCCCCGTCGGTAGGTGGCCGAGCCCAGGATTCCCCTAGAGCGCATGTGACGTCCAGGGTGGCCCGCACTTGAGTCTGGCTACTTCCTGACGAGGGTGGCGCGGTTGCGCCGCGCATCTTGGACCATCGCGCGAGCTGAGAGCGGCGGTATTGGGTTGACGTGGAATCAACCCGGGTTCCACCTGGGGTTGGACGCCCGGCGGTGGCGTTCGGCGGACAGTTTCGGGCATGACAACCTTCGAGTACGTCCTGAACTTCGGGTTGGTGGGCCTGGTGGTGCTGCACGTCCGTGGGATCAGGCTGACGAAAGCGCTTGCTGCTGCCGGTGGTGATGACGGCATGGGCTGCCACGCAGGTGCTGCACAGCGTCCTGACGGGTGGGAATGACGTCGCGCTGGAGACCTGCTTCGCGCTTGGCGGCCTGGCGCTGGGTGTGCTCGCCGGCGCGGCGACGTCGGTGCGCGATCCCGAGCGGCGCCTGCTGATCAGCCATGCCACCCAGGCCGCCGCGGTGGCGACCAGCCAGGCGGCTGGCACCGACCGGGATGCGGAGCTGCGTGTCGCGCCAAGCGGGGCGCTGAGCATCCGATTCGGCGCCGAGGTACCCGGCCGGTCCTTCGATATTCGCACGGCGTCAATGGACTTCGCCTACGCCGATGGTTTACCCAACGGCTCGGCTGATGCCTACGAGCGGGTCATCTTCGACGTGCTGCACGGTGGGCCGACGCTGTTCACCCGTGCCGATGAATAGATCAGTTCGAATTGATCTTTAGTCGAACTGGCTCCCTAACAGCCCGGCGTAGAACGTGCTTGCCGCGGAAGGGTCGCTGGTGTTCAGGTCGATCCAAGATGGGGTGCCGGGCGGGTAGCTGCTGCGTGCTGCCATGCACCGACTGTCGCGGGGAACTCTTGCGGATCACCAGGGCGAGACCGGCCAGCACGAGCAGGGCGCAGCCGGCGAGTCGCCAGGTGAGCGGTTCGCCGAGGGCGATCCACGCCGCGGTCAGCCCGAAGATCGGCACGAGCAGGCTGAACGGCGCGACGCGGCTCACCGAGTAGGCGCCGATGAGACGGTTCCACAGCCCGAAGCCGACCAGCGTCGAGAGGTAGGCGACGTAGCCGATTGCGAGTAGCGCGCGCAGGGTGAGATGGCTGAGCGCGTGGGCGACGTCGTGCGGCCCGTCGACGATCGTGGACAGTCCGATCAGCGGCAGCGGCGGCACCAGGCTCGACCAGACCAGCATCGACAGCGGTCGCGTCTCGCCACTAGCTCGCACGATGACGTTCGCGAATGCCCACGCCACGGCGGCCCCGATCGTCATGAGCATGCCGGCCAACGCGACACCCCCGCCGGTGCCACCGCTGGCCAGCAGGCCCATGCCTGCCGTGGCGACTACGGCGCCGGCCGCCTGCGCTCGGGTCGGCCGCTCGCCGAGCAGGAGTGACGCGAGGCCGAGCGAGAACAGCGCTTGCAGTTGCAGGACGAGCGAGGCCAGCCCGGCCGGCATGCCGTGTGCCATCGCGGTGAACAACAAGCCGAACTTGACCACACCGAGCACCAGGCCGTAACCCAGCACGAAGCGCAGCTTGGCTGTAGGTCGCGGAACGATCAGTGCGAGCGGCGCGCACGCGAGGAAGCGCAGCGCAGTGAGAAGTAGCGGCGGCAGATCACGCAACCCCTCGTCGATCACCACGAAGTTGACACCCCAAATGACGGTGACGAGGACGGCGACGGCGCGGTGCTGCGGCTTCACACCGTTCACGGTGTCGCGTGGCGACCATGTACGTCCAGTTCATTCTGCTTGCCATTCGATGTAGCGTAGCTACATGATGAGCGCTTGCGCGAAGAATTCGCCGGCCACCGCGCGATTCGCGCCGAAGGCGCGGGGTGGCTCGAGGCGTGCGCCCCTTGTGGGCGCCGCCCGAGAGACACATCCGGCGGGATAGCTATGGATCTGGATGCTCGGCGGCTGCGCGTCCTGCATGAGGTGAACCTGAGCGGCAGCGTCACCGCCGCGGCTGCCGTCTTGCACG
>DATFRC010000079.1:0-38529 GCA_035263725.1 Jatrophihabitantaceae bacterium | reverse complement strand
GTAGCTCGACAACGGATAGGCGCGCCGGTCGGGATTGGTGTAGACCTGCGACAGGTTCTGCGTCAGATAGGTGTTCGGGTCCGACTTGTTGGTGTTGATCTGGGCCTTGAGCAGCGCGACGGCGACGTGCCCGGGCGTGGGTTCGGTGTAATAGCCCGCGGAGTTGAGCATCTTGGCCACCGGGAACCCGGCCTGGATGGCGTAGGAGTACTCGACATAGCCGATCGCGCCGACCGACTGCGCCTGCGCCACGTAGCCGGCCACACCAAGGTCGCCGGGCTGACCGACCATGCCCGATGACGGCGGGTAGGCCGAGGTCTGGGTGCACGGATTGCGGCCGACCTTGGCGCAGTACGCGTTCCAGTAGCTGCTCTCGCGGGCCACCATCCACTGGGTGAACTGAGCGGTCGAGCCTGATCCGTCCGAGCGGTAGACCGGCACCACCGGCAGGGCCGGTAGGGTCAGGCCCGGGTTGTCCGCGGCGATGGCTGGGTCGTTCCACGTCTGGATCACGCCGGTGAAGATCTTGGCGATCGTGTCGCCGGATAGCCGCAGGTTCGTCACCCGGCGTATCCCGATCTTGAGGTTGTACATCAACACCGTGCCGCCGGCGGTGTCCGGCATGTACGCGAAGCCGCGCGTTGTCGGCGGCGGATCGAAGTTGTTGCCGTCGCGGACGCCGTAGGGAATGTCGGAGCCGGCCCACGCGACCGTGCCCTGCTTGAACTCGTTACGGCCAATCGTCGATCCGACGCCCGCGTAGTTGACGACCATGCCGTACTGCGCCACGTTGGCCCGCCACGCGTTGATCGCATTGGCCGACCAGGTTGATCCGGCGCCGGATATTGGTGTGTACGCCGCGGCGGGCGGTGACCCGGCTAGGCTGCTCGCGGCGGCGAGCAGGGCGACGGCCGCTACCGCGGTCAGTCGCCGGGCTGTGCGTTGCATCCGCAGACGTCTCCTCACTAGTCACCCACCCGTGTCGGCGGGATGGGTTCCGTTCCCGGGCGCCGCTGCGATGTGCCGCTCGTCGTACCGGCGGCGGTCCCGCTGCGACGCGGCCGTGCGCCGGCGCAGCTGACGGCTGGTTAGTTGGCCCGCTCCACGGCCGCCGATGATCCGGCCGATCACGAAGAGCACCAGGACGACCACCAACAAGACGGCTGCGGCGCCGAAGCCGCGAGCCATCTCGTTGGGCTGGCCGGTCTCGATCTTGCTGTAGGCCATGAGCGGCAGCGACATCATCGGCCCGTGGACCGGGTCGGTGTTGGTGTGGTCGGTTGCTCCGGCGGTCAACAGCACCGGGCTGGTCTCCCCGATAGCCCGCGCAGCGCCCAGAATGACCGCGGTAGCAAGGCCCGCACGGGCGGTTGGCAGGGTTACCCGCCGGACCGTGCGCCACTGCGGACTGCCCAGCGCGTACGAGGCCTCGGTGAGGCCGCCCGGCACGAGCCGGAGAACGACGTCCGAGGCCCGGATGATGATCGGCAGCACCGTCACGGCCAGCGCGGTGGCGGCGGCGAGGCCGGACTGCTCGACCCCGAGAATCAGGATCAGGGTCGCGTAGATGAACAGGCCCGCGATGACGTCGGGCAACGCGGTCATCGCGTCGACCACGGTGCGCACGAACCGCGAGAACCTACCCGGGATTTCGTGTAGGAAAACGGCCGTGACCAGGCCGAGGGGCACGGTGATTGCCAGGGCGATCCCGACCTCGATCAGCGTTCCGACGATCGCGTGCCGCGCACCGCCGTCGGTAAGTGGGTCGCGCGGCCCGGTGCTGCGCATGTCCTGGGTGTAGAAGTTGCTATGTACTACGGCCTTCCAGCCCTTGATGAACGTGTATACGACGATGAAGGCGAGTACGGCGACAACCAGGGCGGCGAGCGAGTGAACGATTACAGCAGCCACCCGAGCCCATACCGTCGGGCGATTCTCGTCGAACGAGGTGAGCACCGCATACAGCACAACGCCGAGACACCAGGTTGTGACGACGTAGCCGACCAGCCCGGTGAACGGGGCGATCTGCGTCCACAGCAGGCCGGTCATGGTCGCCGATGCGGCCAGCGCCCCGAAAAACGCGAGCAGGTCGGTTGTGCGCAGCGTGCCGAGCTGACGGCGGGCCTGCTGGCCGCTCGGCGGGGTACGCGGGGGCAGTGTCGTGCGTGGCGGCGCTGCCGCCGTGGATGTCGTGGTGGACGTTGTCGCTGGACTCGTGTCGACAGTCGTCATATCTCAGACCTCGCTGACGGCGCCGGAGCGGGAGCGCGCCACTATTGAGGCCGCCACGAAGTTCACGCCCAACGTGAATGCGAACAACACGAGCCCGGCTGCCATCAGGGCGCTGATTCCGAACGGACTGGCCTCGCCGTAGCGCAATGCGATCAGGCTGGACACCGAGCTCGTACCGTTCTGCAGGACGTGCAGCCTGATCTGGAAGACAGGCGAGATGATCATTACGACGGCGATCGTCTCGCCCAGTGCCCTGCCCAGCCCCAGCATCGTCCCGCCGATGATCGCGCCCTGGCCGAAGGGCAGTACGACGGAGCGGATCATGCCCCATCGGGTTGCACCCAGCGCGTACGCGCCCTCCCGCTCACCGGCCGGTGCCTGACTGAAGGCTTGGCGCATGATCGCGCATGCGATCGGCGTCACCATGATTCCTACGACGATCCCGGCGATGAATGTCGAAGACGTGTACCTCGTCATGCTCGCCAGCGGATCGTGCCGCTTGACGCCGTCGACCTTGAAGATCGGGATCCAGCCGAACCAGTCCGATATCCACTTGGACAGGCTGTCGGCCTTCCACTCGAACAATGTGACGGCCCACAGGCCGTAGACAACGCTAGGGACGGCGGCCATCAGATCGACCGTGCTGGTCATCCAGCTTTTGATCCGCCCCGGCGCGTACTCGGAGATGTAGAGAGCCATGCCCAGCGCGAGCGGCATCGCCACGACGATCGCGACCACCGCGATCAGAACGGTGCCGACGATGACTGCAGCGATGCCGAACCTGCCGGCGTCGGGGTTCCAGTCCTGGGTCGTGAAGAAAGACAGGCCGGCCTTGTGCAGCGCCTGCCATCCTCGGTACGCGAGAAACGAGCCGACCAGCAGCATGATCGCCAGGACTGCGACGCCGCCGCCGCGAACCGCACCGCGGAAGAACCGGTCCGCCGGTCCGGGGTTGGCCTTGAGTGACCGACGTACCTGCGGACCCTGGTCGGGGGCGATCGGCTCGAATTCCTGGGTGTCGATCATGTCGCGATGGGCTGCGCGTTGTCCGCCGCGGGCGAATTGGGCGCGGCCGTGCCCGGCAAGGACAGGATGTCCGGGTGCAGCGGAGGGTGGTCGTACACGCTCAGGGCCTTCGGGCCGTAGTAGCGCAGTTCTTCGGCGACCTCAGGCGCGGACTTGACGGCAGCCAGGAACTGGTCGAACGAGCGGGCACATTCGACGCGGCGCCGATACGGGCGAGTGGAGACCGCGACCGGCTTGCCGTCGAGCAGCACCGTCCACGTCCAGGCTGCGTGCCTGGCGTCGAACGTCACCGCCTGCGTGACCTCGTCGAGTCGGTTGTGCAGCTGCGCAGCCGCCGCGACACATGCCTCAAAGGTGCCGTAGACGACCCAGGAACGGCCCAGCGAGCGGTTGTTCGCCGCGATGAGACGCCAGCCCACGCGCAGCTCGCCGTCGTCTTTCGGGGTGTGCCATGCCGACCCCCTATCCGCATCGGAGATGTAGATAAACCGTGCGGTCTTCGCTGCAGGATCCCTGCTCACCTAGCCCCCATTGTCAGAGGACGTTGCATGTTCTTAGGGACGTCTTATGGACGCGGCACAGCGTCTCTCAGCAAGGAGGGACGGACGGTTACGAGAAGGTGAACGACGAACGGGGGCTGGCCAGCAATTCCGGTGCGAAGATCTGCGATAAGGACGCGCATGTCGGACCTCGCCCGCCAAGATCACCTGACCCACTCAGCCCAGCCGGGGGTGCATCCGCGGCGGAGCCCGTCGTTCGGTGCGCTGTTCACTCCGACTTCGCTTCCCGTTCAGACGCCGTTTACCATCTGACGTCTGGCGTGTGCCAATAACGGCCTGATTTGGAAGTGAGGTGGTGCGTCGTGGTCAACCCGTACCGCGCGCACGAGGACGCTTTTGAGGTTGATGTCGACTGGGCGGTGCCCGATTTGACGGCTGTTTTGCCAGCCGGGGCGGTACTGGAACAACACACCGTTTCGTTGTCGAGCCGCTATTTCGACACTGCGGGCCGCCAGTTGCTACGACATGGGGTTACGTTGCGGTTACGCACAGGTGACGCGGAAAACGGCTGGCAGTTGAACATTCCGGACGGCTCGGCTCGCACCGAGATACGCGCCGCCGTCGACGGGAACGCGCGCGCGGTGCCTGCGCAACTGCGCGAGCTCGTGTACGGCGTCGCCCGCGGGGCGCAGTTGCGACTCGTTGCGACGCTGGTAACGGCGCGCACGATCACGCGCGTGGTCGGCCCGGACGGTGACACGCTCGTCGAGATCGACGACGACCTGGTGACGGCCACCAGGGCGGGAACCGATGCCCAGCCGACGTGCTGGCGTGTCGTCGACGTCGAGCCGGGTACCGGCGACGACCAGCTAGTAGCCGGGATTGCGTGGCGGCTGGCAGCGACCGGCGCGATCATCGTGCCGACCCGACCGAAGCTGGCTCGCGTGCTGGGGGCGCAGCCACCGCTCTACGCGCCAGGCGAAAAGCGCGCCCGCAGGCTGGGGGACGTGGTGCGCAACTACCTCCAGGCACAGCACACGGCGTTGCTCGCGGGTGATCTGGCGTTGCGGGGCGGCGAGAACGCGGTACACGCGACCCGGGTGGCAACGCGGCGCTTCCGCAGTGTGCTTCGGGTGTTCGCCGACCTGTTCGAGCCCGATGAGGCGGCCAGCCTGGACGCCGAGTTGGCGTGGTACGCGGGCCTGCTCGGTACGCTGCGCGACGGCGAGGTGCTCAGCAGGCACGTCGCGCAAACGCTGAGCACGCTTCCCGCGCAGGTCGATGTCGGCCCCATGACCGCGCAGCTCGATGAATACCTTGCCGCCGAGCAGGACAGCGCTCGCCGGGTACTCCTGCGGCAAATGCGCAGCAGACGCTACCTCGCCCTGCTGGCCACTGTGGACGCTTGGCAACAGCAGCCCCCGATGACCGAAGCAGCCGCGCGTCCGTCCAAGGCGGTACGCGGGTACTTCGACGCGGCCGGTCAGCGGTTTGCCAAGCGATTGAGGCAAGCCGGCCGGCCCGAGGCGGACACCGACCTCTTGCACCGGGCCCGCAAGGCCGGCAAGCGGGTGCGCTATACCGCCGAACTCGCCGTCCCGGTGCTCGGCAAGCCGGCGCGCCGGGCGGTGAAGCGGGCCACTCAGTTCCAAGACACTCTCGGCGAGTATCAGGACAGCTCGGTTGCCGGCGACGTCGTGCAGAACCTCGCTGTTGCGACCGACGGTGGGCAGCTCGCCTTCGCCTACGGCGTCCTCTATGCCGGGGAGCAGCAACGCGGACAGGCGGCTCGAGAACACGCGCGCACCCTGCGGTGGCGCTGAGCGTCGGGGTGCGCGCAATACCGCGGGGACGTGATCACGGTCATCGCGCGCTACCGCACGCGCCCTGAGGTGGCAGAAGAGGTACGTGCATTGCTGGCGCGGCACGCTCGCGCCAGCAACGCGGAATCCGGCTGCATAGCGTTCCTCGCCCACCAGGACAGCGAGGACCCGGCTCGCTTCGCGCTCTACGAGACCTATGACGATGACGCTGCGTTCGCGGCACATCGCGAAAGCGACCACTTCCGTGTGAACATCGAACAGACGCTGGTGCCGATGCTCGTGGAGCGGGAGTGGCGCGTCTATGGGGCGCCGCTCGCCTGAGCGGCGACAACTCGCGCGGGCCGCGGTCGCGGCCTGCGACGGCTGATCGCCACCCCGGTCAGGCAGAGTGCTCCACCGACCAGACCGAGGGTTGTCGGTGTCTCGGCGAGAAAGGCCCATGACATGAGCACCGCGATTGCCGGCACGGTCAGGGTCGTCGACGTCAGGCGTCCCGCACTCGTGCGGGTCAGCGCGTAGGCCCACAGGGTGAAGGCCGCTGCGGTCGGGAAGACGCCCAGGTAGACCACCCCGGCGATCGCGCCGGCAGAGGCGTGACCGACGTCCCGCACGGACTGGGGCGCGAAAACGAGCAGCGCGACGTTGCCGGCAACACATCCGACCCAGGTGGCCGTGATCGGGTCGGTCGAGCCCAGCACGGTCTTCTGCATCAGTACCGACGAGCCGTAAAGGAGCGCACTCAGCAGCCCGAGCGCGACTCCGATGCTGTCGCCGTGCGCGCCGGAGCCACCCAGCGCGATCAGGGCCACGCCGCTGAACGCGACGACGATCCCGATGACCAATGGACGGGGGAAGCCCTCGCCGAGGAAGAGCCCGGCATAGACCGCGACGATGATCGGTGCGAAGTTCACGAGTAGGGCCGCGGTTCCCGCGTCGAGGTGACGTTCCGCGGCGTTGAGCGCTACGGCGTACGCCGCGAACCACAGCACGCCATAGGTCAAGACCAGCCTGAGTGTCGTGCCACGCGGCAGCGGGCGACGCGCGCGGACAGCGAGCGGCATAAGCGCCAGCGAACCTACGGTGAGCCGTCCGAGTGCGAGCGATCCGGGCGCGAAGTCGTGGCGGACGGCCCGGATCACCAGGAACGACGAGGCCCACATGAGCAACACGCTCACGGTGGCTGCCGGAAGCGTCCATCGAGAGGCATACCGGATCGGGGTCACGCGGCTATGGCAGCAGGACGCGATACAACAGCACAAGTAAATTCTCATTGTTGATTCATCAGCGAAACTGTACGATCCGGCTATGCTCGATGCCCATCGGCTCCGGGTGTTCCGAGCCGTGGTCGCTGCGGGTTCGATCAACGGCGCGGCGGCCACCCTCGGATACACACCCTCCGCAGTCAGCCAGCACGTCGCGGCCCTGCAACGCGAAACCGGCCTGGTGCTGGTCGAGCGAAACGGGCGCGGCATCGTGTCGACGCCGGCCGGCCGCCTCTTCGCCGAGGAGTCGCGACACGCGCTCGAACGGCTCGCGGCGCTGGAATCGGTGGCTGCCGACCTGCGCGCCGGCCGGATCGGCCGGCTCACGATCAGCTACTTCGCTTCGGCCGGTGCGGCGTGGGTGCCGCGAGTCGCCGCCACGCTGTCCCGGGAGTTTCCGGGACTCCGGCTGGATTTGCGGCTCATCGAACGCGCCGCGGACTCGCCGTTCGTCCCGGACGTCGAACTCTTCGTCGAGGGCTCCGCCTCCACGTCACTCGACGGTTACGACGTCCGCCCACTTCTCAACGAGCCGTACGTCGCCGTATTGCCCGCCGGCCACGCGCTCGCCGGCAAGAGCACCGTGCCGCTCGGTGATCTGCGAGACGAGGCGTGGATCGACAACGACGTCGTGCCCGGCCCGTGCCGGCAGATCGTCATCGACGCCTGTGCCAGCAAGGGGTTCAGTCCGTACTTCCAGTTCGAGGCGCAGGACTACGCGTCCGCGATCGCATTCGTCGCGGCTGCCGGGGGCCTAACCGTCGTCCCCCGGGTGGCGACTCGATCGTTGCCGGGAGGTCTCGCGGCCGTCCCTGTCGTCGATCCGGTCCCGCAGCGGCGCATCGTGCTGCGGGTACGCCGCACGGTGGCTGACAACGACGCGGTACGCCGCGCCGCGGAACTTCTGCAGACGTCCGTCTCCGCATGAGGTAGCCGCGAACAACGAGATCGGTCGCCCAACGCATCTCTATGGCGGAGTCCACACAGTCGTGAAAGGGCATGCCATGGGCGATATCGAAGATGGGGCGCGGGAGGCGATGCGCACTCACGACACGCAGGCTCCCACCGCCGCGGACTTCCGATTTTGGACGCGCCGCCGCAGACGAGCGGCGCAGTGGCTGCTGGTCGCGGCAGCCGCGGTATGCGTGCTCATCGTGGCCACGGCCGTGCTGTTTGTCAGCAACCGTACTAACCACCGCGCGGCGCCCGGCGGTCTTGCGCATGACCCGTCTGCTTCCGTCCAGCACCCGTCGCCTTCCGCCCAGCATCCGGTCGCGCCTATACGCAGCTGTCCTGCCGAAATTCCCGCCCGCGTCACGAGCATGACCGACTACTGGATACCGCAGCCGCCCAAGGGCATCGACGTCGCGAAGGGATTCATCCCGCTGGATACGCCCACTCACGCCGTCGTCTGCGCCTACCTGCACGGCCACCACGGAAAGATCACCGGCACCCGGACGCTCCGCGGCAACCTGTCCACGATCCCGGCCGACCTCGCCTGGTTGCCACCCGCACACCCTGACAAGCAGCCGTGCGCGTCGTTTTTCGCAGTCACTGACGGGGACTATTACCTGATGGCGCTGAGCTATCCACGCGGGACGATGTGGCTCGCCATCCCGGGAGAGCACTGCAACGGTGCCTCGAACGGACCGTTCATTGGGAGGAACCTGCGGGCCCAGGCCGACACCGCATTTCGGATCGGCCACTGGAAACTCTCACCGCCGGCAACCACGTATGGGTGCCCCTGGAGCGCCGGTCGGCTCGGGCAGCAGGATCGGTTCGTACCCGAACATCCTGTATCCGTCCGGCTGTGCCGACTGGGCGATCGATCGAGCACCGTTAGCGGGACGCCGGACGACCTGGCACGACTGACGGCACAGCTCAATCGCCTCCGAACGGCACCGTTCGACTATCACGCTCGATGCGGTCCCGCGGGACAGTCGTCGCAAGCCTATGCACTGACCTTCGGCTACCAAGTTGGCCCGGCGGTGCAGGTGGAAATCAACGAGGGGTGTCATCCCGAGATCCAGAACGGCAGCCTGCAAGCGGACAGCGCCGGCGAGGTGCTAACCCTGGTCAAGCAGCTGCTCGGCCACTGACTCGCGCAGATCCCGGTAGTAGTACAGCATCGGCTCGTCCTGGCCCGGCTCGGTGTTCGTGTAGCCATGCCGCTCGTAGAACCGACGGGCGTCGGTGTCCTCGCCGTCGACGTTGATCTCGAGCTGCTCGGCGCAGCGCTGCCGGGCGGTCGCCTCGACCAGCGCGAGCAGCGCCGAGCCGATGCCCTGTCCGCGCAATGCCGGCACTACGTAGAGCTCGTCGAGCAGCCCGACCGGCCCGTCGTACCAGACGTTGGGTCGAAGCGTCATGACCGCAACGGCCACCGGTGGGTCACCGGAGACGAACGCGACCACGGCGTCGCCCGCGAGCAGTGTCTCGAGCCGGGCGGTGAGGACGTCCGGGCCGGGCGTGGGCGTGGCGAACTCGCGATTGAACGCGTCGAGCAACTCCGCGACCGCTCGGGCCTCCGTCGGGTCGGCGATTCTGGGCTCCGGGTTCACCAGCGCTCGCCCCTTAGTCGTAGGCGCGGATCGCGCGGGCGTTGAGCGCCGCCATGACCAGCCCGGCGAGCGCGACGACAAGGAAACCCTTGCCGATCGCGGCCCAGTCGAAGTGGACCAGGATGAGCGAACGCATCCCCTCCATGATGTACGTGACGGGGTTGATCGTCGCGGCGACCTCCATGGGATGCGTCAACATGTGCCGGGGCACGAAGTTGGGCGTGAGGAAGAGCAGCGGGAAGAACACGAGCCCGCCGCTCTGCGTGGCAGCGGCGCTTCGCGTCTTGAGTGCGATCAGCTGCATGAAGCCGGAGAACACGACTGCCCAGCCGGCGGTCAGCAGCAGGAGCAGCACGAACCCGAAGGCGCCGCTCGCCAGCCGCACCCCGAACGCCATTGCGACCAGTGTGAGCACCGCCGTCAGCACCAGGCTCTTGACGCCTTCGGCGGCCAGCCGGCCGAACGCGATCGCCGTGCGGGGGATGGGTGTCGCCCGCAGCTTGTCGAAGTAGCCGCCCTCGATGTCCTCGACCAGGAACATCGCCGCCGACCCGAACGACGCGGCGAGCAGCAGCGACGCGGGCAGCTGAAACGCGGCGTAGCCCTGCCCGTGCAGGAACGACGTGTGGCCGGTGGGAAAGATCCGCCCGGCCTGCCCCACGTTCACGACCAGGAAGAACAACGGGATGAACAGCGTCGGGGCGATCGCCTCCGGGGTGCGCAAGGTCTCCCGGATCGCCCGCCCGCCTAGTACGACTGCCGGACTCGTCATGACGTCACCGCCTGAACTTCGCCCTCGATGCGATCACGGGTGCGGCCCGTCGCTTCGAGGAACACCTCGTCGAGTGTCGGGTCGGCGTTCAGGCCGAGCTGTTCGCGCAACTGCGCCTTCAGCGCAGCCGGCGTGCCCTCTCTCACGATGCGGCCGTCGTCGATGATCGCGATCCGGTCGCAGAGCTGGTCTGCTTCCTCCAGATACTGCGTCGTGAGGAACACCGTGGTGCCCAACCGGTTGATGCGCCGCACCTCGTCCCAGACCGTCAGCCGGCTGGCCGGGTCGAGGCCGGTCGTCGGCTCGTCCAGGAACAGCACGTCCGGGCGATGGACGAGCGCGGAGGCCAGGTCCAGGCGGCGGCGCATCCCACCCGAATATCCCTTGATGCGGCGGTCCGCCGCGTCGAGCAGGTCCACCAGCTCCAGCAGTTCCTGCGCGCGGGCCGCTGCGGCCGGCCGCGACATACCGAACAGCCGGGCCTGCAGCACCAGCAGTTCCCGCCCGGTCTGGCGCACGTCCAGGCCGGCCTCCTGCAACGCCACGCCGATGCGCTCTCGGGCGGCATCCGGGTCAGCGGCGACGTCGACGCCGGCCACGCGAGCCGACCCGCCGGTGATCGACAGCAGCGTCGTCAGCATCTTCACCGTCGTGGACTTGCCGGCGCCGTTCGGGCCCAGAAATCCGAACAGCTCGCCGGATGCCACCTGCAGGTCGACACCGCGCACCGCGTCGACGCTGCCGCTGCGCGACGTGTAGGTCTTCACCAGCCCAACGGCGTCCACGGCGACGTGCGCGTCGAACCGTGCTCTCGACTCCATGCCTACTCCTTCCAGCGTGCCGGCGCACGCCCCGTCATTACGACGAGCACTGGCCGCCGAACTCATCGGTCGGCGGCCAGCGTAGGAAGTGGGTCTGACTGGTGTCTTCTCAAATTGTGCTGTTACTGAGACGTAACCCGGCCGGCGATGCGCTTGTCACCGCCGGCCGGGCTGTCCAGATCTAAGGAGCGGAGATCGTCCAAATCCCGCGTCCGTGGGTAGCGGCGACCAACGTCCCGTTGGGGTCAACGGTGAGCTGAGCGACCACCACGTTCGGAAGGTTGGTGCCCACCCGACTCCAGGTGCTGCCGTTGTCGGATGACGTGAACACGCCAATGTCGTTCGCCACCGTCAGCGTGCGGTTGTGCAGAACGACATCGTTCGCCGGGATGTCCGGCAGGTTGCCCGAGATGTCTGCCCAGGCGCTGCCGCCGTTGGTGGTCTGGTAAACGTGGCCGACACCTGGGTCGTCCGGCCCGACGATCCAGTGCCGCGAGTACCCGGACAGCGACAGGTAGGCGTGGCTCGGGTTCGCTGTGTCGATCTTGACTCCCGTGATGTACCGGTTCGGCAGGCCGCCGTTCGGGCATGCCGAGCTACCCGTGCACTCCTGCGCCGTCGCGTGCCACGTGCCGCCGCTGTTGCTGAGCATCACGATGCCGGCCGCGAAGCCGCTGCCGCTCGGGAAGCTCGGGTTGCACGGCCCACACCAGGCGGCCGCCACGTACTGCGTGTCACCGACGGTGATGGCATCGAGCGCGGTCACCTGCGACGCGGCATTACCGCCCAGGGCCTTGCGCACGTCGAAGATGTTTTTCCAGTCGGTCGCAGCGCCGGTGTTGGCTGTCGTGCCCGCCACGCCCGCCTCGGAGTTCCACACGATCGCGCCGCCGGACACCAGGTGGTTGGGGTTGGTGCGGTCCATGTTGATTGGGGCAATGAACCGCGGGTCGGGATCGGCCGGCGTGATGAAGTGCCAGTTTTCACCGCCATCGGTCGACTTCAACGCGGTCAGCCCCGTGTACTCGGTGATGACGTTCTTCGAGTTCGTCGGGTCGACGAGTGTGTAACCGCCGTCGCCGCCGAACACCTGCACGGAGCTGACGCTGATCGGCTTGCCGTTGTCGTCAGGCACTGTCCCCGTCGTCGGGAACACCTTGTTGCTGCCGTTGTCCTGCATGCCGCCGTAGATCGTCGAGTCACCGCTACCCTGCGCGCCGTAGTACTGGAGCGCGTCCATGTGCGCGTTGAGGTTCGTCCAGTTGCCCACGCTGTGATCGGTCAGCGCACGTGAGTAGACACCGCCGTCGTTCCCGATGTACAGCTTGCCTGCGGAGATGACGGCCGCATGCTGGTCGGAGTGTGCCTGGTTGTGGTCACAGGTGCCCTCGAAGGGCGTGTACGAGAAGCAGCTGAACCCGAAGTTCCAGTACGGCGCGATTGTGTTCCAGCCGGCGCCGCCGTTCAACGACTCGTAGACCTCCTCCAGTCCGACGTAGACATGATCCTTGTTGCCCGGGTCGACCGCCAGGAACTGGTTGTACCAGGCCTGAATGCCGGGCCCGTATCCCTTGCCGATGCGCGAGATCTTCTGTGCCGACCCGCTCTGCTGCAGCTTGCTGGAGTTGGCGATCAGCGTCCAGGGGCCGGCCGGGTCGCCGTTCTTGGACTCGTAGACGCCCTGCAGCACCGTCTTGCCGTTGTTGCCCACGTTGAGCAGATAAGGGCTCTGCACGATCGCGTACGCGCGGTCGCCGCCGGCGGAGTACGCGAGCGTCGTGCGTCCCTCGTCCTTCGGCGGCACCCAGCCCTGCGGGTTGGTGAGGTAGCTGAAGTGCGCGCCGGAGTCGTTCGACACGTAGAAGCCGTTGGTCGGCCAGCCGCCGCGGTAGCCCGCGACGGCAACCACCTGCTTGCCGCTTGTGCCGGGCCGTACCGACACGTCCGTGATCATGTTGCCGACGACGAGGTTGAAGTTCTTGCCGTCGCTGGGCGGACCTGCAGGCTGCAGCACCGCGGTCCACGTGCTGCTGGACGTGGTGTTGAAGCTATACAGGCCGTGCGACGTCGCGGCGAGCAGCGTGTTTCCGTCCTGAACCAGGCGGAAGATCAACGCGCCATTGAGTTCAGGCCCGCCGACGCGGTGCCACGTGGCGCCGCCGTCCGTGGAGGCGAGCACCCCGACGCCCGCGTAGCTGTCCTGGCTCGTGTTTGCCTCGCCGGTGCCGGCGTAGACCGTGTAGTTGCTGCCGGAGCCAGTGACGAGCAGGGCCCCGATCGAAAGCGTTGCCTGCGTGTCGGTCACCGGCGTCCAGTGCTGGCCACCGTCGGTTGACTTCCACACACCGCCGTCTGCGCCACCGGCGAACACCGTCCCGTCCGGGGCGGCGGCGAGTGCCGTCATCCGGCCGGCTACCCAGCGATCGCCGGCGCCTGAGTTGCTGAAGTTGCTCGTGGGGTCGATGTACTGGGGGGAATCGGAGAAGTCGTTGCCGTCCGTGCCCGGCCGTCCCGTCCGCTCGGTCCATGCGCCGCCCACGCTGGGCAGCGCCGCCGCCTGCGCGGCCCCGGCGGCGTATGCGTTCGGATCGACCGCGCCGTTCGGCGCCAGCCGCTGTGCCATGAACCAGTCGGTGGCTTCCTGAACGTCCTGGCTTTCCTGACCGGCGTCCTTGTTCGGTGGATCGCTGGCGGCGAATCCAGGAGCCGCCGCGAACGCGACGGCCGCGATCACCGCAGAGAACAAGGCGAATCGGCGCATTCTCATAAGCTCTCCTCGGAGGGGGATTGCCGAGTGTTGAAACCGCGCAGCTCTTCAGCGCGAGCCTGGCGATTCTTCGCACGGCTCCGACGGCATGTCAAGCATTTGATCCGCGCGCGAGACGGACCGTTATTAAGAGAGGCATCGTCGGTGACGTGGATCACAGTGCAATCTCACAGCTCCGTCGAATCGGTGATCATCTCTGGCGGAGTTGCGATATTTCGCGGATCTGGCCGAGATCATCAAGCCCAGATCACAGCGCTACGCAAAGGCGATCACGCCTTCGTGGCGATGACAACCGTCGCGTCGTACCCGTCGCTGTACGCAATTCGTGTAGCCAGCTGGGTGAAAGCTGTGCGGGCGCCCGGCGCCTGGGCGGCGCTGGTCTCGATCAGCAGATGCCCGCCCGGCGCCAGCCACTGCGGCGCTTCGGCCGCGACCCGGCGCAGCACGGAAAGTCCGTCCGGGCCACCATCGAGCGCGACCCGGTCCTCGTGCAGACGAGCCTCAGCGGGCAGTAGCTCGATCTCTTGTGTCGGGACGTACGGCACGTTGGCGAGCAGCACGTCCACGCGGCCGCGCAGCGTCGAGGGCAACGGCTCGAACAGATCGCCCTGGTAGACGGTTCCGGGAACGTTGCGCCGAGCGCAGCGCACCGCAGCCGGGTCGACGTCCACAGCGTGCACCTCGGCCCGTTCGACGGACGCCGCGAGCGCAGCACCGAGCGCGCCGGTGCCGCAGCACAGGTCGACGATCACCGCGCCCGGCCGGGCCAGCCGCGCCGCCTCGTGCACGAGGAACTCGGTGCGCCGCCGCGGCACGAACACGCCGGGCTCGACGGCGAAGCGCATCCCAGAGAATTCCGCCCACCCCAGCACGTGCTCGAGCGGTTCCCCGGCGACGCGACGCCCGACCGCTGCCTCGAGCTCGCCCGGCGTGCGTGCCGCGGCGACGAGCAGGCGGGCCTCGTCCTCGGCGAAAACGCAGCCCGCGGCCCGGAGCCGGGCGCTGACCGTCCTCGCTGCCGTCATGTTCGCGACCCTACTTCGGGGCCACCACGTAGCGTCCGTCTGCGTGAGCCGGCCTCGAACGATCATCGACGTGCTGAGGGAGCATCAACCGCGCGGCGATCGCGAATCCGTCGATGTCGCCCGGATCCGCCGACTTGCCCAGACGGTGGACGACCCGTGGCGGTCGATGCCGCTGCATGTCACGGCGTCCGCGCTCATCGTTGATCGAGCGAGCCGGCGCGTGTTGCTGCGGTGGCATCAGCGCCAGCAGGCATGGCTGCAGGTTGGTGGGCACGGTGAGCCCGGAGAGTCCGATCCGCTCGAGATCGCCTTGCGCGAAGGCGCGGAGGAGACCGGGCTGACCGACCTGACGCCGTGGCCGGGCGCCCGTCTCGTCCACGCGGTGATCGTCCCGGTGCCGGCGAGGAACGACGATCCGGCGCACGAGCACGCCGACCTGCGCTTCCTCCTCACCACCGCCGAGGCGGAGCGCGCCCGCCCCGAGCGGCCGGCCGCCCAGCTGCGCTGGCTGACCCTGACGGACGCACAGGCCGAGACCAGCGAAGTCAATCTACGCGAGACGCTCCGTCGCGTAGCACTTATTGTTGCTCCAGAGCCGGAGTCGCCGCCGAGCTAGTCAGAACTTGTCGGTGGCCGGTGCCAGGCTGCAGACATGACCGAAGACCAAGAGACGGTGCCGATTCCGGCGCGGTACTCGTGTGTCGACCCGTGGGTCATCGGCCCCGACACCGCAGCGGAAATCTCGTTTCTGGAGACCACATTCGGAGCGGTCGAGACCCCGGGCTCGAGAATGTTGGACGCAGCCGGGCGCATCGCGCACGTCGAGGTGGAGATCGGTGACTCCGTCGTCATGTTGTTCGACGCACACGCCGGGTGGCCACCGACGCCGGCGCACCTGCGGGTGTACGTCGCAGACGTGGGGGAGGCGTTCGACCGGGCGGTGGCGGCGGGTGCGCGGCCCGTCACGCGCCCGACCGGGCTGGCCTTCGGTGAACGGGTGGCCCGCCTACGCGATCCGCAGGGACATCTGTGGTGGGTGCATCAGCGGCTCGAGGATGTCGGCCCCGCGGAACTGGCGCGCCGCTTCGCTGATCAAGATGCAAAGGAGGCGATGGCCTATGTGCAAGAGTCATTGAGCAGGGAGCTCTCCGGCAACCGGTGAAACGCCCGGTGCGCGTCGCAGATGTGGACCGTCACCGGACGTCCTCGGCCTGACGTGGGATACGGCCAGTGTGCGCGCGCCCGACGCCGGCCGGGATCTTGCGTTCCGTGCGCTGGTGGGCGCGTCGGGCACGTTCCCACGAGATGCCGAGGACGATCGCAAGTGCGGAGCCGATGGCACCGGCCAGCGCGATCGCGTGCGGCGCGCCGACCTGGTCGCCGACGAAGCCGAACACGGCGATGCCCAGGCCTTGCACCGCGATCAGCCCTGACTGGGCGAGTCCGAACGCTTGCCCGCGGCGGTCGTCCGGGACGACACGCATGAACGTGGTCGACGCCTGCACCTGAAACGCGCTGCAGATGCCGGTGGCAGCAATCAGCAACACGGACACGACGATCCCGGGCGCGAAGCCGCAGATGATCAACGGCAGACCGGCGACAAAGGCAAGCACGCTCATCAGCCAGGCGCGCACGTGTGCCGGCACCAGGCGCACGAACAGTGCCGCGCCGATGGCGCTGCCGGCGGGATCGGCCGCCATGATCGCGCCGACCGCCGCCGTGCTGCCGCCGATTGCCGCCACATACGACGGCGCCAGCCCCTCGGGTACGACGTAGAAGGCCGCCAGCCAGGCGAGCAGCATCAGCGAACGCAGCCGGGCGTCGCCGAAGACGGTGCGAGCGCCGTCCAGCATGCGGCGTCGTGGCGGCTCAGTGTCGAGGCCGTCCATACGCGCAGGTACGGGACGGTGCTGGACGAAGCGCACCACGAGCACTGCCGACACCGCAAACGTTGCCGCGTCGATCGCCAGGCCCCAATGAGCGCCGATCGCGCTGACGAGCACGCCGCCGACCGCGAACCCGAAAAGCTGCGCGAGCTGGGCGGTCGTGGCGCGGAGTCCGGCGCCGACGACGTACTGCTCGTGATCGGCCAGAATGGTCGGCATCAGCGCGGACTCGGCGGCCGAGAAGGGCGAGGTCGACAGCACCGCGAGCACGATCAGCAGGCACACGACGGCCAGTGGCATTTGTGGGATCGCGACCACGCCGAACAGCGCCGCGCGGATGAGGTCGCAGTAGACCATCACGTCGCGTCGGGGGAACCGATCCGCGATGCCGGCGAGGAACGCGCCGCCCACGATGGCGGGCAGGTATGTCAGGGCATAGACGAGCGCGGTCAGCCCGGTGGAGTGGGTGCGCTCGAAGACGAGGATCGCGAGTGACACCCGGGCGATCTGGTCGCCGGCGATCGACTGCGCGTCCGCGAGCCAGATCGCGCGGTACTCGGGGATGCGGACAACATCACCGAAGGTCGCGCCATTCCGACCTTGATGGTGCATACCCGTCCCTCTCCTGCCCCCGTTGGGCAAACAGTAGCCGGTGCAGTGCGACCCGCGGTGAACTACTACGTGCGGGCAGTAACGGTTGCCTCGACAATCCGTACAGCGGCTGCCGAGCGGAGCACAGCGGCTGCCGTGCGTAGCCCAAGGGGCGCACTTCGAACGTCAGCGCGCACGCGGGGCAGCACCGCGCCGGCAGCAGCGCGGGTGCCCATAGCGGCCGGGCAGCGCGGTCAGTGCGAGAAGATCGGAACGATCTGGGCCCGCGCCAATGTATGGAACGCCATGTTGAATGCGACCACCGTGGCGCTGGTGTCGCTGTCCACGCCGAGCGAGTCGACGTCCAGGGCATGCACCACGAAGTAGTAGCGGTGCGGGCGATCACCGGGTGGCGGGTAGGCGCCGCCGTAGTCCTTGCTGCTCCAGTCGTTGCGGACGTGGAACGCCTTTCCGGGCAGGGGTGCGTCGACATGCCCGGCGCCCGTCGGAAGCGATGTGGTCGACACGGGCAGGTCGACCAGCGCCCAATGCCAGAAGCCCGACGGTGTCGGCGCGTCCGGGTCGAAGCACGTCACGGTGAAGCTCTTCGTGCCGTCGGGGAACCCCGACCAGGCGAGCTGCGGCGATATGTTGCCTGCGTCGGGCTCGGCGCCCGTATAGATGTGCTTGTGCGAGAGCTGTTCGCCTTCGCTGACGTCGGTGCTCGTGACGGTGAACGTGCCGACGGTGGGGAGCAGCGAGTAAGGATCCGGTGCGGGCGGACGTTCGAGGCTCATGGGCACACACTACGGTCGGGCCCATGGACGCGGACGCTCGGCCGCTCGTCGTCGGGATCGGCGGCTCGACCCGGGCGACATCGCTTACCGACGAGTTGCTGCGCACGGCATTGGCGCAGGCGCAGGCTCACGGTGTCCGCACCATGGCCTTCGGCGGCGCGTTCCTGGCTCAGCTACCGATCTACGTGGTCGACGAGGATTCGGCCGCCGCTGCCGAGCTGGTCACCGCCGTGGCCGCGGCCGATGGTCTGATCATCGCGACTCCCGGTTACCACGGCGGCATGTCCGGGCTGGTCAAGAACGGAATGGACCACCTCGAGTCGCTGCGCGACGACGCGCGGCCGTACCTGTCAGGCCGGGCCGTCGGCACGATCGTCACCGCGGCCGGCTGGCAGGCGTGTGGTACGACGCTCGTGTCGCTGCGATCGACGATCCATGCGCTGCGCGGCTGGCCCACGCCGTATGGCGTCACGGTGAACTCGGCCGATCAGGTGTTCGCCGAAGGCGGCGTGCTGCTCGAGCCCATCGCCGCGGCGCTGCGGCTGGTGACCGATCAGGTCCTGGACTTCGCCTCGAGGGCGTAGCGCGCCCGCTCGACGGCGAGGCAGCGGTTCTCGACGTAGGCGATGCCGGCCTGCTCGGCCAGCGCCCGTGCCTCCGCGGAAACGATGCCTAGCTGCAGCCATACCGCGGTAGCACCCGCGGCGATCGCCTGCCGGACGATCTCGGCGGCGTCCTGGGAGGGGCGGAAGATGTCGACGAGCCCGAGTGGCTCGGGTACGTCGGCGACTGTCGGATAGGCCTTCTCGCCGAACAGCTCATGCGCATACGGGTTGACCGGGATGATTCGCCACCCGCGGCTTTGCATCTGTGCCGGGATTGCATGCGCCGCCTTGTCCGGGTCGCGGCTGGCGCCCACCACCGTGATCGTGTCGTAGGTGCGGAGCAATCGTTCGGTCTCGTCCACGCCACACATAGCGTTCACGGGGTGGCTGTTTGTTCCGGCTGTAAGTGGTCCGGCCATCGATAGGCGGCGGCTCCCAGCAGGATCGTGATCAGCACGTAGCAGGCGGCCGTCGGGCCAAGCTTGGTCTCCGCGCCCGCGCTCACCGCCAGCGCGGCGACTACAACAGAGAACTCGCCTCGTGGAACCAGCGTGACCGCGGCCCGCCAGCGGCCGCGCCGCCTGACGCCGGCGCGCCGGGCAGCGAGGTATCCGGTCGCCATCTTGGTGCCGGCCGTGAGGGCCGCGAGTAGCAGCGCGAGCGGCAGTACGGCTGGGAGCGTGTGCGGATTGGTGGACAGTCCGAAAGCCACGAAGAACACCGCTGCGAAGACGTCCCGCAGCGGCGCGAGCACTTCCGCTGCCGTTTCCGCCACGCTGCCCGACACGGCGATGCCGACCAGGAATGCCCCGACGGCGGCGGACACATGCAACCGCTCGGCGAGCCCGGCCACCAGCAGGGTGAGACCAAGCACGCCGAGCAGCAGCGACTCGTTGTCCTGCGCCGCTACGAGCTGCGTGACGTGCCGGCCGAAGCGGGTGGCCACCACGATGACCGAGCCGACCGCGACGACAGCGATCACGACCGCGAGCACAACCTTGCCAGCTCCGCCGCCGGCGAGGAGCGCGGTGAGCAGCGGCAGATATAGCGCCATCGCCACGTCTTCGATGACCAGCACGCCCAGGATGGTCGGTGTCTCGTGGTTGGCCAGCCGGCCGCTGTCCCCCAGCATCTTGGCGATCACGCCGGAGGACGACACCCACGTGATACCGCCCAGCGCCACGGCGGCCACCCCGCCCCACCCCGCGATCAATGCGATAAGGACGCCGGGCACCGCGTTGAGCAAGCCGTCCAGCACGCCGATCGGCGCCTGGGTGCGCAGACTGGCGCGCAGCTCGCTGGCCGAGTACTCCAGGCCGAGCATGACCAGCAGGAGGATCACACCTATGTCGGCAGCGATCCGGACGAATTCTTCGCTGGCCGACAGCTCCAGCACTCCGCCCTGCCCGAACGCCAGCCCGCCGAGTAGGTACAGCGGGATCACGGGAATCCGAAACCGCCGTGCGAGGCGGCCGAGCAGGCCCAGTGCGAACAAGATGGCGCCGAGTTCGATAAGCAGCACGGCGACGTTGGTCGCGCCGTGGCCGGCGTTCACTCCGCGCTGCCGTCCAGGATGCGCGCCACCTGGTCGATCGCGGCCCGCGTCCCGACCGTGACGACGAGGTCGTTGGCGTGCAGCACGAACTCGGGCGTCGGTGAGGGCAGCGCGGTGCCCTGCCGCAGCACTGCAACGATCGATGCGCCCGTGCGTGTGCGTGCATGCGTGTCACCGAGCGGGCGCCGCGCGAACGGTGAGTCGGCGGGGACCGGCAGCTGTTCGACGATCAGCCCCTCGACCGGCGACGGGAACACCACCCGGGGTGCCGCCAGGACCTCGGCGACGGCGATCGCCTCGTCGGCGGTGAGTGTGACGCCGGCGGCGGCGCCGTCGCCCTCTTCGTCGTAGACCACGAAGTCACGCTGGCCGGTCCGCCGGATCACAATGCCGATGTGCCGGCCCTCGTGCAGCGCCAACTCGTGGCACACACCGATGCCCGGCAGTACCCGGCTGGTGATGTCCACACTCACGTCGGCAACACTACGGGGATGATCGCTCTCGGCTCGTTGGCGTGGCGCCCGGCAGACGGCGAATTGGTCGCAGCGCCGGTCGCCGCGGCGCTGGCCTCGTGGGACGGCGAGGTGGCCGTCGCGCCGATCGACCCGTCGCTGGCGGACACCGCGGCGTTCTGCGATCGCTACGGTGTCTCGCCCGACGACTCGGCGAACTGCGTCGTCATCGCCGGCCGCCGCGGCTCCGACACGTCATATGCGGCCTGCGTGGTGCTGGCTCCGACGCGGGCCGACGTCAACGGCGTGGTGCGCCGCCGTCTCGGCGCCCGCAAGGCGTCGTTCGCGCCGATGGACGACGCGGTGCGGCTGACCGGCATGGAGTACGGGGGCATTACTCCGATCGGGTTGCCGCGCGAGTGGCCCGTGCTGATCGATGCCGCGGTGCTGACACGCGGCCTTGTGGTCATCGGCAGCGGCATCCGGGGCTCCAAACTGGCCCTGCCCGCGGAGGCGCTCGCGAGACTGCCCGCGGCCGAGGTCATCGAGGGGCTAGCTGCCCGACGCGAGCTGAACCCGTCAGTAACGAGTCACGTCATTAATGGGTAGATGCTGACTCGTTCGACTGAAAGGCTCGCGATGACCCAGCAGACCACTTCCGCCGCAGTGTGGAACGCCAGTCAGGTCGCGCATGCCGGCCAGTTCGATGCCAATGCCCGCCGGCTGCTCGTCCGTGGCCTCACTGTGGTGGGCCTGGTAGGAATCGCCCTCATCCATCTGGTGGAACTCCCGGATACCTGGCGGGAGTCAACCGGGCTGGGCGTGATGTTCCTGGTGCTCGTCATCGCCGCCATCGCCGTTGCGGCCGCTCTCGTCCACTGGGACGTCACGCCACTCTGGCAGCTGAGCGCCCTCGTCGCGCTGGGCCCGATCGTGGGCTACATAGTTACCCGCGGTGCCGACCTGCCGTTCGACCACGACGACGTCGGCAACTGGCTCGAACCGTCGGTGCTGGTCGCCACATTCATCGAGGTCACGGTGCTCGCGCTGTGCGCGTACGCGCTCTTCGCCACGAAGGAACCCGCGAGGCGGCGATAAGCGGCGACGCGCCGACCCCTGGATGCGCCGGGCGCACCGCGTCGTCGATGATGCGTTAGTGAGTGGTGACCGATCGCTGCCCGTGTACCGCCTCGTCGTAGCACTGGCCACGCCGATCGTGCGGTGGTGGGGGCGGTTGGAGGTGGTCGGCCTCGATTGCGTTCCGCTGAGCGGGCCGACCGTGCTGATGGGCAATCACGACAGCCACTGGGACCCGGTCGTCGCGGCGGTGGCGACCGCCCCGCGGCGCCAGATCCGCGCACTGGCCAAAGCGTCGCTGTGGCGGTCTCGGCCGCTCGCCTGGTTACTGAACGCCATGGGGCAGATCCCGATCGAACGCGGCCGAGGCGACACTGAAGCGCTGGCCGCCGCGATCGAGCAGTTGCGTGCCGGCGCCTGCGTCGGGGTGTTCCCAGAGGGCACGATCTCCCGGGGCGCGACGCTGCGTGCGCACAGCGGGGCGGGCCGGCTGGCGGTTGCGATACCTGACACCCAGGTGGTGTGCGGGGTCTTAACCGGCTCCGTCGACATCGCGCGGTTCCCGAAACGGCCGCGGCTGCGGGTCGAGTACTTCGAGTTGCAACTCGATCGGGAGGAGACGCCGCTCGCACTGACCCGGCGGGCGTTGGCCGCCATCCGGGCAAAGGCCCCGCCTGTTGCTGCCAGCCGGCGACAGTCAGGTGGCGCGTAGCGGCGCGGGCAGATACGCAGCGCCCGGCCCGCGCGCTGCTAGCGCGTCATCCGGGTTCGACATCGCGCAGGTGCGCAGCGACAGGCACCCGCAACCGATGCACGAATCGAGTCCGTCGCGCAGCTTCGTCAGCGCGGCGATCTGCTCGTCGAGACGGCCCCGCCAGCCACGTGACAACCGCGACCAGTCCTCCTTGGTCGGGGTCCGGCCCTCGGGCAGGGTCGCCAGTGCCGCCGCCACCTCGTCCAGCGACAGCCCGACGTTCCGCGCTGCCCGGATGAACGCGAGCCGCCGTAGCACGTTGCGCTGATAGCGGCGCTGCCCGCCAGACGTTCGGGCCGCGTGCACCAATCCGACCCGTTCGTAGAAGCGCAACGCGGACGGCGCGAATCCGCTGCGGTGGGCCACTTCGCCGACCGTGAGTAGGTCTGTAGTTCGCATCGGGTTGAGCTTCTCACTTGACTTGAAGTTGACTTCAACTATCAGGATGACCCCAACACGACGACATCGCAAGGAGCGCACATGCCCACTGCACTTATCACTGGAGCGTCCAAGGGCCTGGGTCGGGCGCTGGCACTCGCGCTGGCCGAGCGCGGCTGGACGCTCATCCTGGACGCTCGCGGAGCGGCCGCCCTGGAAGCCGTGGCCCGTGAGCTGCCGGACGCCATCGCGGTCCCCGGCGACGTCACGAACCCGCTGCACCGCAAAGCGTTGGTGGCCGCGGTGGGGGAACGGGGCCGGCTCAGCCTGCTCGCCAACAACGCCAGCTACCTGGGCCCGAGTCCGATGCCCAGCCTGGCTGAATATCCATTGGACGAGCTGGCACGGGTGTATGAGGTGGACGTGATCGCACCGCTGGCGCTGATCCAGCAGGCGCTGCCGCTGTTCGCGGAACATGCAGCCGTGCTGAATATCAGCTCCGACGCCGCCGTCGAGCCGTATGCGGGCTGGGGTGGTTACGGCTCGGCGAAGGCGGCCCTCGACCACCTCAGCGCGATTCTGGCTGCCGAACGCCCGGAACTGTCGGTGTACGCCGTCGATCCGGGCGACATGCGCACCGAGATGCACCAGGCGGCGTTTCCCGGCGAAGACATCTCGGACCGGCCGGAACCGGAGACCGTGGTGCCCGGCCTGCTGCGGCTGCTCGACGAGCGTCCGCCCAGCGGGCGGTACCGCGCACAAGCGCTGGAGCCCGCATGAGATTCGAGTTGCCGGAGGAACTGGCGGCGACGCGGCCGCCGGAGCCACGCGACCAGGTGCGCCTGCTCGTCGCTCGCCCCGCTGGCATGACACACGTGCGATTCACCGACCTTGGGGCGTATCTGGGGCCGGGCGATCTTCTCGTGGTGAACACGTCGGCCACGCTCGCCGCCGCGGTCGACGGCACCCGCCGGGACGGCCGCCCGGTGACCGTCCACTTCTCGACGGCCCTCGCCGACGGGACGTGGCTCGTGGAGGTGCGCCCGACCGATAACGCGACCGGCCCGGTGCCCGACGCATCCGCCGGCGAGGGCATCACGCTGCCGGCCGGCGTGACGGTGTCCCTGAGGGAACCGCGCGGGCGCCTGTGGCGGGCAGGCGTCGGAGTCGAGGCCACCGTCGCGGACTACCTGGCCCGGCACGGACGGCCGGTCACGTACTCATACGTCAAGGGCCGCTGGCCGCTCGACGCCTACCAGACCGTGTTCGCGCGCGAGCCCGGCAGTGCCGAGATGCCGAGCGCCGGGCGCCCGTTCACCGCCGATCTGGTCACGGAGCTGGTCAGCGCCGGCGTGGCCGTGGCACCGATCATCCTGCACACCGGGGTCTCGTCGCTGGAGGAGGGCGAGCCGCCGCTGCCGGAGCGGTACCGTGTTCCGCACGCCACGGCGCGGCTGGTGAACCTCACGCGCGCGTCCGGCGGGCGTGTCGTGGCCGTCGGCACGACGGTGACGCGGGCCCTGGAGTCCGTGGCGCACGTGGACGGCTGGGTCGGCCCGAGATCGGGTTGGACGGACCTCGTGCTTGGCCCGAACCGGCCCTCCAGGGTGGTCGACGGGCTGATCACCGGCTGGCACGCGCCAGGCGCATCGCACCTGCGGCTGCTTGAAGCGGCGGCCGGCGGTGACCTTGTGGCGCGGGCTTACGAGGAAGCACTGGAGCATCGCTATCTCTGGCACGAGTTCGGCGACAGCTGCCTCCTCCTCCCCTCGCGATGAGCTTGGAGATGTGGCTGAATAGTGACCGATACTCCAAGATCATGGCGAAGGGGGACGGAGCGCTGCCAGTAATGCGTCGTGGAGCAGGCCGTTGCTGGCCGCGGCGTTGCCCTGCTGGACACCGGGAACACCGTCCAGCCCGGTGAACCGTCCGCCCGCCTCAACGACGATCGGCGCGAGCGCGGCCATGTCCCAGAGCGACAACTCCGGTTCGGCAGCGACGTCGACGGCGCCCTCGGCGACGAGCATGTACGACCAGAAGTCCCCGTACGCCCGGGTACGCCACACCCGTCGGGTCAGCGCCAGGAACCGATCCCGCGACGCAGTCCAGGCGCCGATCGACGCGTAGGACAGGCTCGCGTCGGCAAGCGAGGCCACCCGCGACACCGCCAGGCGCCGCGGCGCGCCACCCAGGGCACTCGCCCACGCCCCGCCACCCCGCTCGGCCCACCATCGCCGTGCGAGGCCCGGCGCGGACACCACCCCGATGATCGGGTCCGGCCCGTCCAGCAGCGCGATCAGCGTCGCCCACACCGGCACGCCACGGACGAAGTTCTTCGTGCCGTCGATCGGATCGATCACCCAGCGCCGGTCGGCCTCGCCCGACCTGCCGAACTCCTCACCCCAGACCGCGTCGTCCGGCCGGGCGTCGGCCAGCCGGCGGCGGACCGACTCCTCGACGGCACGGTCCGCGTCGGTGACGGGCGTCAGGTCTGGCTTGGTGTCCACGACGAGGTCGCGTGCCCCGAAACGTCCCAGCGTGATCGTGTCTGCGGCGTCTGCCAACGAGAGCGCGAGGGCGAGGTCATCCACGGCAGCACCGTACCGAGGTATCGCTGCAGGCCCGGACTCGCTCATACTGCGACGGGGGGTGCGGTGCTGCGCGTTCGGCTGCTCGGCGACTTCGCGGTCCAGGTGGACGGACGCGAAGTGGCCGACGCTGCGTGGCGGCGGCGCAAGGCACGCACCCTCGTCAAGCTGCTGGCGCTCGCGCCAGGACACGTCCGGCACCGCGACGAGCTCATCGAGGCGATGTGGCCTGACGCCCCGTCGGGTGCCAACAACATGCACCAGGCGTTGTTCGCCGCCCGCCGCGCAGTGCAGGCCGAGGCGTACCTCCAGTTACGCGACGAGCGCATTGTCCTGGGCGAACCGGTCACCGTCGACGTGGACGAGTTCGAGGCGGCGGCTGAGCTTGCCGAGCGCACCGGCCGCCCCGACCACGCGCGAGCGGCCATTGCGCTCTACGGCGGCGAGCTGCTCCCCGGCGACCGCTACGAGCCGTGGAGCGAGCCCCGCCGGGCCGACCTGCGTCGCCGCCATCACGGCCTGGTTGCCGACCTCGCCGTCGCGCAGTTGACAGCCGGCGACCACGAGGCGGCGCTTGAACTGCTCCGCCCGGTGCACGCGGCCGAGCCGCTGGACGAGGACGTGGCCCGGCTGCTGGTCCGCACGCAACTGGCGGCCGGCCGCCGCTCGGCCGCACTCGCGACGTACCACCAACTCGTCGAGTCACTGCGCGACGAGCTGGGCGTCGTACCAGCCGCCGAGACGCAGGAGCTCGGCCGAGAGCTTGCGGCCCGACCGGACCATGCCCCGGTCACCACGCCGCACAATCTGCCGCTTCGCCTGTCGAGCTTCGTCGGCCGGGAGCGAGAGCTGACCGATGTGCAGGCCCTGCTGCGGCACACCCGGCTGCTCACGCTCACCGGCACCGGTGGCAGCGGCAAGACCCGCCTTGCCATCGAGCTCGCCGAGGCGCTGCTCGAGCAGTACCCGGGCGGGGTGCATCTCGTCGAGCTGGCGCCGCTCTCCACGTCGGACGCGGTGCCGCGAGCCCTCGCCGCCACGCTAGGCGTGCAGCAGACACCGGACGTCGATCCGACCGCGGCCATCGCACACCGGATCAAACGCCAGCTTTCTCCGATGCTCCTGGTGATCGACAACTGCGAGCACCTCGTCGACGCCGCGGCCGCCCTCGCGCACCAGCTGCTCACCAACGCGTCGAACCTCACCGTGCTCGCCACCAGCCGGCAGCCGCTGTTAGTGCCCGGCGAGGTCGTCTGGCGTGTGCCGTCGCTGACCCTGCCCGACGGCGCCGGCGCCGTGGAGCGCTATGAGTCCGTGCGGCTGCTGCTGGAGCGCGCCGCCGCGGCCGCGCCCGGGTTCGCGCTCGCGGACCACAACGCCGCAGACGTTGTCACCCTGTGCCGCCGCCTCGACGGTCTGCCGCTCGCCCTCGAGCTCGCCGCGGCGCGCCTGCGGACGCTGCCCCTGTCCGAACTGGTGGCCCGGCTGGACGACCGGTTCGCGCTGCTCGTCGGTGGCAGCCGGATCGGGCTGACTCGGCAGCAGACGCTGCGCGCGACGGTCGACTGGAGCCACGATCTGCTCGCGGAGCCGGAGCGGCTGCTGCTACGCCGGCTGGCCGTCTTCGCGGGCGGGTTCACGCTTGCCGCCGCCGAGGCCGTGTGCCCGGACGGGCGGCTGGACCGCGCATCGGTCGCCGAGCTGCTCAGCGGCCTGGTTGACCGCTCCCTGGTCACGACTGTGGAGGGCGCCGCGCGATACCGGCTGCTGGAGACGATCCGCGAATACGCCACCGAGCGGCTCTCCGCAAGTGGCGAGACGGGGCAGCTGCGAGACCGGCACGCTGCCTGGGTGCTCGCCCTCGCCGAGCAGGCCGAGCCCGAGCTGGCGCATACCGGCCGCCCGAACGCGTTCCGGCGCCTGGCCGTCGAGGACGGCAACCTGCGTGCCGCCCTCTCGTGGCTGCAGGACACCGATCCTGCCGCGGCGCTGCGCCTGGCCGGGCTGATGTGGCGGTACTGGTTTCGCTCCGGCCGGCTCGCCGAGGGGTTGCAGGCGCTGCATCGTGCGGTGGACGCGACGCCCGGTCCGACGCCGGACCGCGCCCGAGCCCTGCTCGGCGTGTGCGGGCTGACCAACCGGGCGGGGCGCATCAGCGCATGGGACGTCCAGGCCGCGGAGCGGGTGCGGATCTTCACTGAACTTGACGACCCGGACGGAGTGAGCCGGGCGCAGTTCTACGTGGGTGTGCAGGCGTGGCTGACCCAGGAGTTCGAGCGCTCGCAGACGGCTTTCGACGCGGCTCTGGCAGTGGCGAACAAGCACGGCCTTGCTGGGCACGCGGCCGCGGCACTTCTCGGCATGGCCGCCATCGCGTCCATGCAGGGCCGGCCGGCGGACGCGGAGCCGGTGCTGGCCGACGTGCTGGACCGCGTAGAGCGCCTGTCCGATGAGCCGGTGCCGGTGTTCAACGTCATGCCGATCCCGCGCCACAAGCCGGGACGCGACCCCCGCCGCGTGATCTTCGAAGAAACCGCGACCTCGTTCATCGAACCGGCCGGGCAACTAGCGGTCGGCTACGTCCTCGCCAACCTCGGCAGCATCGCCCGAGAGGCCGGCGACCACGAGCTCGCCCGCGAGAGGTACGAGCGGGCGCTCGCGATCTTTGAGGATGCCGACGACGACGCGGGCATCGCGCTAGCGCTGTCCCGGCTGGGCAACCTGGCCGGGGCGACCGACGAGATGGCGCGCGCCCAAGCACAGCTAGAGGCGGCACTGCGCATGTTCGGCCGTACCAGGGACGCGCGCAGCATCGGGCAGACGATCGCGAACCTCGGCTACTGGGTTGCGATGGCCGGCGACATGCCGCGCGGTCGCGCCATGGTCGAGCGCAGCGAGGCAATGTTCCGCGAGCACGGCGATCGCCCCGGCCTGTTCGCCGCGCTCTCCCATCTCGGGGCGCTGGCGCTCGTCGCGGGTGATGTGCCTGCGGCGCGGCGAGCATTCGCAGAAGAGGCCGAGGTCGAGCGGTTGCTCGACGCGCCCGTACACCTCGCCTGGGCGCTCCTCGACCTGGCGGAGGCGACGCGCCGCGCCGGCGACGATCCCGCGCCGTTCCTTCACGAGGCACGCCGGCTGTTCGTGCGAGCCGGCCGCGCCGACGGCCTGGCTGTTGTAAGTGAGCTGTAAGAGCGGCCGACTAGACAGGGTCCCATCGACTCGAAGAGGGAGACTCTATGACGACCACTGCGCTCGGCGACGCCACGATCAGCGAACTGCGCGAGACGTTGCGCGGCACCGCGATCGTGCCCGGCGACGCCGACTACGATGCGGCGCGCGCCGTATGGAACGGTATGCACGACAAGCGCCCGGCGATCATCGTCCGCTGTGCCGGCACCGCCGACGTGATCAATGCGGTGCGCTTCGCGCGCAGCCAGGGCCTCACCGTTGCAGTGCGCAGCGGTGGCCACTCGATCCCCGGCTTCTCGACCGTCGACGACGGCATCGTCATCGACCTGTCGCCGATGAAGGGCATCCACGTCGACGTCGCCGGGCGTACCGCCCGCGCCGAGGGCGGTGCCACCTGGCACGACTTCGACCATGAAACGCAGGCGTTCGGCCTCGCGGTCACCGGTGGGCTGGTTTCGAGCACGGGCATCGGCGGGTTCACGCTGGGCGGCGGGCTCGGTCACCTGGTGCGCACCGACGGGCTCACCTGCGACAACCTGATCGCCGCCGACGTGGTCACTGCCGACGGCAACCTGGTGCGGGCAAGTGCCGAGGAGAACCCCGACCTGTTCTGGGCGTTGCGCGGCGGCGGTGGCAACTTCGGCATCGTCACGTCGTTCGAGTACCGGCTGCACTCGCACGGTCCGATGATCTACGGCGGGCCGATCTTTTACGCGGGCGACAAGACCGATGAGCTGCTGGCGGTCTACCAGGACTGGACCGCGAGTCAGCCGCGGGAAGTGAACTCGGTACTCGTGCTGACGATGGCACCGCCGCTGCCGTTCCTGCCCGAGGACGTGCACGGCAAGCCGGTCGCGATCGTTGCCGGTTGCTACGGCGGCCCGATGGAGGACGGCGAGAAGCACTACGCGCCGCTGAAGAAGTTCGGCCCGCCGATCGCCGACCTGCTCGGGCCGATGCCGTACGTCGCGCTACAGAGCTTGCTCGACCCGCTGTGGGGACCGGGGATGGCGAACTACTTCCGCGGCGGCTTCCTCACCCGGCTCGGCCCCGACGTCACCGCGACGGTGCGGTCCTTCCTTGAGCGGCGCCCTGCCGGCCTGGCGTCCGAGCTCCATGTACACCATATGGGCGGAGCGGTCGATGACGTCAGCCCGGACGGCACCGCATACGCGGGACGGGGCGTGCCGTACGTGACCAACATCATCAGCCGCTGGGCGAACCCGGCCGACGCCGACGAGAACATCACCTGGGCGCGCGACTTCGGCGCTGCGCTCGAGCCTTACTCGGCCGGGCAGAGTTACGTCAACTTCATCGGCGAAGCCGGACGGGAGCGGTCCGCGTACCCACCGGCCACCTACGCCCGATTGGCCGACGTCAAGCGGCGCTACGACCCGGAGAATGTTTTCCACCTGAACCAGAACGTCGTCCCAGCGGAGACCCATGGCTGACGATCTGCTGGCCGCGGTGGCCGCCCGGATCACGGACTACCACCGCGGCCTTTCCGAACGGCCGGTGCGGGCGCGCGCCGGGGTCGACGAGCTGCGCAGCCTGCTCGGAGGACCGACGCCGGACCGTCCAGCCGAGCCGGCCGACGTCATCGCCACGCTGGCCGACGCGATGGATGCCGGGGGCGTTGCCACCGCCGGCCCGCGATACTTCGGCTTCGTCACCGGCGGTGCTCTGCCGGGGACGGTGGCGGCGGATTGGCTGGCCACGGGCACTGACATCAACGCGGCCGTGTACGTGATGAGCCCGGTGGCCGCCGTCGCCGAGGACGTCGCACTTACCTGGATCACCGACATGCTCGGCTTGCCGGCGGGCGTGTCAGCAGGCTTCGTGACCGGCGCGACGATGGCCAACTTCACCGGTCTGGCCGCGGCCCGCCACCACGTGCTCGCCAAGGCCGGCTGGGACGTCGAGCGGGACGGCCTACAGGGCGCGCCGCGGGTTCACGTCGTAGTCGGGGAGGAGCGGCACGCCACCGTCGACGCTGCACTGCGCTACCTCGGCCTGGGCGAGTCAAGCGCGCTCGTCGTCCCCGCGGACGAGCAGGGCCGGATGCGCGCGGACTTGCTGCTTGACGTGCTGGCCCGGTGTGCCGGGCCGACGATCGTGTGTGCGCAGGCCGGCAATGTGAACACCGGCGCCGTCGACCCGATCGCGACGATCTGCGAGCTGGCCCAGGCCCATGACGCCTGGGTGCACGTCGACGGTGCGTTCGGGCTCTGGGCGGCGGCCAGCCCCGCACTGCGGCCGCTCGTCGCCGGACTGGGCAGTGCCGACTCCTGGGCCACCGACGCCCACAAGTGGTTGAACGTTCCGTACGACTCGGGGCTGGCCTTCGTCGCCCATCCCGAGGCGCACCGGGCAGCGATGCGCAAGACGGCCGGCTATTTCCCGGACGAGCGACCGGGGGAGCGCGACAGCGACGCGTTCGTGCCGGAGAGCTCGCGCCGCGCCCGAGGCTTTGCCGTGTGGGCGGCGCTGCGCACACTGGGCCGCCCCGGCGTGGCAGAACTGGTCGATCGGTGCTGCGCACTCGCCCGGCGCTTCGCGCTAGCCCTGGACGAGATGCCCGGCGTGCGGGTCCTCAACGATGTGGTGCTCAACCAGGTCCTGGTGCGCTTCGGCGATTCGGACGAGGTCACGCATCGGGTCATCGCCGCCGCGCAGGACGAGGGCACGTGCTGGTTCGGCGCGACGGTGTGGAAAGGAATGGCCGCGGCGCGCATCTCGGTGTCGAACTGGTCGACGACCGAGGCCGACATCGACCGCTCTGTAGCAGCAATTCGCGGGTTATTGTGACTACCTCCACCACGGGGTGCGTCGCTGCTTGGCGACGGCCTCGGCGGGCTCGATCAGCTCGGCGAGGTGCGGCGTGATGTGCTGCAGGTGCTCGTCGACCCACAGCGTGCAGGACGGGTAGCTGATCGGGTTCGCCGTGCTCAAGGGGTCCGTGCCGGGCAGCTCGAGCGGTGGTCGGGGCCCGTTCGGATGTCCCACGTACGCCGCCAGCCGGTCGAACCAGCTCGCGATCTCCTCGGCTCGCTCGCCGAGCTGTCCGCCGGCCGGTTCCGGAGCGACGGCGGGGTTGGGCAGCCCGGCAAGAGAGTTCGCGGTCAGGCGCAGCCGGGTGGCGCCCGTGACGAGCCGCCACAGGTCCCTCTTCGGCACCCGCTTGGCACCCTGTTCGGCAAGGAACCCGCGAAGCGCGTCGTCGAGGCGCACGCCTGCGGTGACGGCCGGCGCCGCGCGGGGCGTCTCGTGCCGTAATCCGAGAGCCCAGTGCGCCGCCTGCGCCAGGTAGGCGCCGCCCAGGCGGAAGGCGTCGGCCAGGTCGTCACCGACGACGGCCGCTGCCCCGCGCGGCCAGAACAGCGCCCCGGCGACCAGGCTCACCGCGCAGCCGATGGCGACGTCCTCGACGCGGACGACGCCGATCCGCCAGCCCTCCGGGACGAGCAGGTTGAACAGGACGGACACCACCACGGTGAACGCCGCCTGACCCAGGGCGAAGGGCGCCGTGCCGGGCGTGTAGGCCGCGACGAAGATCGCAACGGGCAGCGCCACCCATAGCGCCGCGGGCTCGGTCCCGATCGCCGCGATGAGCAGCCCGCCGACTGCGAAGCCCAGCACGGTCCCGAGCAGTGCGCGCAACGCCGTGGAGCCTGTCGCCGACGCGTTTGTCCGCAGCACCGACAATGTGCCGAGCACGACCCAGAAGCCGTGCTGCACGCTGGCCAGGTCGGCGACTGCAACCGCCGCGGCCAAGGCGATTGCCCCCCGCACGCTGTTCAGGAACCACACCGAGCGCACGCTGGCATGCCCGGCAACGAGTCGGCGCGCCTGTGCGAGGCTGCCACCCACGGGCAGCCCACCGGCCCAGCGCATCTGCTGCTCGGCGATCGTGTCGGGGTCGGCCATCCGGGTGGTGATCAGCGCGTCGGAGGCGGCGGCCTGTGTGGCTACGGCAACCGTCCGCGCATGGAACGACAGGTGTACAGCGTCGCTGTATTCAGGTCGATCCGGCTGCATGTCCCGGAGGTGCTGGATGCTTTCCGCGAGCGTGCTGTTGAGCCGATCCAGGTCGGGACGACGGTGCTCGCCCGACAGCATCGCTGCGGTGTCGCGCAGCACGTCCGCCGTGGAGGCCAGTAGCTCGCGTTCGACCTCCTCCGTGACGCACAGGTCCGTGTATTCGCTGAGGCTGTCGTTGACGACGGAGGCGCACCACTCGAGCAGCCCGACCAGGCTTTCCAGCGCACGGTCGGTAGTTGCCAGTCCCGTGGGCCGGTACGGCGTGGCCGTGAACGCAGCCAGGAGCTCGTGCTTGGCGTCGATGGTCGCGTCACGGTGCTCGGGCCGCACATCGCCGGACAGCGCCGCGCTGAGCTGGTCTGCCAGCGCCGCGGCCAGTCGGGCAGCGGCGGTGCGGAGCCGGTCGCCGGGTGGTCGCGGCGAGAGCACGAGCACTGCGATCGTGCCCGCGACCGACGCCAGCCACCATCCGGCGAGGCGGTCGGGGATCATGTGGATGGTGCCGGGCGACGCAGCCGGCAGAACGTAGGCAAGCATCGCGGCCGCGCCGCCCGATGCGGCATTTGGCCCGGCCACGCCGGCGAACAGCACGACGAAGGCGACGACCAGCGTGACCGACGCGGCCAACGCCGTGTTCGAGTTGACCGCAGTACCGATGATCAGCAGCACACTGCCGGTCACTGCCAGGCCGGTGTGCGCGATGAGCTTGTCGCGCCGGTTGCCGCCGAAGGAAGCCAGCACGAGCGTGGCGAATCCACCGAACGCGGCGAACGTTGCCATCTGGAGATTGCCGATGACCTCGTACGCCAACGCGAAGACCCCTGGCACCACGACCGCCGCTCGGACGGCCCGTAGCGCGGCAGGCTTCGACCAGACCGGCAACCACTCCCTGAGCATCAAGGAGACACTAACGTTTCTGCGGTGATCGAGGCGCTGCTTTCCCCGGCCGGCCGGGCGCTGCTGGCCGAGCTGGCGAACACGGACGATCTCGGATCGATGCGGCTCGCCGCCGCGCTGCGAGAGCGTTACCCGGGCGACCTGGTGGCTGCCGCGCTGACCCAGGCCGAGCTGCGCCGTGCGGCGGCGAAGAAGTTCAGCCGTGCTGGAGAGATGTTCTTCACGCGTCCCGGCCTTGAGCAGGCATCGTCCGAGATCATCGCCAGACATCGAGCGCGCCGATTTGGCGGCATGGGCCGGGTCGCCGACTTGTGCACCGGCATCGGTGGCGATCTGATCGCGCTTGCGGGCTCCCACGACGTCCTCGCGGTCGACAGCGATGCTGTACACCTGCGGATCGCCGAGCTCAATGCCGAGGCCTATGGCGTGGCGGGCAATGTGACGACACGACTTGCCGACGTGCGCGATGTAGATCTGGCCGGGGTGGATGCGACATTCGTGGATCCCGCCCGCCGGCTTGGCGAACGGCGGCTGCCCACCGGCGAGAGCGAGCCGCCCCTCTCGTGGTGTCTGGGACTCGCCCAGGCAGTGCCGGCCGTCGCGGTCAAGCTCGCGCCGGGCGTCGACCGGGACGCCGTCCCGCCCGGATGGGAACTCGAGTTCGTCGCAGACCGCCGGGAGCTGAAGGAGGCCACCGCCTGGTCACCGGCGCTGGCCACCACCACGCGGCGGGCGACGGTGCTTCCGGCCGGCGACACCCTGGTCGCCGAGGAGGGCGCTGCGGTCCCCGTCGGCGAGCCGGGGGAGTACCTGCTCGACCCCAACCCCGCGGTGACGCGGGCCGGCCTTGTCGCCGAGCTTGCCCGGGCGACCGGCACGTGGCAGATCGACGAACACATTGCCTTCCTCGCCGCGGACGTCCCGTTGCGTACGCCGTTCGCGCGCACTCTGCGGGTGATCGAGTCCGCGCCGTGGAAGGAGAAGGCGCTCGCCGGCCGGCTCGCCGCGCTCGGCTTCGGCGCCGTGGACATCCGTCGCCGCGGTTTGGCGGGCAACGTCGAGCAGCTGCACCGCCGGCTCAAGCTGCGCGGCGGCGCCAAGGCCACGCTGGTCATGACCCGCAAGCAGGGACGCCCATGGAGCCTCGTCTGCGTCGACTACCGTCCAACTCCGTGAGCGAGGATTTCGGGGTCAGCGACCCGGCCGTGCGCCGCGTGCTGCATACGTACTTGGCCGGCGGCCGGCTGCGCACGATGCCGCGCCGCGGCGCCAAGCGGCGGATCGTCCTCGATTACCTGGCCACTTTGTTCGAGCCGGGCGTGCGTTACCCCGAGTCCGAAGTGAACGCGGTGCTGCGCCCGTACCACGACGACGTGGCGGCGCTGCGCCGTTACCTGATCGACGAGGGGCTGCTCGGCCGCGAGGCCGGTGTCTATTGGCGCACCGGTGGCTGGGTGGACGTGCTGACGTGAGCATCGCCGACCGCGGCCGGGTGCCGCCGTTCCACGCCATGCGGGTTCTGCAGGCCGCGCATGCCCGTCGCGCCGCGGGGCTGCCGGCGTATGTGCTTGCCGCCGGCCAGCCCGGAACGCCCGCGCCGGCTCCCGTGCTGGCGGCAGCCCACCGGGCGCTCGATGCCGACCAGCTCGGCTACACGTCGCAGGTCGGCATCCCCGCGCTGCGCGAAGCGATCGCCCACCACTACCGGCGCTGGTATCGACTTTCCGTTTCGCGCGACGACGTCGTGGCCACTACCGGTTCGTCGGGTGGCTTCCTGTTGGCGTTCCTGGCGGCGTTCGATCCGGGTGACCTGGTTGTGCTGGCCCGTCCCGGCTATCCGGCCTACCGCAACATGCTCACGTCCCTGGACTGCCGGGTGCTCGAACTGCCGTGTGGCCCGGACACGCGCTTCCAGCCGACCGTGGCCGCGCTGGACGCCCTTTCCGAGCTGCCTGCGGGCGTCGTCGTCGCCAGCCCGGCCAACCCGACCGGCACGATGCTGACCCCGGACGAGCTGGCCGGTATCGCCAGGTGGTGCGACGCCAATGGTGTTCGCCTGATAAGCGACGAGATCTACCACGGGATCACCTACCGCGGCGCGCCGTCGTGCGCCTGGTCCACCAGCCACAACGCGATCGTCGTGAACTCGTTCTCGAAGTATTTCTGCATGACGGGATGGCGCCTGGGCTGGCTGCTCGTCCCGGACGAGCTACTCGACTCGGTCGACCGGTTGGCCAGCAATTTTGCGCTGTGCCCGCCCACTCTCGCGCAGCATGCCGCGGTGTACGCGTTCGACGCGTACGCGGAAATGGACGCGAACGTTGCCCGCTACCGCGCCAACCGCGACCTGCTGCTCCGGCGCCTGCCCGCTATCGGGCTCAGCCGGCTCGCGCCGGCCGACGGCGCCTTCTACGTCTACGCCGACGTGTCGCCCTGGACGTCGGACTCGCTGGCATGGGGGGCCCGTCTGCTCGACGAGACGGGCGTCGCTGTCACCCCGGGCGTCGACTTTGATCCCGTCGACGGCGGCAGGTTCATCCGGATGTCGTTCGCCGGGGACACCGCCGAGATCGCCGAAGCAGTCGACGTCCTCGGCGAGTGGCTCGCGAAACAGGGCTAGCCGCGAAGCGGCGGAAGGTCGAAGTGCTGGCGGATCTTCGCCTGCACCTCGCGGACGGGCGCCGTGGCGTCGATGCTCGCGACGAACTCCTTGCGCTGGAAGATCTCGATCAGCGGCTTGGTCTGCTTGTGGTAGTCCGCGACGCGCACGGCCAACGCCTCGGGGTTGTCGTCCTCACGGGCGGCCAGACGCCCGCCGCACACATCGCACACGTCTGGCACCTTCGGTCGGTGCGCGATCAGGTTGTAGTCGAGGCCGCACTGCGTGCACAGCCGCCTGGCCAGCACGCGCCGCTGCATCTCCTCGTCGGGTAGTTCCAGGTTGATCACACCGTCGATGTCGTAGCTCTCCAGAAAGAATTCGGCCTGGGGCGCGTTGCGCGGGAAGCCGTCAATGATGAACCCGTAGTTCCAGTCGTGATCGGACAGTCGCTGCCGCACGACGGCCTCCACCACGTCGTCACCAACGAGCCGTCCCGCGGCAACAGTGCGCCGCACCTGGGCGCCGAGCTTGGTGCGGTGCTGGACATTCCACCGAAAGATGTCGCCGACGCTGATGTGCTCGAGGTCCAAGTCGTCCGCGAGCAGCTTCGCCTGGGTGCCCTTGCCGCTGCCTTGGATGCCCATGATCACGAACTTGCGCATCGCCGGCCTCCCGGGTCGTCAAGGCTGGAACACACTTTAGGTGGCCCGCCAGGGGACCGCCTCCTCAGCCGTCGGGTGGCCTGGCGTAGGTATGTCCGGTCGGGCTGGTCCAGGTTTTGGTGCCGTCTTGTCGGTGTTTGACTTGCCAGCTGGCGTGGTGGTTGGCGTTGTGGTGTCTGGCGCAGAGGGCGGCGAGGTTCGCGGGGTTTGTGTCGCCGGCGTCGGTCCAGGCTTCGACGTGGTCGGGGTCGCACAGCTTGGCTGCATGTCGGCGTGCGGGGAAGGTGCAGGTTCGGTCGCGGGCGGTGACGTGGTTGGTGAGGTTGGTGGGTGCCCGGTGGGTGGTGCGGCGGTGGTCGAGGAGTTGGCCGGTGTCGTCGGTGACGAGTCGCCGCCAGGTGCCGGTCTGGTCGGCGGCGATACGCCGTGCCATCTCGGCGGTGATGGGGCTGTACCGGTCGGGGTGGGCGGGCTGGTTGTCGCAGCCGGGCAGGGTGCTGAGTTGGACGGTGACTTGGATCGCGGGTCGCTTTCCGTGCTGTTCGGGCAGGGAGGGGTCAGCGAGGACGCGGGCGAACACGTCGACGAGGGCGTCGGCGCGGCGTTGATCCGCGGAACGGTCGTCGGTCTGGGCGTTGTCGAGGGAGTTGAGCACGGTCTGGATGAGCGCGGCGCCGTCGGCGGGTAGTAGCGCCCACAGTGTTTGGTGATGCCGTCGTGTTGTGGGGTGGACACCACCCGCCGCTGGGTGATCGCGTCGTCGTGGCGTTGTTCGGCGCGGCGTGGGTCGGCGGCGATCACGGCGCGGCGCAGTGCGGTGCCGAATTGGGCCAGGGTCTGCTCCGGTGCGCGACGCAGCACCCGCTGTTCGATCTTCGTGGTCGTCTCGGCATCGAACGGGCTAACGGCTGCGGCGAGTTTCATGGCGTGCAGGTAGGTGAGCTGCCCACCGCGCAGTAGCTCCAGCGTCGCCGGGAGCCGCTCGATGAGGGTCCGCGCCGATCGAGAGCCGCCGCTCGGCGGTACCGGGGGAGAGCCGCAGCGCGGCGCCGACCTGCTCGCGGGTGTAATCGATCAGCTTCGTGCCGGACCGATCCAGGGCTCGTCCGTCCAGGGACGCGAGGACCTGCTGCTGGCCGGCTTGCAGCAACGCGATGTGCCGCTGGCAGGCGACCAGCAGATCCACCCGACCGGCGTCGGGCAACGTGTCGGGGTCGAGCATGGCCAGTGCCGCCACGTCATCCCTACGAGGCAGGCTGGTAGCCAATTCGGCGGCGACCGCGTCGGGGGATTCGAGCACGTCGACCTCGGAGAGAGGCGGCGGTTACTCGAACATGTGTACGCGTCTATCAACAGCCAGTAGTACCGTCTACCCTTATTTCATAAGGAGATTCGAGCAGACAGCGTTGCGTGAAGGTAAGCAGATCAAGCAGGGCGACTCCCTCCGTCGCTGCCGTTCTAGAAAGCGACCCGAGCGCAGCGACCTCAGAAGGCGTCCTCGTCCTCGATGTGCATTGCCGCCTCCTCGGCGGATGAGGCGTAACCGGCTCGCCCGGCGTCGAAGGCGATCTCATCGGACTCCAGATCCGCGTGAGCGCCCTCGTCCGGGGCGACCAGGCGGCCGGCCCGTTCGTCGGGTTCGGAGTCCGCCCACTCGGATGATCCG
>DATFRC010000078.1:0-2308 GCA_035263725.1 Jatrophihabitantaceae bacterium | reverse complement strand
CGGAACGCCTCGTCAACGCTCGGCACTACGCCGTTCTCGACTAGGACCCGGGCGATGTGCGGCCGGCCGACCGGGCTGCCGGCGGCCATCTGGGCAACCTGGTTCCACCTGATGGGGATGCCGTCAGCGGCCAGGTTGTCGACGATCGCGCGGCTGCGCCCGAACCGGCTCGCCCGCAGACGCGACAGTTCGCCACGCAGTCGCTCATCGTCGCGGTCAAAGAGGTACCCGAGCAGGTGGAGGCTGATCGTTTCGCCGTCCGGACCGGCGTACGCGCAGGAGAACTCGGTACCGGTCACCAGCGTCATGCCACCGCGCAGCGCGGCCCGCGCCTCGTCCCAGCCGGCTGTCGTGTCGTGGTCGGTCAGGCCTAGCACGGTCAGACCCGCGGCTGCGGCCTTGGCCACTAGTTCGGCCGGCCGGTCAGTCCCGTCCGACGCTCTCGAGTGGGTGTGCAGGTCGATCATCGAACCCACGGTCTCCGACGCGCGCTTGCGCTGGCCCCGCCGCGCACGAGCCGCCGGGTCAATCCTTCTTCGATCTGATCACCGGTAGTGGCGCAGTGGCGTGCCCGACGTCCTCGGGATCGATGTCGATGTCCGTCCCGAACAGCAGCGCGGATATCTGGCGATACCGATGCAGTGGTCGGGGAACGAAGGCAATGCGCGACAGCGCCTGATCCTGTCCGGCCGACTCGATGATGAACGTGCCGTACCCCAGGAACCGTCCTAAGAACGGCTGCACGAAGGTGAGGTCGGTGACCTTGATCAGCGGCATGACGCCGACCTTGCGGTTCAGCACTCCGCTGACGAGCAACACCCGCCGATTCGTGACGACGAGCTCCTCGAAGTACCAGTCGAGCACAAACCAGAGAAACCACAGGAGGCTGAAGATCAAGAAGAAGACGGCGACCGACTCGCCGATCGGGTGCTCGCGGAACAGGACGAGCAACAGGAAGCCGAGGACCAGAAACGCCAGGAAGAGCAGGAACGTCGACGCGAGTGCCATCCAGTGCCGCCGGACAGCGAAGACCCGTTGCTCACTGCTGAGCAGATACCGGCTGACCTTTGGTCCGGCGCGTTGCATGGAACCTCAGAGACTGGTCAGGAAGTCGGAGATGCCGTGCGCGATGTTGACGAGGCCATCCCAGAGCGTGTGCGTGATGTCGGCGGCCTGGCTTGGCTGGGTCACGATGAAGAAGAGCACGAAGATAGCGGCGAGCACTCCCACTATCTTCTTGGTGTCCACGCTAGCCCCACTTCCGTTCGCACACAGACCCTGTTCTTCTTACCGCATGCAAGAGCGACGACGACGACGCCGCGCCCGGGTGTAAAGCGTGACTTGAGAGTAACCCAGTGTCGCGAGTATGGGAGCCCAGTGCGGGCGGAATTGTCATGGACCATGCCGGACGCCTGCTGCTTATCCGGCGTGCCCGGCCCCCGTCGGAGGGTCGCTGGTCGATCCCGGGCGGACGTTGTCGCCCCGGCGAATCGACCGCGGCAGCCTGTGTTCGCGAGGTAGCGGAGGAGACGGGCCTCGCGGTCCACATCGTGCGGCGCGCCGGGCGGGTGAAGCGCGCCGGGCCCAATGGCGTCGGCTACGACATCGAGGACTTCGTATGTTCCGTCGATGGCGGCGAGCTGAGGGCCGGCGATGACGCATCTGAGGCGCGCTGGGTGAGCCACGCCGAGCTGGCCTCACTAGACCTCGTGCCCGGACTGCTCGATGCACTGGCCTCCTGGGACGCCTTACCCTCTTGACCAACCTTCGACGTCGCGGGCATTCGCAGGCGTTTCGCCGGCGCTGCGCGGTATCAGCCGCCGTCGTTGATGTCGGCGGTGATTTCGACGTCGCCGTTGGACAGCGCGGCGGCATGGAACGACCCGTGGCTGGACTGGAATTGTGCGGTGCCACCTTCGATCACGCCATCGAAGCTGGTGGGTCCGGTGGGGGCGGCCGACGGCCATTGGAAGGTCCAGCTGGTCTGTAGGTCACCGCGTCCGTCGAGGATGACGATGTCCTGGCAGAGCACGTCACGATCGAACGAGACGGTGCATGCTTCGTTGTCGTGGCCCACCGGCTGGCCTGCCTGCACGATGGTGTCCCGTCCGACGATCCGGTCACCAGGAACCAGCGGCGCGGTGGGCAATCCGGTCACCGTCCCGGTGCTGGTGAAGAACTGGATGGCGGTCAGATGGCTGGTGAAGCTGAGCTTGCTCGGGGTGTGTGCGCTCGCCTGCGTCGCGACTACGGCGCCGGTGATGGCTAGCGCAGCCGTCGTGCCGAGGAGGAGGCGTGTGGGGATGGA
>DATFRC010000077.1:0-21326 GCA_035263725.1 Jatrophihabitantaceae bacterium | reverse complement strand
CCCGACCCCGATCCGCTCTCGGTGTTCGAGCACGTTCACGTCGAACTGACCGACGAGTTGCGCGAGCAGCGCGACGCGTTCGCCGCCTACCTCGACTCATTCGAGGAGGTGCCGGCATGACGACCGTCACGATGGCCAAGGCGCTGAACGAAGGGCTGCGCAAGGCACTCGACGACGACCCCAAGGTGATCATCATGGGTGAGGACGTCGGCAAGCTGGGTGGCGTCTTCCGGATCACCGACGGCCTCCAGAAGGACTTCGGCGAGGCGCGCGTCTTCGATACGCCGCTCGCCGAGTCCGGCATCATCGGCACGGCTGTCGGGCTGGCGATCCGCGGCTACCGGCCGGTGTGCGAGATCCAGTTCGACGGCTTCGTGTTCCCCGGCTTCGACCAGATCGTCAACCAGGTCGCCAAGATGCACAACCGGTCGACCGGCAAGATCCGGATGCCGATCACGATCCGGATCCCGTTCGGTGGTGGGATCGGCGCGGTCGAGCACCATTCCGAGTCACCCGAGGCGTACTTCGCTCATACCGCGGGGTTGAAGGTCGTCTCGTGCTCGAACCCGTCCGACGCCTACTGGATGATCCAGCAGTCGATCCGCTCGGACGACCCGGTGGTGTTCTTCGAACCGAAACGCCGATACTGGGCCAAGGGCGAACTCAGCGACGAGCCGTATCCGCTGCACAAGGCGCGCGTGGTGCGTCCCGGCCGCGAGGCTACCGTCGTGGCGTACGGCCCCTTGGTGGCCACCGCCCTCGAAGCGGCGGACGCCGACGGGCACGACCTCGAGGTGATCGACCTGCGATCGATCTCGCCACTGGATACCGCTACGGTGATCGAATCGGTGGAGCGGACCGGCCGGCTCGTCGTCGTCCACGAGGCAGCGGTCAGCCACGGTGTGGGTGCAGAGCTCGCCGCCCGGGTGCAAGAAAGGGCGTTCTACTCGCTCGAGGCGCCGGTCCTGCGGGTGGGCGGGTTCGATACGCCCTACCCGGCCAGCCGCCTCGAGGAGGAGTGGTTGCCGACCGTCGACCGCATCCTCGACGCCGTCGACCGCACTTTGGAGTACTGATGTCGGACCTCAAGCAGTTCAAGATGCCGGACGTCGGCGAGGGGCTGACCGAGGCCGACATCCTGCGGTGGGACGTCAAGCCCGGCGACACCGTCAAGGTCAACCAGACACTCGTCGAAGTCGAGACGGCGAAAGCGGCGGTCGAGCTGCCGTCTCCGTACGCCGGCGTGGTTACCGAACTGCATGCCGCCGAGGGCGACACCGTCGACGTCGGCACGCCCATCATCACCATCGACGTCGCCGCAAGCGCCCCTGCCGCGGCCGCGGCTGCCCAACCCGCGGCTGCCGAAACCGCGGCTGCCGAGCCCGAGGAGCGACAGTCCGTGCTCGTCGGCTACGGGCCACGCGGTGCCACTCGCCGCCGTGCTCGCAAGGCCGCGCCTGATACCCCGTCTGCGCACCCGGCGTTCAATGTCGCTCCCACGCAGCCCCCGGCGGACGCTCCCGAGACCCGGCACCGCGTGCTCGCGAAGCCGCCGGTGCGCCAGTTGGCCAAGAGTCTCGGCGTCGACCTCGCCACCGTGCAGCCCACCGGGCCGAACGGCACCGTCTCACGTGCGGACGTCGAGCAGGCCGCAGCCGCCCCCACCCCCGCAAGAACTGTGGCTCCGGCGGGCCGCGAGACCCGCGTCCCGGTCAAGGGGGTGCGCAAGCACACTGCCGCGGCAATGGTGGCGAGCGCCTTCACCGCCCCGCACGTCACAGAGTTCATCACCGTCGACGTGACGGCGACGATGGAGCTGCGCGACCGTACCGCGACTCGTCCGGACTTCAGGGACGTCAAGGTCAGCCCACTAGTGTTCGTGGCCAAGGCCGTCGTGCTGGCGGCCCGGCGCACGCCGGAGATCAACGCCTCCTGGGACGAGGACGCCGGTGAGATCGTCCTGAAGCACTACGTCAATCTCGGGATCGCGGCGGCAACCGATCGCGGGCTGGTGGTCCCCAATGTCAAGGACGCCGACCAGCTGAGCCTGCGCGAACTCGCGCTCGCCATCGCTGAACTGACCGAGACGGCCCGGGCCGGCAAGACCTCGCCGGCCGACCTGGCCGGCGGCACGATCACGATCACCAACGTCGGCGTATTCGGTATCGATACGGGCACGCCGATTCTCAACCCCGGCGAGGCAGGAATCGTGGCATTCGGTGCGGTCCGCAAGATGCCCTGGGTGGTCGATGACGAGATCGTGCCGCGCTGGGTGACCCAGCTCGCGGTGTCGTTCGACCACCGCATGGTCGACGGGCAACAAGGCTCGCAGTTCCTTGCTGACGTGGCGGCCGTGCTGCACGATCCGGCCAGTGCCCTGTTGTTCTAGACGGGGAGTAGTTCGCCGCTGCCCTCGACGTCGTAGACATAGCCGCTGATGTCGTCGGTATGCAGCAGGAACGGGTCGGCGCGCAGTTCGGCGAGCGCCTTGTTCAGGTCGCCCTCGAGGTCGGCGAATCCGTGCAACTGCCAGTCGGCGTGCGCGCCAACCTCGCGCGCCATGTCGTCGCGCAGCGCCTCGTCCAGGCCGAGCATGGCACATCCGGTGTGCCGGATGATCATGATCGAGCGCGTGCCTAGCAGCCGCTGGCTGATTACCAGGCTGCGTCGCACGTCTGCGGTGACGGCTCCGCCGGCGTTACGCAGCACGTGGGCGTCGCCGATCGCCAGGCCGAGCAGCCGCTGGGGATCGATACGAGCGTCCATGCACGTCAGGACTGCGAGCCCGCGGGCGGGGCGTGGAAGCTGCACGCCTCCCAGTAGACGCCACAGCAGGCGCACTCCGCGACCGATCGGCGGGTGGCGACAGTCACCATCTCTTGGGGCCGCTCGCGTCACCAGTTGTTAGGCCCGATCGGGCATAAAGTCACGAGCCTTTGTGTTCAGCCAGTGTTAGTCTTAACAGATGAAGCCACTAGGTGGGTAGTGGCCGAACGATACGAAACTGAGGGACTCAATGGCGAGGACGAAGCTCACCGAGAAGATGCGCAAGCGGCGTGAGACCCGGGCGTTCAACCGCCTCCTGGACGATGCGTCGCCGAACATGCGCAACGAGTTGATCGCGATCGCGCAGCGGCAGAACTCCCTGCGCTAACCGACACCGACAAGGAGCCCGGACCCAGTCAGGTTCGGGCTCTTCGCATTTAGGCGGCAGCCAGACCAGGCGCGCAGCGTACTGCGTTGCGTCCGGCGTCCTTGGCCTCGTAGAGCGCGGCATCGGCGTCACGTAGCAGGTCGTCGAGGTCCGCCGCTCCCCACGCGCTTGCGACCCCGATAGTCGCGGTCACGGCGATGTATGTGACGCCGCCGGCGTGGTGGTTAACGGTCACGTTCAGCCGCTCGATGCGGCGGCGGACCCGGTCGGCCACGCCCAGCGCCGCCGTCGCGTCGACGGCCGGCAGCAGCGCCACGAACTCCTCGCCGCCGAAGCGGCCGACCGCATCGTAGCCGCGCAGCTCGTCGGACAGTGCCGCCCCAACCGCCTTGAGCGCCTCGTCGCCCGCCAGGTGGCCGTACGTGTCGTTCAGCCGCTTGAAGTGGTCCATGTCGATGACAAGCACGGCCGTCGCGGTACCCTGCCGGGCCGCCCGCTCCAGCTCGCGGTGCGCCAGCTGCCGCCACGCTGCGGCATTGAGCAGCTCGGTCTTCGCATCCACCGTTGCGGCCTGGACCAGCTGTGTCAGCAGGGCGCGATGCTGGACAAGGAACACGGCTGGCAGCACCAGCACCGCCAAGGGGGGCACCTCCAGCACGAGGACCGCCGTCGCGCCCCCCAAAGCCAGCGTCGCGAACTCAAGGGCATTGTCGCGTAGCGTGCCGGTGACAGTAGACAGCGTGCGCACGCCACCGCTCACGACAAATGCGAGTGCCACGAGCAGCAGGTTTACGACGCGGTACGTTAACGCCGCCGCGACGATCGCTACGAATAGTTTCGCGCCTGACATCCCGCTCGCGTCGGCTACGGCTGATACGACGAAGCAGGTCATCACGATGGTGGCGCCGTTGTACGCAATGCGGTATCCGCGCACTCCATCGACGGAACGCCACGACCGGATCCACAGGTGCGTGTACGCGAGCACGGCAATCAGAACGGCGAGTCCGAGAGGCAGTATCAGCGCAGCAGCGAGAATCCAGACCGAACTCATATCAAAGTAGGACGAAGCGGTCGATGCGAACAGTCGCCGACGTACCTCGACTTGCCGGGATGCCTCCATGTACGCGACGCTCATGGCAGCGAGCAGCCCGAACCGAAGGAGGTCGCTGGCTGTGATCGTGCTGCGCACAAACGCAGTCAAGCTCAGCAGCGCCGCTGCGGCGACGACCGTGACGACCAGTACACGTACGCGCGCCGGGGTCTGCCACAGCGCCCATGACCGCGGCGCAGTGACCCAACTCTCCTTTTTTGGCGTACGGTGCCTTGCCACGCTCTTCCCTCGAACGCCCCCGACGGACCGCACAGAGACTAGCGGACGAAACCTCGGTATGTCAGCACCTGTACGCAGTCAGTTGTGGAAAAGCGTCCCGCCCGGACAAATCACACGGGTTACCTGCAGATACGACGATCAGGAGGTGAAATCACCATGACGTACAGCCAGGGTTGGTAACGAGCAGTCAATGAACCATCCGTCGAACCATTGAATCTGGGGCTTCGGGGGAGTCCCAGCCCAGTCGGCGGACAGATCTCGGAGCTGCGGCGCCGGCGAGGCATTGTTGTCTCGCCGCGGCGCCGCTGCCGGGATCCAGCCGGATGAATCTGAACGGCCGCGCGGTTGTCCCCGCGTGGCCGTTTCGCAATTTCGGGTACGCGCTCCCGAGTTGACCGGACGTGGGGGCTGGCTGAACACAGCCGAGCCTCTGTCTCTGCGCAAGCTGCGCGGGAAGATCGTCATTCTCGACTTCTGGACCTTCTGCTGCGCCAACTGTCTGCACGTGCTGGATGAGCTGCGCCCGCTCGAGGAGAAGTACCGCGATGTGCTCGTAGTGGTGGGCGTTCACTCGCCGAAGTTCGTGCACGAGGCCGACCACGCGGCGCTCGCCGCCGCCGTCGAGCGGTACGAGGTGCACCATCCCGTGCTCGACGACCCGGACCTTGGCCTGTGGCGGCAATATGCCGTGCGCGCTTGGCCCACTCTCGTCGTGATCGACCCGGAGGGCTACGTCGTCGCACAGGCGGCCGGCGAGGGCCAGGTCAGCGCGCTCGATCGGATCGTTGCGCGGCTCGCCGAGGCTCATGACGCCAAGGGGACGCTGCGCCACGGCGACGGTCCGTACCTGCCGCCCGAGCCCCAACCGACCGCGCTGCGCTTCCCGGCCAAGGCGATCCTCGTCGACGACCAGCTGCTTGTCGCCGACGCCGGGCATCACCAGATCGTCGAACTGGAGGTCGACGGAGAGACCGTCCGCCGGCGTATCGGTACCGGCGAGCGCGGTCACCGCGACGGCCACGAGCCACAGTTCGCCGAGCCGAACGGGCTGACGCAACTGCCAGACGGCGACATCGTCGTTGCCGACACCGCGAATCACGTACTGCGCCGCATCGGAAGCACCACGACTACCATCCCGCTGCATATCGACGGTGTGCCCGATGTCAGCTCTCCGTGGGACGTTGCCTGGTGGCCGGCCATCGAACGCGTCGTCGTTGCCGCCGCAGGCGTGCATCTGCTGCTCGCCTGGGACCCGGTGACCGGCGCGGTCACGCGTCTGGCCGGCACCACCACGGAGGGGCTGAAGGATGGCCCGGCCTTGGACGGTTGGCTGGCTCAGCCTTCCGGACTGGCGCCCGACGGCGACCGGCTCTGGTTTGTCGATTCCGAAAGCTCCGCGCTGCGTTACCTTGACGTCGAGGCAAACCTGCACACCGCGATCGGCGAGGGACTGTTCGACTTCGGGCATGTCGACGGGCCGGCCGCAAAGGCCCGCTTGCAGCACCCACTCGGCGTGACACTCCTGCCCGACGGGACCGTCGCAATTGGCGACACCTACAACGGCGCAGTGCGCCGCTACGACCCGGAGACCGGCGAGGTGTCGACACTCGCGACCGACCTTGCCGAACCCAGTGGCGCGGTCGTCGTCGGAAACGACCTGGTCGTGGTCGAGTCCGCGGCGCATCGGCTCGTGCGCCCGATCGCAGACCGCACCACGATCAACGGCGCCGCGCTACGGACTCAGCGGCCGATCACCGACGTCGCGCCGGGCGCCACGCTGACGATCGCGTTCACCCCACCTCCCGGGCGCAAGCTCGACGAGCGATACGGACCGGCAACCCGCCTGTCGGTGACCGCCTCACCACCGGAGTTGCTGCAAGCCGGGGCCGGTGACGCCTCAGAGCTTCGCCGTGCGCTTGTCTTGCGGCCAGGCGACGGCGTCCTGCACATCACCGCCCAAGCGGCCGCTTGCGACGATGACCCGACGATCGAGCACCCGGCCTGCCACGTCGCCCGCCAGGATTGGGGGGTGCCGGTCCGCGTCGTCCCGGACGGCCCGGCGGAACTGCGGCTTGTGCTACTCGGCGAGTAACGCCGCCCGTAGCGCCGCCGCGTCGGCGTCGGTCCAGCCGTGCGCACGTAGCCAGGCAGCTGTGCCGCCGTGGAGTTCGTCCAGTGCGGCAAGGAACTTCTGCATCGTTTCCGGACGCGGCTTGTGCTGCTCGTCGGGCACGCGCTGCACGTCATGGGCGTAGGTGCGGGACGCCTTCAACCGCGACAGCAGCTGCTCGAGCCGGTCGCCGGTGCGCACGTAGTCGTCGACGATGGCGTCGCGGTCGACACCCACTTCGTCCAGCCCGACGGCGACGACGACCCCGGTGCGATCCTTCCCGGCGGCGCAGTGCACGACGGTCGCACCATCGGTGCGCGCGACGAGTCGCAGTGCCGCCACGATGGAGTCCGGCCGGTCGTCGAGGTAGCTGAGATAGACGGCGGCCGCGCCGCGCCGGTCTTTCCGCTCGCCACTGCGGTTCTGCCAGGGCAGGACCGGCGGGCCCTCCTCCTCGACAGCGACTACGTCCGTGCGCTCGCCGGCTTCGGGGAACAACGACAGATGCACGATGCTGACCCGCGGCTCGTGAGTGAGCGGTCCCGGGCCCTCAAGGTCGACCTCGGTCTGGGTGCGGAGATCTGCAACGGCGCGCACGTCGTACTCGTCGACAAGCCGGCGGATGTCCCTGGGTGTCAGTTGCTGCAGATTGTCGGAACGGATCAGCCGGTTCCGACGGACGGCGCCATTGTCAGCTGGCAGTCCGCCGAGGTCCCGCGTGTTCGCAGCTCCGTCCAGGTCAATCCAGTGCGCATCCACCTAGTCGACAGTAATAGCCGCGGCCGGGCCTCTTCACGTCGTTCAAGTGAACTGCCGGCGACGGTCGGTGTACGTCAATTCCCCAATGACAATCGGACCTTCCTGCGGCCGGATCGGTTGTAGGAGAGTGCCCGCCACGTCACGTCACCCCCTCCGCGTTGCCGCCATTGCTGCCGGTGCCGCGGCCGCCGCGGCTGCCGCCGTCGTTGCCTTGGTCGTCCATCCAGCGGGCGCGATCAACTCCTGCAACGCCAAGCCGGCCCCGGAGCGCACCGAGGTGGGCGTGCTGCTCGTGCTGTGGGACGGCAACGGCGACGGCACGGACGACAACTTCGACTGGCACTGCACCGGCACGATGATCGACGCAGACAGTTTCCTGACCGCGGCGCACTGCGTCACGGACTGGTCGCCGGACCCGGCGAACGACCACTTCTACGTATCGCTCGACCAGGACGTGCAAAGCGAACTGGACGCCGCCCAGGCGGCCGGGCTCTCCGGCGCCGCCGAGGCCGCGCACTTCGTCGCCCACGGCATGGCGGTGGAGGGCGATGAGGCACACGACCCGGGCTACACGAAGAGCCAGTCGAACCCGCACGACATCGCGGTCGTCGACTTCTCGCACCGGGCCGTGACGCCGGCGAACGTCCGGACCTTCACGCCGGCCCAGCTGCCGACCGCCGGCGAGTTGAACGCACTGGGCGGGCGCACCCTCGAAACGCTGCCGTGGCTGGTTGCGGGCTATGGCACGGAGCAGGCGGTGCGCGGCCCGGGCGGGCAGACCCACCCGGGCGGCGGCGCGCGCATGGAGGCTCCGCTCAGCTGCAACGCCCTGACCAAGACCTGGGTGCGCCTGTCGATGATCGCGCCGCAGGGCAATGGCGGCGCTTGCTACGGCGACTCCGGCGGGCCGAACTTCGCGACGATCGACGGCACGCTCGTGCTGGCCGCCACAACGATCACGGGCGACTCGCCGTGTTATGCCACCAACGTCAGCTTCCGCACCGACACCCCGACGGCGCGGACGTTCCTGGCGCCGTACGTGAACCTGCCGTAGATCCCCGAGAGCACGCCTAAAACGACTGCTCCGGGACGTCCATCAAGCTGTTGTCGGTGGACTCGGTGATCAGCCGCCGGGCGGCAAGCTCCGGCAGCACCGTCTGCGCGAAGAACCTCGCCACGGCGGGCTTGCCGGTGTAGAACGCACGATCTGCGTCTGACACACCGTCTTCGTCGAGCCTGCGCAGCGCCACAGCGGCTTGGCGCAGTAGCAGGTAGCCGACAAGCAGGTCGCCCATGGCGAGCAGCAGCCGAGTGGTGTTCTGGCCGACCTTGTAGACATTGGTGATGTCGTCCTGGGCACTTTGCAGCTGCACGACCATGGCGGCGACCATCGCCCCGACGTCCTCGAGCGCCTTCTGCACCGCCTCCCGCTCCTCCTTCAGGCGGCCCTCTTCGGCGATCGATTCGACGAACTGCGCGATCTCTGCGGACACCGCGGCCAGCGCGGCGCCACGATTGCGGACGATCTTGCGGAAGAAGAAGTCCTGGCCCTGAATGGCCGTCGTGCCCTCGTACAGCGTGTCGATCTTGGCGTCACGGATGTACTGCTCGAGCGGGTAATCCTGCAGGTAGCCCGAGCCGCCGAACGTCTGCAGCGCCTGCGCCAACTGGTCGTACGACCGCTCCGAGCCTGCTCCCTTGACGATCGGCAGCAGCAGGTCGTTCACCGCCTCCGCCAGGGCGACGTCGCCCTCGCCGACGATGATCTTGTCTTGCCACGACGCGGTGTAGGTGACCAGCGCCCGCAGCCCCTCCGCGTACGCCTTGTTCAGCATGAGCGAGCGGCGCACATCAGCGTGATGGATGATCGTCACCCGCGGCGCACCCTTGTCGGCTGCCTGGGTCAGGTCCGCGGACTGTACTCGGGTCTTCGCGAACTCCAGCGCGTTGAGGTAGCCCGTCGACAGGGTGGCGATCGCCTTCGTGCCGACCATCATCCGAGCGTGCTCGATCACCTGGAACATCTGCGCGATGCCGTTGTGCACGTCGCCGAGCAACCATCCCACAGCGGGCTGCTGCTCGCCGAAGCGCAGCTCGCACGTGGTCGATGCCCGCAGGCCCATCTTGTGCTCGACGTTCGTCGCGAACACGCCGTTGCGCTCGCCGATCTCGCCGGTCTCCACGTCGAAGTGGAACTTCGGCACGACGAAAAGCGACAGCCCCTTCGTCCCCGGGCCGGCGCCCTCCGGGCGGGCCAGGACCAGGTGGATGATGTTCTCGGTAAGGTCCTGCTCCCCGGACGTTATGAATCGCTTGACGCCCTCGATGTGCCAGGAGCCGTCGGGTTGCGGCACCGCCCTGGCCCGTCCGGCGCCCACGTCCGAGCCGGCATCCGGCTCGGTGAGCACCATTGTCGCGCCCCAGCCACGATCGACGACCCGCCGGGCGATCTTCTTCTGTGTCTCGTTGCCGTTCAGGTGGATGATGGCGGCGAACGGCACTCCGGCCTGGTACAGGTACGCCGCCGGGTTCGCGCCGAGGAACTGCTCGGCGACCGCCCAAACGATCGTGCGCGGCACCAGTTGGCCGCCGAGCTCGGGCACCGCTTCCAGCCGCCACCATTCGGCGTCGCGCATCGCGCGGTACGACTTCTTGAACGACTCCGGGATGGTCACCGAGTTGGTGGCCGGATCGAAGACCGGCGGGTTGCGGTCGGCGTCGGCGAACGACTCTGCGAGCGGACCCTCGGCGAGGCGGACGACCTCGGCCAGCATGCCCCGCGCAGTCTGCACGTCGAGATCGGCGAACGGCGCCTTACCCAGCCGCTCGTCCGTGCCGAATACCTCGAAGACGTTGAATTCGACATCACGGAGATTGCTCTTGTAGTGGCCCATCGCCGGGTCTCCTCGGTCGTGTTACCCACCAGTAACCTCAGAGTATTACTCGCCAGTAGGGTGCGGCAACCGTCCCAAGGCGGCGCGCCGTGTGAGAATGCCCGCCGTGGCGCGTGCGGAGCCGGTGGCCGAACATCGCTGGACCGCCCGCAAGGTGCTGGTCGGTGCTGCCGCCGCCCTCGCCGCGGCGGTGCTGCTCACCGTCGTGATCGGCCTCGCCACGTCCAAACGGGTAAGCGGCGCGAGCATGCGCCCGACACTGCGCAGCGGTGACCGGGTGCTGGTCGACAAGTCCGCCTACCACAGGAGGGGGCCTGGTCGCTTCGAGGTAGCGGCGATGCATGCGCCGGGCGTCGCCGGCGTGGTGTACCGGCGGGTAGTCGGCCTGCCCGGTGACCGGGTACAGATCCGCGCGGTCAACGGTGAGCAGCAGGTCCTCATCCAGTCAGGCGGTCGGGGCGTCTGGTACAGCATGGTGACCGGGCACCACGTGGACTGGGGCGGGCCATGCTGCGACTCCGACGGCAGTGCGACCGGCACCGCAGCCGTCACCGTGCCGGCCGGCGAGTACTTCGTGCTCGGCGACAATCCGACGGCATCACGCGATTCCCGGGCGTTCGGATTCGTCCCGCGATCACGGCTCGTCGGACGGGTGTCGGTGCGGGTGTGGCCCCCAGGTGTGGTCGGCGGGCGGCCGCGACTCGTGCCGTTGGCCGGCTGAGCCGCTACAGGATGCGCAGGCGAATCGTCTCCGGCAGCGCGCGCAGCTGCTCGAGCATCTCAGCGGTGTACGTGGCGCTGACGTCGGTGACGACGTAGCCGACCTCGCCTCGGGTACCCAGCAGCTGCGCCTCGACGTTCACCTTGTGCTCGGCGAGGATGCCGTTGACTGTCGCCATGACGCCGGGCACGTTGCGGTGGATGAGGATGAGCCGATGCGTGCCGGGCGGCTGCGGGAGCGCGATACCCGGCAGGTTTACGCTCATCGAGGTGGAGCCCTCGACCATGAAGTCGCGGAACTTGCCGGCGACGAAGCGGCCGATATCCTGCTGCGCCTCTTCGGTCGAACCGCCGATGTGCGGGGTCAAGATGACGTTGGCGAGCCCACGTAGCTCGCTGATGAACTCGTCTCCGCGCCGTCTCGGCTCGACGGGAAACACATCGACAGCCGCGCCCGCTATGTGCCCGGACTCGACACGTTTGCGTAGTGCGGCATAGTCGACCACGAAGCCGCGGGACAGGTTGAGGAACAAGCTTCCCGGCCGCATCCGCGCGAACTCGGCGGCGCCGAAGAAGTTGTCGTTGGAGGGACGCCCGTCGACGTGCAAGGTGACGACGTCCGCCTCGGCAAGCAGCTGGTCGAGCGATTCGCAGCGGTGCGCGTTACCCAGCGCGAGCCGATCCGCGGTGTCGTAGAAGAGCACCCGCATTCCGAGGTCCTCGGCCAGCACGGACAACTGCGTGCCGATGTTGCCGTAACCCACGATGCCGATCGTGCGGCCCCGCACCTCGTGGGCGCCGGCCGCCGACTTGTCCCAGACACCCTCGTGCATCAGCGCGTTCTTCTCGGTGAGCCGACGGGTCAGCGCCACGATCTCTGCGATCGCGAGCTCCACAACGCTGCGGGTGTTCGAGTACGGCGCGTTGAAGACCGTCACGCCCCGCTCGGAAGCGCCGCCCAGGTCGATCTGATTGGTGCCGATACAGAACGCCCCGATAGCGACCAGCTCGGGTGCCGCTTCGAGCACCCGAGCCGTCACGTGGGTCTTCGACCGGATGCCGAGCAGCGTGACATCGCCGACGCGCTCGACCAGCTCGTCCTCGTCGAGGGCCCGGTCGAGCGTCTCGACCTGGAACCCCGCAGAGGTCAGCAGCGCGGTCGCATCAGGGTGGATCTGTTCGAGTAGTAGAACGCGTACAGGCGGCACGCAGCCAGTCTATTGAGCGGCTCACGTGAATAGCCGCGAGCGGCGACTGCGGCGACTGAAGTGCCGGTAGATCAGCAGCACGATGATCGATCCGATGATGGAGCCGATGATGCCGGAGGGCTGGAAGAAACCCTGGTCGCTGTCCTTGTGGAACAGGACGTAGCCGAGGAAGCCTCCGACGAACGAGCCGACGACGCCGAGCAGGATCGTGCCGCCGATGCCCATCGGGTCGCGGCCCGGCACGAGCAGACGTGCCAACGCACCGGCGATCAGCCCGATGATGATCAGCGAGATGATGAGCCCTAACACGGTTACCTCCTTGACGAGGGCCTGTCCTCCGTCAAGGCCGATACCCGTCGCGGGTGCCGGTCAAACCGAATGTGATGACGGGCAACTAGCTCGACGATCAGATGGTTGGGGGCAGGCACCCTAGCGGCTGACGCCGACGCCGCCTTTCGTGTCGGCGCCGTAGCGCGCCTTTTCCCGGGCAAGGTCCAGCGGCCGGATGCGGGCGCGGCCGGCGCGCGCCTCGTCGTCCAGGGCGTCGGCGGGGACGATCCACGCGATCTCGAATTCGATGCCGTCCGGGTCCCTGCCGTACAGCGACTTCGTCGTGCTGTGGTCGGAGCTGCCGACCAGCGCACCGGCGGCGATGAGCTTGCGCCCGAGTTCGTCCAGGTCGGCGAGCGTGTCGACCTCCCAGGCCAGGTGGTACAGCCCGACCGTGGCCCGCCCGGCCAGGCTGTCACCGGCGGCGGCGCCGATTTCGAACAGCCCCAAGTCGTGGTCGTTTGACGAGCTGGCAGCCTGGAGGAACGCGGCGCCGGGTAATCCCGCCATGTCCTCGACAACGCGAAAGCCCAACACGTCCTGGTAGAACGCGACGCTACGGGCCACGTCCCGGACGTACAGCACAGCGTGATTGAGCCGGTGAATCGGCATGTCGCAGAGCATACGCCGCACTCAGTTGAGCGCTCAACTACGTACACTCGCGTATCGTCATCATGTGGCGAAGACTCGGTGGCTCACCGCATCCGAGCAGCGGGCCTGGCGCGCGTATCTCGAGGCCACCACGCTCCTGTTCGACGCGCTCGACCGGCAGCTACAGCGCGATTCGACGATGCCGCACGCCTACTACGAGATCCTGGTGCGACTGTCCGAGGCACCGGGCCGCAGTATGCGCATGAGCGAGCTCGCCGACGCCACCCGCTCCTCGCGTAGCAGACTCTCGCACGCCGTCGCCCGGCTGGAGGAACGCGGCTGGCTGCAACGGGTCGAGTGCCCCACCGACAAGCGCGGGCAGATCGCGGGACTGACCGACGTCGGATTCGCCGCACTCGAAGAGGCCGCGCCCGGCCACGTTGCCGCGGTGCGCAGGCACCTGATCGATCGGCTCACGCCGCAGCAGGTCACGCAACTCGAGCGGATCGGCTCGGTGGTCGTCGCCGGGCTGGAGTCGCCCGAGTGCCGGGCCGCCCGGGCCGCTCAGGCCGCCGATAGTGCCACGCCCGTGGCCTGAGGCGTCAGTCAGACGGTTGCCTGGTTGACCGCGGCGAACAGCTCGAGCAGGACGTAGCGCTCCTGGTCGGACAGGTCGGCGAAGCTGTGGTAGCGCATCCACCGGAGAAAGGCCTTGGCCAGGCGGTACTTCGAGAACGACCGGCCGACGCCGTCGCCGAGCAGGTCGCACACGGATCGGCGCGGCTGGGCCACGGCCCGCTCGAACGCGTCGATACCCAGTTCGTCACGTGCGACCCGTAGCAGCGTGCCGCGCAGCAGATCCTCGAGCTCGGGCTGCTCGACGATTCCGTCGTAGAAGTCGCCGACGAAGTAGATGCGCTCCTTCTTCATGAGGTGAACGAACGCTTCATCCTCCGCGGCGGCCCTGCCGGCGGCGTCTGAGTCGAACAGCGCCGCAACCCGCCAGCCGCGGGAGTTCAGGACGCTGGCGTGGTAGACGATCTTGCCGGCGTCGCCGGCGGGCACGATCGAGAGCTCGTCGTCCAGCGCCGCCTCGCCGGCCTCTCGCGCCGCGTCCGACAGCGTCAGCAGGTACCAGTAGTCGGTGATGCCCTCGACCACCAGATTGCGCTGCTGCTCGAACAGCGCCTGACCCAGCACGTAACCGAAATGCGACTGCAGCAGGAACAGGCTGCGAGCATCGCCCACCGCGAAGTCCTGGTGCACGACGGTGCCGGTCGCGCGGCTAGGTAACTCGACGATGCGCACCCGATTCATCTCGTCGCTGCCGACCATGAACGGCGAGTGAGTGGTGAAAAGCGTCTGGTTGCGTGCCGCCAATTTGGTGATCGTCTCGCGGAACGCCTCCTGCTTGAGCGCGTGCAGGCTCACGCCGGGCTCGTCGAGTAACAGCACGGCGTTCGACTCGTTGCTGCGCGCCTGCGCCTCGAAGACGACGTGGAACGACACGAGCCAGCGGAACCCCTCCGAGCCCTGGTCGAGCTCGACCCGGGCGCCGTCCTCGTTGCGCACGACGACCTTGAGATACTGCCCGTCCGGCAGGATGTCGACCTCGCGCTCCTCGCCCCATACCGCGTTGATCGCCTTGGTGAGCGTGTTCGCGGCGATATTGAGCTTGTACCCGCGTCGGTCGAGGCGGGCCTGGTACTCGGCAATCTCCTCGTGGCTGGGCGGGACGGTCTCACCGCGCTCATTGCGGACATCCGGGATGCCGCGGCCCAGCTCTGCGAGCTCGAAGGCGCTCAGCCCCAGATAACGCAGCAGGCACAGGTTGCCGAAGTCGTACTCCTCGTCTATGTCGCCTGCGGCTTCCTGCGCGGCGAGCCGGCCTAGGTGGATGCGCGGCTGCACCTTCACGTACTGCGAGAAGTACACGAAGAGCGGGATGTGCCCCTCGATCGCCTCGAAGGCCTCGTCGGTGTGCGCGTCCCGACGAGCCGCCTCGCGTACCACGCCGACCGCCTGTCCGATTGCCGGGTCGTCCGCGTCGAGCCGCGAGGCGATCGTGTCCAGCCAGGCGAGCAGCCCCGTGGCGCGGGTCTCGCGCAGCGTGGTGGCGGGCTCCCACCGCGTCGTCAACCGCGCCAGGGCGTCAAGCGCGGCCTGCGCCGCCTCAGCGTTTCGCGCGTCGTCCGCCGTCGCCTCCCTCGCGAGCGCGGCGCGCAGTACGTCCAGCGGCTTCGTTACGTCCGCGTAGCGAGACCACATGGCGAGCTCACCGAACCAGTACCGCCGGGAGCCGTCGTAGTAGCGCTGCAGGTGCAGTTCCCGTGCGGTCTCGAGGTGAGGTGCGAACTCGCCGAGCACCACCCGGTCGTAGTCCTCGAGGTCGAACACGGCGGTCGCGACGACGACGTCGGACAGCTCGACAAGGCCCTCGTCGATCTCGCGGTAGCGCGAGCGCGGGTAGTCCCGCAGCGGATCGAGCTCGAGCTTGCGACCGGGCGGCAGGTTCACCGTCTGGAGCGCGCGCAACAGGGCGGTCTTGCCCGCCTCGTTGGGACCGACGATGACCGTTTTGTCGGCCTCTACGTCGAACCACCCACTGTCGTGAATCGACCAGTAGTTCTGGACCCGAGCCTTCTTGAGCTTCATTGACCTCGCTTTCAGCTGGCAACAGGCTACGGGGTAGCGCCGCGTAACTGGGACATGGAAACCCGGTACACGCGGGCGTGACGCTCGTGATTCAGTGGGGCCATGTCATACGCGAAGGATGTCGGCGAGGCCAGCGCGGTGCGCCGCGTGATAGGCGGCGTACCGGAGCTGACGATGCGCTCCGGCACCCAGGTGCGTTTTGTCGCGCCCGGCAGCCTGACCGACGAACGGTTTGGGCTGTTCGAGTGGAACATGGGGTCACAGGGCGGCGGTCCGGACGCCCACTTTCACAAGACGTTCTCGGAGTCGTTCTACGTCACGCGCGGGACCGTCGCGCTGTTCGACGGCGCTGCCTGGCTGGACGCCCAGCCGGGCGACTTCGTTTACGTACCTCCGGGCGGCATCCACGCATTCCATAACACCAGTGGCGAGCCGGCGTCCATGCTCATCCTGTTCGCGCCGGGCCCACCACGTGAGCGGTACTTCGAGGAACTCGCCGAGATCGGCAACTCGGGCCGGCAGCTCAGCGACGACGAGTGGATCGAGCTATGGGCGCGGCACGACCAGTACCCAGCGACCTAGCGCACGCGCCAACGTCCGAAACGTCCAAGACGGCTCACGGTGACCGCGGCTACGTTCGCCACATGAACCTTCGTCTATCCCTGGTCGAGCTGGTGGTCGCCGACATGGCCGCGTCGCTGGCCTTCTACCGCCGCCTGGGCCTCGACATTCCCGCCGACGCCGACCAGCAACCGCACGTGGACATCGACCTCGGCGGCGGCCTGCGGCTCGCGTTCGACACCGAGGACACGATCCGCTCGTTCGACAAAGACTGGACGCGCCCGGCCGGCGACGGCCATCGCATGGCGCTCGCATTCGGATGCGACAGCCCCGCCGAAGTCGATGCCGCCTGGGCCGAGCTCACCGGGGCCGGCTACGCGGGCCATCTAGAGCCGTGGGATGCCTTCTGGGGAATGCGGTATGCCGTCGTCCGCGATCCCGACGGCAACCCCGTCGACCTCTTCGCGCTTCTCCCGGCGTAGCACGGCCGGGGTGCCGCGGCCGAGCGCGAGCGCATCACGGCACAGGTGAGCCTGGTCGGCGTAGCCGCAGCGTGCCGCCACGGCGGCGAGCGGCACGCCGGTTCGCGCGAGGTCCAGCGCCCGGCGGAGGCGCAGGATGCCGGCCAGTCTGCGAGGTCCGTACCCGAACAGCGGCAGGCAGCGCCGATGCAGTTGCCGAGCACTCATCCCGAGGCGGTCGGCCATGAGCGCGACCGGAGTGGCCGTGCTGGCCATCGCATGCACCCACCGGCCGAGCGGGTCGACTGTCTGCTCGGCGGCGCGCCGCGTCAGCCACCCGGTGAGCGCCTCGACCGGACGGTCGGCGACCTGCTCGGCGAGGCGCCGGGCGGCCGTCGCCGGCAGCAACTCGTCCAGGCGGACGCTGCGGTCGGACAGTTCGTTGGCCGGGACGCGCAGCAACGCGGGGCCGACGCCGTAATGGAAACGCAGCGCCACGTAGCTGGTGCCGCGTGCGCAGTCGTGCCATCGGGCGGCACTATCGGGTCCGGCGACGAATAGCTGCCGGCCGTCCCAGATCAGATCGAGGCAGCCGTCGGGCAGGATGCGCGTACGCCCATCGGTCGTGCGCTGCCACAGCACCACGCCCGGCACGGCCGTCGCCTGCTCCCGGTACGTCACGCATCGATCATGCCGCGCCGGTCCGACGCCACCGCTTGATTGGATCTCGGCAAAGGCAGAGCGGATGGCCCATCGGATCGGGGAGAAGCGTCTCCACATCAAGGGCCTGATCGCTGGTCCGAAGGCGGACCGGGCGATCGGCTACCTGCCCCGGCCAAGCGGCCGAAGTCCTCCTACGTGCGTTTCGAAGCGGCCCTGCCGAACCAGTGCTGGGCAGGCAGACTTCACCCACTGAGGGTTCAGACCATTCCGATGTCTTGAGAGATCACATGGAGCGGGTGACGGGAATCGAACCCGCACTGTCAGCTTGGGAAGCTGATGTTCTGCCATTGAACTACACCCGCGAACGGCCGTCATGCTACAGGCTGCGGGTGCCAAGCCCTGCAGCGCGCGTGAGGGGCAGACACCCGAGTATCTGCCCCTCGTGCAGCGGCGGCCTGGGGGAACCGCCGGCCCAGCTGAGCGCGACCCGGGTGATGGGCGGACGCCACCCGCGGCGAGAAGATTTCTACACCTCGCCAGGTTGGACGTGCACCCGCCGACGTGCCAGTGACACGAGCGTGGCTGGCACCGCGACGCCAACGACACAGTTCGGCAACATGCGGCCATCGCGCAACCGGCCGGGCGATCAGGCGGCTTAGATGGAGTGGGCAAGGATCGGAACTGGGGTGGTGTGATGCGCGCAGATGATCTTGCGAGTCATCTGAACTTGCTCGGGCTGAACGATCAGGCCGCGCAGGTGTATCGCGCCCTGCTGGACGGCGGTGCTGCCGGCCTGGACGAGCTGGCAGGCACGAACGTCCTATCCGCCGACGAAGTGCACAAAGCTCTGACCGAACTGATCGACGCGGGCCTGGTCGGACGCACCAGCTCGGCCGACGAGCGCTACGCACCGGTGGCCCCCGATGCGGGGCTGAAGGTGCTGACCGCACGCCGCGAGTCCGAGGTAAATGCCGCCATGGTGGCGACGCTCAACGCGTACGCGGAGTTTCGACGTACCCGGCTTTCGCCGGCGACCGATCACCTCGTCGATGTGGTCACCGGCCCGGCGATGCTCGAACGTGTCGAGCAGGCCGAGCGGAACGTCAACCACGAGATCCGCCGGCTCGATTCGCCGCCGTATTACATGCCCAGCACCGGCAATGACACCGAGCTCGACAACCTGGCACGGGGCATCCGCTACCGCGTCGTCTACTCCCAGTCGTCGCTGGAGCAGGAGGGCTACCTCGATGGCAACGTGTTGCCGTGCATGAAGGCCGGCGAGCAGGCCCGGGTGATGCACGACGTGCCGGTCAAGCTGAGCATCGTCGACGACACCATGGCCCTCGTCGCGCTGCCGATCGGTGAGGCAGCAGCGAACCGGGCATTGCTGATCGTGCGCCCGAGCAGCCTGCTCTCGGCACTGGTCGGGTTGTTCGAGCTGGCCTGGCGCGCCGCGCTGCCGATCATGCCGTCCGGCGAGGCGGGCAGTCGCCTGGAGCCGATTGAGCAGCGGCTACTCGCCCTGCTTTCGGCCGGCGTCGCCGACGAAACGATCATCCGCACGCTACGGATCAGCCGCCGCACGTTCTTCCGCTACCTGGAACGTCTGCAGGCACGCGCCGGCGTAAACAGCCGCTTCCAGCTCGGCGTGCAGGCCGTACGTTCCGGGTGGCTCGACGCTCCGCCCGACTAGCCTGTGCTGTCATGCTGCTGAGCGACCGCGACATCATCGCGGCTGTTGAGTCCGGCCGACTCGTCGTTGATCCGTGGGACGCCGAACTCCTCCAGCCGTCCAGTGTGGACGTGCGGCTGGACCGCTACTTCCGGGTGTTCAACAACACGCAGTACACGCACATCGACCCCGGCCTGCAACAGGACGAGCTCACGTCGCTGATCGAGCCGAAGGGCGACGATCCGTTCGTGCTGCACCCCGGCGAGTTCGTCCTGGGCTCGACGCTCGAGGTCGTCACCCTGCCGGACGACCTGGCGGGACGGCTCGAAGGCAAGAGCTCACTGGGCCGGCTCGGCCTGCTGACCCACTCGACAGCGGGTTTCATCGACCCCGGCTTCACCGGGCACCTCACGCTGGAGCTGTCGAATGTCGCGAACCTGCCGATCATGCTCTGGCCGGGCATGAAGATCGGCCAGCTGTGCCTGTTCCGGCTGTCGAGCGCAGCGCGTAATCCGTACGGTTCGGCTGCCGCCGGCTCCCGTTACCAGGGGCAGCGGGGCCCGACGCCGAGCCGGTCCTACCTGAATTTCCGGCGCTGGCCGACGTCATAGGGCGCTCGGCAAAGCGCGGGATGAAGTAGTGCGCCAGCGGGCCGATTGCCAGCGCGTACGCCACGGTTCCGACGCCGACCGATCCGCCGAGTAGCCAACCGGCGCCGAGTACGGTCAGCTCGATCGACGTGCGCACCACGCGGATCGAGTGGCCCCGCGCAGCCAGTGCGGTCATCAGCCCGTCACGCGGTCCGGGGCCGAGGCCGGCGCCGATGTAGAGCCCGGTGGCCACGCCGTTCGCGACGATGCCGACCGCTAGGAACGCGACACGCGCCCCCATCGGCGCCGGCGCAGGCAGCACGTCCAACGCGACATCGACTGCGAGCCCCACGACGATGACGTTGCTGACCGTCCCGAGGCCGGGACGCTGCCGCAACGGCACCCACAGCAGCAGCACCAGCGCGCCGACAGCAATGACCACCCAGCCGAACGCAAGGCCCGAGCGCTGCGAGATTCCTTGATGCAGCACGTCCCACGAATCAAGGCCGAGCCGGGCTCGCAACATCAGCGCCATGCTGACGCCGAACAGCACCAGCCCCCCATACAGCTTCAGCAGTCTACTTGACATGTCATCAATCTACCTGACATGTCAAGTAACCCGCTAGGCTGGGCTGCATGACGCGGTGGCTGAACGACGCGGAGATGCGGGCCTGGCTGGGATACCGCCGCATGTTCCTCCTGCTCAACACGGCGGTGAACCGCGACCTGGCTCGCGATTCGGGATTGTCCGAGCCGGACTACGACGTGCTGTCCAATCTCTCCGCGGCTTCCGATCACCGCGGCCGGCTCAGCGAGCTTGCCGCCCGGATGCTCTGGTCGCAGAGCCGGCTCTCGCACCACATCAGCCGCATGGAGCAGCGCGGTCTGGTACGCCGTGAGGAGTGCGAGTCGGACGCGCGCGGCTCGGTCGTCGTGCTCACCGAAGAGGGACTGCGCACGATCGAGCAGGCGGCGCCGCATCACGTGGAGTCAGTGCGCCGGCACATCATCGACGTGCTGTCACCGGAGCAGATCAAGGCGCTCGGCGACATCACCGAGACCGTAGTCAGCCACCTAGGAGAGCAATGAGCGCCCGCGTCGGCGGAAACGCGACCGAGCCACCAAGAACGCAACCACCGGGCAATGAGCGCTCGCGCTGATCTATCACGCCGTACGCGAATCTGCGTTCCCACCGCTCGCTGCGCTCGGGTGGACCCGCAGCTCCGCTCCACGCCTTCGGCGCGGACCGCGTCGCGGCGGCGCGCTCTTCGCGCGAGCGCTCATCGCCACTCTCAAGCCCAGCGGACTCGCACGTGATGCCATAAGGCGGCGACGTCGGGGTCGCCGTCGACTACGACGGGCGCGGGGCGGTTCCATACCCAGAGGTACAGGTCCGAGGCAGTGCCGCTGGCGGTCGCCTCGGCCGGGCCGGCGCGGGGCGTGGAGTGAACGCCGTCCGGCGCGAGCGTGATCGTCCACCCGTCGGCGTCAGAGGGACGTAGCGCTACCGTGCGCGGCCGGTCGACGCGGGAGAACGAGCGCCGGCGAGCGGCGAAGCCGATAAGCATCTCGGCGATGCCGTCGGCGGCGAAGTCCACCGGGAACGGGGTGATCGCCCCACCGGCTGA
>DATFRC010000076.1:0-29199 GCA_035263725.1 Jatrophihabitantaceae bacterium | reverse complement strand
AACACCATGCTGAACGGATGCTGTCGGCCGCGAGCGTCGGTGCGCACGCCCAGCCCGTCGGCGCCGAGAGTCACGTTCGATCCGTCGTAGAGCCGGAACTGCTGCGTGCCCGCCGCTGGCGAGGTGGGGCCTGCCGGTGAGGGCAGCGGAGCAGCGTGCGCGACGCCTCCGACAGCGGAGGCGACCATCGCGACGACAACAGCAATTGGGGCGATCCGCACGTGGACTCCTCGAAGATCACCGTGTACCACCTACCGTGGTACAGCTGGAGTACGGCGAACGCTACGAACCTGGTAGTCGTCTCGTCAAGGGAATATCGGAAATTCGGCTGGTTCGTGCCGAACCCTCAAATGCCCATCCGGGCGCACGCTTCGTCCAGCGTGAGACCCTTCTGCCAAACCGCCTCGAACGCGATCTTGAGCACCGCCGCAAGGTCGGCGTGCTCGATCACCACCGAGGTCAAGTCGTCCACGCCTGCCACCGGATTGGACAGCGCGAACATCACGATCCGTTCGTCGATGATGGCCAGCTTCGTCGGCAGCCGCTCGACGAACCGGGCATGCTCGCCGAGGTCCACGAACCGGCGCACGCCGGCCCGCCGCACCGGATCGCGCAGCAGCGAGAACTCGTAGATGCTTCGCACCAGATGCTCGGACGCGGTCTTCATGCCGACCTCGTTGCGCTCGACGTCCACCACCGCCGGCTCCTTGCTGAACGCCAGCAGCTCGGTGGTGACCGCCGCCTGAAGCTCATCGAAGCGTCGCGCCAGGGTCTGCCGGTCGCGGATGACCTCCACGTAGTCGAGCGGGTCCTGGTGCTTGTTGCCCTCAGTGAATGGCTGTGCGAGCTCACGGGCGGCGGCACGGGCCTCGTCGCGCACCAGCTCCATCCGCTGCTCGTGCCCTTCCACGAGCCGCCGCATCGCCTGCTCGGGATCGACGGCCACATACTTGGCCGCGCTGCCCGGACGTTCCGCGGCCAGCCCTTTCGCTACCAGGCTCGCGAGCACGTCGTACACGCGCGGGCGTGGCACGCCGGTGGTGCGCGCAATGTCTGCTGCGGTCCAGCCATCGCGCCGGATGAGCGCCACGTAGACACGTGCCTCGTAACGAGTCAGCCCAATGCGCACCAGGCGGTCAACCGCAATCGTCTCCGTCACCGCGCGCACGTTAAGTAACACTGTCGGTCGCGTCAACCGTAGGCGCTCGATCCGGTACGTGCGATGATCTTGGACTTGTGGCCGAATAGCAGCCATAAGTCCAAGATCATCGCGAAGGGTGTGCTTACGCCGGCTGGAGGCGACGGCGCGAGCGGCGAACCGAGCCCACAGCCAGGCTGATCGTGAGCGTCGTGGTGGCGGCGACGAGCGCGACCACCACGAACGCCCACAGCGGCGAGCTGTGGTGCACGACCGTGATGGCAGGTGCCGGTGGGGCGACGTCCGTCAGGACGCCGCCGCTGGCGGGATCCGGCACCGGCATGGCGGACGCCACACCTGCCGTCGCAAGGTAGCCGGCGATCAGCCCAATGCTGGCGAGGACCGACGAGGTGAGTGCGGTGACGAGACGGCGAGACATTGTGGAACTCCTCTGTTTCTGGTTTCTGGATGGGTTTATCGATCAGGCCGGGCAATGGACACGGGGATTCCACATCTCGAATGTCCCGGCAGGATTGTGCTGCCACGCCCAGACGTGCAGCGAGTAGAACGCTGGCAAGCCGAAACGGTTAGGGGCGTCCGTCAGGTTGAACGTGTGGCCGAACAGCGTGGGCGGGGCGCTGTGAGTGGCATCCCATGCCGCTTTGACGACAACGTATTCGACGGCGGCCAAGCGCAGCGTGCCGTCCCTATCCGGGGCATAGACCATGGCCTCGGGCTGGTCGGGCAGGATCGCAGGGTCGTTCACCAGTGCCGAGTTGGCCCAGTGGACGCCCATGCCGCCCATGCCTGGCATGTCGATGCAGGCGATACCGTCCACGTCGGTGAGCAGGCCGTACTTGTTCTGTTCCGCGACAGCGATGCTGTGGAACTTGTCCGTGGCGTGGCGCAGCTGATCGAGCGAGTTGTGCGGCTGCGCCGTCGCAACGGATGCCGCCGCGGCGGCGCCCCCGCCCGACAATGCGACGACAGCGACAGCCGACCAGATCGCGTGCTTGATCTTCATGTCAGGCACCTTCCTGCACCGCGTAGATCTCATCGGCCAGCAGGCCGTGGGCCTCGCGATGGACCGTCGCGGCAGCGTCTGACGACGGCGCCTCTACGAGGCAGAACACCTTGCCCTGCGGCTCGTTGACCCAGTACCGGAGATAGTCCACGTCGTAGTTGTCCTGGGTTTGCAGGTCGGCCATGTGGGCCTTGGCGACGTCATCTGCGGATACTCCGTCAGGGATCGTGTGGATATCCATGAAAAGTGGCATGTCGAACTCCTCGCGTCCGATCTAGCTCCGCGGTCGGTCCGCGTCGCGTTGATCACTACGCTAGGGACGCGATGCCGACCCGTAATCGGCCGACGATGCCCATACTGGCGATGCGCTTGCCTATTTTCTGGCGGGCAATCCAGCATCGTGGGCACGATGGACATCGCCGCGGGATTGCACGCCCATCTTGGCGAGCACTGCCGAGACGTGGTGATGCACCGTCCGCTCAGAAATGAACATTCGCCGCGATATCGCCGCGTTCGACAAGCCCTCCCGAAGAAATTCGAGCACTTCTGCCTCGCGAGGGGTCAGTCCATTGGGATCCGCCCTGGTAGCCGCGCGCGGTCCGCGCGGAACCGACGTGTGTCCCGCCGCTCGCAGGTGTCGTCGCACGTATGCCGCCGCCGGCGCTGCCTCCAGCGTTGTGAAGATCTCCAGCGCGCGAAGCGACGAATCGTCGTGGGAACGGGCGAGTAGCACCGCCTCGTCGAACGGACAGCCGGCGGAACGCCACCACTTCGCCGCCGCCGCGTAGTTCCCGTCGAGTTCGTACACGTAAGGCTCGGGAAGGTCGTCAGGGCGCCAGCTCAACCTGCCTATGCGATCAAGCCTTACGGCCAGGCCGGCCACCAGCCATGGGTCATGGCCAGCCGAGGCTTCGTAGACGGCCGTGGCGCGCGGGTCCAGCGCGCTAGGATCGCCACCCAACCACGCCGCTTCTGCCCATGCCCAGGCAAGTAGCAGCTGCCATTGCACCTCGCCGACCTCGACGGCGAGCTGCCAGGCTTCGTCGAGCAGCGCGTTGCCTTCGGGATCGCCCATCCGTAGCCGCGCCGTTGCCAACGGAATGAGCAGATGTAGCCGATTGATCGGCGATATCGTCTCGCGAAGTGTGTCGCCGGCAAGCTGGGCTGCCTCGGTGAAACGTCCCATGTGCAGAAATGCCGTGGCCCGGCTGCCGCGGATGCAGACACTGTACGTGCGCATCTCGTTCTCTCGGCAAAACGCAATGCCTTCGACAAATACGTGTTCGTAGTCGGCAAACCGGAATCGGTCGACGGCGGCCTGGTAGATATCCGCGTAACCTCGCGCCGCCTGCTCATCCAATCCGTGTTTGCGCGCGATATCGATTGAGCGCTCTATGTCGGCAAACCCGTCCTGGCCCATCAGGAAACGGAACGCTCCTATCGTGGTGAGCGCATACGCCATGACTTCCGTGCAATCAAGCGCCTCCGCCTGTCGCAGCGCTTCCTCAGCTCGTTCTAGGCCCTCATGCAGCCGTGCGCTGCTGCCCAACGACAAGGCGTACATCACGTGAGCCCAGGCCCTCTCCACGGACGGCACAGCGCCGGCCATCACGGTGTACGCCTCCTCGGCGGCACGGTCGCTCTCTTCACCGCGGCACAGCCGCCACAAGCACTTGGAGAGCCCGCGCAGGTTCTGGCTGATCTTGACCGGATCTCCGAGCTGCCGGCGAAGCGCCAATGCCTCTCGGCGTTGCGCTGTCGACTCTTCCCAGTGATCCATGAGGGCGAGCGCCGTGGCCAGTCCCTCGCGCAGGGCGGCGTGTACGTCGGGGCCGGCGCCGTCTGCGAATCGCAGGGCGCGTTGGAACTGGGCGACGGCCTCGCGATTAGAGCGCATTGCGAACGCCGTGTATGCGGCGAGTCGTGCGTACTGGAATGCCCTCGCCGAATCGCCGGCGGATTCGGCGTGGTGGGCCAGCCGAGCGTGATCAGTCGGCGTCGATCGTTCCAGCTGTGCGAGCGCAGCGGCATGCAATTGCGAGCGGCTGTGGGCCGGGGTGGCCCGCTCGACGGCCATTCGGGTGATCTCGTGGCGGAAGTGATATGCGACCGGACCGCCGATCAGGGCGCCGGATTCCATGCACTCGTCCAGGGCGGACGCGTCGACGCCCGCGACGATCGCCATAAGTTGCGGGTCGGCGGGCCGAGCTATGACGGCCGCCGCTGCGAGCAGTTTGCGGGCGTTCGCCGACAGGCGTGACATGCGCGTGGTGACGATGTCGGCGACCGTTACCGGCACTTCGCCGGGGTAGCCGCGCAGTACTTCCGCGATATAGAAGGGAACGCCGCCGGTGAGCCGGTAGAGCTCGTCGGCGTCTGCGTCGGTTTGCGCGGCAAGCTCCCGCACGGCCTCGACGGTGAGCGTTGGCAGCGACATTCGGCGGGTGCCGCGATGTGTCACGACCTGGCCGATGACGCCGCGCAGCGGGTTGTCGCTCGCCGGTTCGTCGTCGCGGTAACTCGCGACCACCATCGCCGGAATGCCGGCGACTCGCCGCGCCAGGTGCCGAAGCCAGTCCAGCGTGGCGTCATCGGCCCAGTGCAGATCCTCGATGACGACAACCGTCCCGTCGGCACCATTCAATTCGTCCAGGAAGGCTGCGAACAGTTCGCGCCGGTCCGCGCCGTTCGTGCACAGCTCGGCGGGACGGCCACCGACGTCCATCGCAATTTCGTACAGCGGACCCAACGGGCGCGGTGTGAAGCTCCCGTCGCATGCCCCCCAGAGCCAGCGCAGTTCCGGCCGGCGCTCACGGAATGCTTCGAGGAGCGACGTCTTGCCGACGCCGGCCTCGCCTGCGAGCAACACGAACCGGCCCGATCCTGCGGCCGCGTCCCTGGCGTACTCGTCGAGAACATCCAGAAAGCGACCGCGTTCGAGGAGCTCCATCGCCGGAATGTAAGTGTCCACAGTGGTGCAGACCACAGCCATTTGCCCCCGAGTACTCAGCAGATTCTCTGCTGAGTGGTACGAAGGCGGACCCGGCTTGGTTCAGTAACAGGCGGGCGACTGCTGCCTAACCGCAGCTGCCATCTGCGTCGTAGAAGCCCGGACCCGCCAGTCCCGGACCGGTGAGCTGCGGCCGGTTGGCCCCGCCGCCGGACGCGTACACGGTGTCGAACCACTGGGTGAAGAACTCGTCGAGACGGGCATGGCACGCGGCGCTTTGGTTCGGCAGGAACGCCTGGAATCCGGCCTCCAGTTGGGCCTCGGTAATGCTCGAGTGCCGGAAGTCCCGCTGCATCTGCTGCAACGCCGCCGTGAAGTTGTCCTTGCCGAGGATCTGCCGGAGCGCGATGTACGCCGTGGCCGGGCGGTTGTAGGTGGTGGCGGAGGTGAACAGTCGGGCCGGTGTCGGGTCCGACGGCGCGCTGATCCACATGCTGCCGGTGTTGGCGTAGTTCGTATTGAAGCGGCTCACCAGGCTCGCGTCGAACGCCGCGTCGCCGGCCGGCGTGCCCATGCCGCCCGCTGCGGTCGCGGCGTTGCGGGCGTTGAACAGGTACTCACCGAGGCGCGCCATGCCCTCCTTGAAGAACGTCAGGTTGTAGTTGCCCTCGGTGACGCTGTCGCCCCACCACTGGTGCATGTTCTCGTGGTTGAAGGTTTGCAATCCGATCCGGCCGCCCTGGAAGGTGATCATCGTCTGCATCTCCTCCTCGAACCCCGCTTCCGGGATGCCGACGAGGATGCCGTTCGACGTGAACGGGAACGGGCCGTTGAACTGGGTTTGGAAATCGGTGATGTCCTGCTGCTGATCCATAATCGCCATGTTGGCTTGCTGCTGCACGGGGTCGATGCCGCCGGCCTGCGCCTCGTAGTACCGGATGCCGTCGGCGGCGTCGCGCCACGTCAGGTTGTAGTCGCCGACGCTGTTCTCGACCAGGTAGTTCGCGATGGGTGCGGGCGACTGCCAGTGGAACGTGGTCGATCCGCCGGGGAACAGCGCGTCGGGCTCGTTGTGCTGGGTTGAACGCAGGATGCCGTTCGCGATCGCCGTCTTACCGGCGTTGACCGTGTCGTAGAAGTCGTAGGTCGGCTTCGCGCTCGGGTGGTTGTTCAGCGGCATCCAGCTCTCGCTGCCGACTGGCTCGGTCGTGACGAAGCCGCCGTCGCCCGGAGGCACCTCGTTACGGAACCAGCCGTCGGTCGTGCCGTCGCCGTCGGTGTGAACGCCCGGGCGGCCGGTGTAGTAGACCGTGACCTTGAAGACCGCGTTGTTCGGGATGTGCTCGAACGGCGTGATCACCAGCTTGTCCGCCGCGCACGGCTCACCGTTCTGCGCGTTGACGTCGCGGCCCGTCACCTGCGGGCTGCACGCCGGCGGGAGCGGGTTGTGCTGCGGCCCGCCGACCGGGTTGACTTGGCCCGCCTGATGGGCCAGCGGGTCGGGGTCGTCCTGGCCGTTCGGGTCACCGGGGAAGGTCGGCTGCACGAACTTGAACGACGCCTCGTGCCCGTGGACGAACACGGAGTTGACCGCCATGTCCGGGCCGCCGTTGGCATCTACGCCGTGGCGCTCGAAGTCGAGGCTGAAGTCGGTCAGACACTGGGTCGCGCGCAGGGTGAGCACGACGCCGTTGCCCGGGAGGAACTGATTGCTGGGTGCGTCGTACACCATGTTGATGTCGGTGTGCAGGCTGGTGTATCCGCCGTTGCCGGTCTCCGGGTACACGTGGTCGCCGAAGTGCGAGAGCGTGTGGGCACCTGAGCCGCATTGCATCGCTATGCCCGGCGGCGGGTTAGCAGCTGCAGCGGCACCGGCGGGCGCGGCGGCAAGAACCAGTATGGACACGGCCACCAGCCGTCGGATCATGACGTCATCCTCCTCAACGACTCCCTCAGCCAAGTCCCTCCGATGATCTTGGACTTGGGGTCGAATAGCAGCCGCAAGTCCAAGATCACGCCGGGTCAGGGCCGGGTCAGGGCGGGGTTAGGGTGAGTTAGGGCGGTCTCGGTCTGCGGGCACTCCGGGACGGCCGCCGCTGGGGTTCATCGGACGGTTGGCGACCTGCGGCAACGCTGCGACGCTGACCGGTTCGGTGGCGCCGCTCGGGTAGAGCAGCGCGTTCAGCACGAGACGCTCGCCCTGTGCTGTCCAGGACCGGTACCACGGGTCGAAGCCGAGCATGATCGCATGCCCCGCACCGAACGGCTGGTCGACAACGGCCGGACGCCCGGGCAGGTTGGCATTGGCGTTGACCTCGTAGCCGTAGCAGTTGCCGAATCCGGCCGGTCCGCCGCAGTCGCCGGCCGGTCCGAACGTGGCGACCGCCGTTGCGGGCGGGATGCTGCCGCCGTCGCCGGCGAGTGTCGCCGGGTCGAAGTTCGGGTCATTGCTCGACTCGCGGTAAATCCAGCCACCGGCATCCATTCCCCAGCCCGCCGGATCGGCGGTGTTCCAGGTTGCGTCGAACGTAGAGCCCGGGGTGTTGATACCACTGATTGTGTTGGTGTTCAGCGTGGTTATGCCGGCGTTGCGGGCACTCGTCGCACCGCCCGCGCTGGTCCCCAGGTATGTCCCACCTGCGTTGACGAACGCCTGCACCGCCTGGGCCGGTGTGCCCAGTGTCCCGACCGGCGTCGTCGCCGAGATCGTCGAGCCCGGGTTGATGAGCGCCGTGTACCCACCGCTTTGCAGCACTCCATTTGCAAGGTCGGTCGAGGTCAGCTGGCCGATCTGCGACGTGGGAACGCCCTCCCGCTGGGTGAGGTCGAACATCGCCTCGCAGTACGTGGTGGAGCGGCAGTATCCGTCGTCGGCACCGGTGGTGTGGAACGCCGGGTTGGTCGGCACCGTAGTGCCGCCGGTGTAGATGGCGATCTTCGGCAAGGTCGCGGCGCGGTGCGCGACCGGATAGCCGGGCAGGCCGTACACCGGCGTCTGCCAGCGGGCCGCGTCGCTCGCGAGCGTGGCCAGTGGCACGTCCGACACAAGCGCCGCGCCGCTGTCGAAGGGCACGCCGTCGGCCTCGAACGCCGTTGTCGCGCGCGACACCGAAGCACCCTGTCCGAGCAGCTGATTCACCATAGCCAGCGCGGCTGCCGAGTCGGTGTTGAAGGTGTACACCGCCTGTGGCGACGCCGGTGTCGTGCCCAGCTGCACATCGTCGATCGGCCGCAGCTTGGCGTTCTGCGGTAGCGGCTGAGTGAGGAAACCGTCGCCGGCAAAGCCGCGCAGCAGCGAGTACGACCACGTCACGACGTCGTAGTTGTAGTTGAACGGCAGGTAGGGATTCTCGCCGAGCACCGCTTGGATCCAGTGCTTGGTGCCCTGCTCGAGCGGGATGTACAGCGTGCCTGCAGGTAGGGTCACCGTGCTCGTGCGCACCGGCGACTGCCCGGGCGGCGTGTCGACGGCGAAGTCGCCGAACCGGTGTGCGCTCGACACGGTCACCGTGTGGTCGAGCCGGTATACGCGGACCCCGACGAACTGGAGCTCGGCGATCGTCTCGGCGACATCACCTGAGTGCTTGCCGGGCAGGTAGTAGTAGCCGCACACGTCGGTGTTCGGCTCCTGGTCGATGCTGCTCTGCCCGATCTCGTACTGATCGATGATCGGCGGGCTGACCTGGGTGTTGTGCTGCACGAAGCAGTTCTCGCCCTGGTCGACGGCCTCCGGCCACTGCTGGATCCACGCGGTCTGCAGGGCGTCCTTGTTGTCGGCAACGACGTTCACCGTCGTGTCCATCGCGAGGTAGTGGTCGTAGACCTGCTTGCCGTAGCTCTCGTTGTTGCCCTTCTCGTAGGTCATGCCCGCCCCGCCCTGCAGCAGCGCAGGCACGGTGTCGCCGTACTCAGGCACGAACATGTCGTAGGTGTTGTAGTTCCGATACTGGCCGGTCTGGTCGTTGAACGCGTTCTGGATGGCCGGGCCGATCACGTTCTGGATCGCGTCCAGCGCCGAATGCGCAATCTCGTGATGCGCTGCGTCCTGGTCGGGCGGGAAGAAGTAGCCGGACGTCTGCTGGTGCGCGTCGATGAAGAACAGCCCGGGATATTGGGTGATCGCCTTGATCAGACCTTCGTTCTCCGGCTGGTGGAACGTGCCGCGGTCGCGGTTCGGGTCAAACGACCACGCGGTCGTGCGGTTGTTGTGGTCGCGGTCGTCGGGCGCGGTGACGGGCTGGACGAACGTGTCCAGGCTGGCGAGCCGTGCTGCGTTGTCGCAGTCGGTGCGGGCGGCCAGCTCGTACAGCTCCTTGACGGACGCCTCACCGCCTGCCGGCTCGTTGCCGTGCGGCGCGCCGGTGATCCAGGCGAACGCCGGCCGCTCGCCGACCTGTGCGACCGCCTCCTTCGGCGACGTGGTGCCGTCGATGACGCCACGCCAGAACGCCTGGTCGTTGCGGCCGGCGTCGAGGTTGGCGATGTTGTCGGGCGTGCCGATCACCACGTAGTAGAGGGGCACGCCGAGCACGCTCGTCCCTTCCTGGACCATCTTGGCCGCAACCCGGCTGCCACCGTGTGCGTTCACGGCGTCTACGACGGCTTGCATATACGCGCTCAGTTGCGCGGTCTTCTTCGCCGACGGGTTCGTGCCGGACAGGCCGTCCCCGGTGGTGCCGCTGCCGAGCGTCGTGCCGAAGAAGTCGTCGTAGCTGGGGATGTTCGGATCGAGCTGCACAGTGTTGCTGCACTCACCCGTGCTCGGCTGCCCCGGGGCGTCTGCGATGGGATACTCGCCGCCGGCCGAATCAGCCTGATCGCTCGAGCGGTACGGGCAGAACGTCACTGCGTCGGAGTCCGACACCCCGGTGGGGCAGGCGGCGTCCGGTACCAGGTTGCCATTGACGGGATTCTCCGGTACCGGCGGGTTGATCGTGGTCGGCGAGACGATGTCCGGCCACACCGCAGGCCCCGGCGTCGGCAAGTTGACCGTGCCGGTGCGCAGCCCCCACCAGTTGTCCTTGGCGAGCACGGGGGTCGCCGTGTTCGGCGTCGTGCCGTCGGTGGTGGTGTTCAGCACGCCGAACGCGTTGTCGGTGATGTTGCTACGCGTAATAGTCGACGCGGCCGCACCGACGAGGCGCACCCCGGCGGCGAGGCGGAGGTTCTGATTGTTCTCGGAATGGTCGCCGAGCGGGTACGGGTCGTTGTTCGGCGTCGGGGCGTAAACACTTTGTATCGGCGAGCCTGCCCCGTTGACCAGATTCGACGACACGGTGTCGCCGGTCATTTCCACCGCCGCGCCGTCGCTCACCCGCACGCCGTCTTGCCCGAACAACGGTCCGGTGCTGAGCGGCAGCGGTGGCGGGATAGGGGTGCTACCGCCGGACGCCTGGCAGTCGCCGTCGATGACGGTCGGGCCGCCTGCCGTGGGGTCGTTGTAGTTCTGGCACAGGTTGCGCCCGGCGATCTGGTCATTCGTCAGTACGGCTGTATTACCGGCGCCTTCGACGACGACGCCCGCCGCGTTGTAGTGGTCGACGCGAGTGTGGTCGATCGTCAGTGCACGTGATCCGCCCACGTGAGCGATGCCGAAACCGAACGGGCTACTGCGAAATCCACCCGGCACCGTATAGCCGTTTGCGCTCTCGTCGACGTCTACGCCGGTGACGCGTGCGCGGCTTATCGAGCCCTGCCCGTCGACGTACACGACGCCGGCCGTCGCGTTGGCCCCGTTCGCGTCGATGGTCACGCCGCTGATGTCGACGTTTGCGCCGATCACGGCAATGAGAACACCCTTGCCGCTATGGATGTCCGGGCTGCTCTCGGCGAGCTGAGCACCGTGTCGTGCCTCGATGCGCACCTGGTCGGCGCCGGCACCGGAGAGGGTGAGGTCCTTGGTGATGGTCAGCGCGTTGCTGCCCTGCGCACCGTTGCCCTCGACGTACGTGCCGGCGCAGATCTGGACGGTGTCGCCGGGCCGGGCCGCGTCGATCGCGGACTGGACGGTGTGAAACGGCCCGTTCGAGCAGACCCTGAGGGCGCTTGGTCGCCCCGAGGCATGCGTGGTGGACGCGAAACCCGCGACCACCAATACCGCGGCGGACAGGATGCCAAGCTGCTTTCTCATCGTCGCCCCCGATAGGTCGGCGGAGTCAGAGCATCGGCACGTTATCGTCGCGCGGCGGGCTGACACATCCGTCAATGGACGGAAAAACCGCCGTCGACAAAGAACGTCTGTCCAGTGATGTAGCTGGACGCGGCGCTGGCCAGCAAGACCGCCACGCCGGCAAAGTCGTCAGCCAGGCCATTGCGTCCCACCATCGTCCGGGCCGCAAGCTCGGCAACTCGCTGTGGGTCGGACGACAGCCGGGCATTGAGCGGCGTCATCACGAAGCCCGGCACGAGCGTGTTGCTGGTGACCCCGTGCGGCGACCAGGCTTCGGCCTCCGATCGGGCCAGCGATTCGAGCGCGCCCTTCGAGACGCCGTAGGCGCCGCTCTGCACGAACGCGCGATGCGCCTGCTGCGAGCTGATGTGGATGAGCCGCCCGTACCCACGATCAGCCATGCCGGGGGCGAACCGTTGGCCGAGCAGGTACGGCGCGTGGAGGTTCAGCGCCATCGTGACGTCCCAGACGTCGTCGCTGAGTTTGTCGAGCGGCGGCCGGAGGTTGATGCCGGCGCTGTTGACGAGGATGTCGGGCTCGCCGAACGGTTCGGTCGCTGCCTCGGCCGCGGTCCGCACGCCGTCCCGCGAGCTCAGGTCGGCGCTTACCCCGGCGGCTCGGCAGCCGGCGGCGGTTAGCTCATCGATGGTGGCGGCAAGCTGCGCTTCACGCCGCGCCACGATCACGACGCCGGCCCCGGCCCGGGCGAGCGCGGTGGCGATCGCCCGCCCGATGCCGGAACTGCCGCCGGTCACGACCGCGACCCGGCCGTCCAGGCCGAACAGCTCGGACAGGTAGGCGCGTGACGTCATCCCCGCACGATATGTCGACGCCCAGGCCCGTCTGAGCGGGCCTGGGCTGGTAGGCGACAGCTAGCGGATCAAGCAACGGCCGCGGCGACGTCGGCCTCGGCCTCGGTCTCGGTCACCTCGGTCACGTCCCGCTTCTTGACGTTGATCAGCACCAGGGCTGCCACGACGGCGACGATCCCGAAGATCGCGGCCACCAGGAAGCCCTGACTGGCACCGTGGGCCTGCACGGTGTGGAACGCGTCGACTGCGGCCTGGTCGGCGTACGCCGCAGGAGATGCCGGCTTGCCGCTCTGTGCGCTGGACAGCAGCTCCTGGAGGTGCTGCTCCGACGCCCCGGTCAGGCTGTCGAGCTGCGACTTGCCTTCGCTCTTCGACGCGCTCGCGAAGGCGGTGGCGAGCACCGCCAGGCCGATCGAGCCGCCGACCTGCTGGCCGACGTTGAGCAGCGCGGAGGCCAAGCCGGTGTCGGTGTGCCTCACCTTGGTGACTGCGACGACGGTCAGTGTCACGAACGCCAGCGCCATGCCGGACGCCATCACCATCATCGGCGGGAACACGCCCGACCAGTACTTGGTGTTCGTGTCCACCTGGGCGAACCAGAACAGGCCGACCGTCATGAGCGCTGCGCCGATGGTGACCAATGGCTTGGGCCCGACCCGCGGCAGGAGCCCGGTGGCTATGCCCGAGCCCACGATGAACACCGCGGTGAACGGCAGGTAGGCCACGCCGGTCTTCAGCGCGCTGAAGCCCATCACGCCCTGGATGAAGAACGTCATGAAGTAGAACATGCCGAACATCGCAGCCCCGATGATCAGCATGATCAGGTACGAGGCCGCCCGCGAGCGGTTGTTGAAGATCCGCAGCGGCATCATGGCGATAGGCGAGCGCGCTTCATACAGCACGAATGCCACGAGCAGCACCACACCGGCGGTCAGTGAAGCGATCGTCGTGCCGTCGCTCCAACTATGGTTCGCCGCGTTGATGAAGCCGTAGACGAGCGCCACCATTCCGGCCACCGAGAGCACCGAGCCGAGAATGTCGAACTTGCCTTTCAGCCGCTCTGACGAGTGGATGAACATGAAGCCGCCGATCATCAACGCCACGCCGATCGGCACGTTCACGAACAGCACCCACCGCCAGGTGGCGTATTCGGTCAGCAGTCCGCCGAGCAGCAGCCCTACGGCTGCGCCCGCTCCGGAAACACCGGCGTAGACCGCGAACGCGCGGTTTCGTGCCGGTCCTTCGGAGAACAGCGTGGTGATCAACGACAGCGCAGTCGGCGCAGCGATCGCGCCGCCGATGCCCTGGACGACCCGGCCGGCCAGCAACAGTTCGTACGTCGTCGACAAACCGCCGACCAGGCTGCCCAGCGAGAACAGGCCGAGCCCGAGTATGAACATCTGCCGCCGCCCGAGAATGTCGGCAGCCCGTCCGCCCAGCAGCAACAAGCCGCCGAACGCAAGTGTGTAGGCGTTGATCGCCCACGTCATATCCGTCTGGCTCTTGCCGAAGTAGCGGCCCATCGACGGCAGCGCGATGTTCACGATCGTCGCGTCTAGCACCACCATGAGCTGGGCGCCGGCGATCAGGAACAGCAGGATGCCGGGATTGACCGCGCGGCGCGCGGCGGTCCGCGACTCGGCGGTGGTAATCACACCTTGTGCCGTGTCTGTCACGATAGCTCCGTTAAGTCTAGTGGTCCATTACACTGGTAGAGAACGCGGGCGTCTCCTAAGCTGGGACAGTAGTGGGGCCCGATAGGGAACGCAACCGTTTTCTATCGAGAATGCTCAGCGGCAGCACAGGAAGGTTCCAAGGCAGTGACGGCACTCATCGCGCGGCAACGCAAGCGGGGGGCAGAGCTCGAGGACGCGATCCACGACGCGGTCTTCGCGGAGCTTTCCGACGTCGGCTACGCCGGGTTCACGGTGGAAGCCGTCGCCGCGCGGGCGAAGACCGGGAAGGCCAGCATCTACCGGCGCTGGGGCACCAAGCAGGACCTGGTGGTCGACGCGTTCCTCGCGCGCTTCGGCGGGCCCGATGAGATCTTCGACGAGCTGCGCTCCGACTCCAGTGCGACCACCCGCGGCCTGCTGGTGAGGTTGGCCACACGAATCTGCGAGGTGTCCGACGCGGCCGGTGAGGTCATGCGTGCTGTCGCGTGCGAGGCCACCCGCGATCCGGACCTCGCCTCCGCCGTCGATCAGAAGGTGCACGGTCCCAAGCGCGCGGCGTTCGTCGAGCTGCTGCGCCGCGGTGTCGAACGCGGCGAGGTGCGCCCCGACGCGGCCTGCGCCCTGTACGCCGACATCCTCCCGGCGATGCTCACCTACCGGATGGTGCTGAACAACCAGCCGGTCACGGAACGCGACGCGGTCGAGATCGTCGACCACGTGGTCCTACCCCTGATAGCACCCGCCAGCTGACGCCTTTCCTGCGATGATCTTGGACTTCGGGCTGGATAGCGACCACAAGTCCAAGATCACGCTCCGACGGTAAGAGGCGGCACAGACCGCGCGAGGCGAGGGCGGGCCGGCCCGCCGGGGTGAGTAGGTTAGGGAATCAACTGCACCCGACCGTCGCCGACGCGAAGGGACGGACAGCCATGACGGATGCCACCGCCCAGCAGGCTGTGCAAACGCAACGCGCCGCTGAGCCTGACCACCGGTGGTGGACCCTAACCGCCGTCAGCCTCGGCATCTTCATGCTGCTGATCGACATCACGATCGTGAATGTCGCGCTGCCCGACATCCAGAAGGATCTCAGCAGCAGCTTCTCCGACCTGCAATGGGTCGTGGACGCCTACGCGCTCACGCTGGCCGCGATGCTGCTGACCAGTGGGTCACTGGCCGATCTGTTCGGACGTCGGCTCTTCTACCTGATCGGCGTCTGCGCGTTCACGGTGGCGTCGCTGCTCTGCGGGGTGGCGACCAATACCTTGTTCCTGCAGCTCGCGCGCGGGTTCCAGGGCGTCGGCGGCGCGATCATGTTCGCCGTCTCGCTGGCCCTGCTCGCGGACGCCTTCCGTGGCAAGGACCGCGGCATCGCGTTCGGCGTGTGGGGCGCCGTCGCCGGGATCGCGGTCGCTATCGGCCCGCTGGTCGGCGGTGCGCTGACGTCGGGCCTGTCTTGGCGGTGGATCTTCTACGTCAACCTGCCTATCGGCGTCATCGTCCTCGTGATCACCGCGCTCCGGGTGCGCGAGTCGAAGGACCCCAGTCCACGGCGCCCGGACTGGTTCGGCTTCGTGACCTTCACCGCGTCCCTTGCGTTCCTCGTATTCGGCTTGATCAAGGCCAGCGACCGCGGGTTCACCGACTCGCTAGTGCTCGGCTGCCTCGCCGCGGCGGCGGTGCTGCTCGTCGTGTTCATCGGTGTCGAGCTCGTAACGCGCTATCCGATGTTCGATCTGAGCCTGCTCCGCAAGCCCACGTTCACCGGCGGCTCGATCGCCGCCTTCGGTATCTCCGCGTCGCTGTTCTCGATGCTGCTGTATCTGACGATCTACCTCCAGGACGTGCTCAGTTATTCGCCGTTCCAGACCGGCCTGCGCCTGCTGGTTGCAACCGGCGGACTGTTCATCGTCGCCGGCATCGCCGGCCGGTTGTCTTCGTACGTGCCGGTGCGCTGGCTGATCGGGCCGGGGTTGCTCATCATCGGTATCGGGCTGCTGCTGATGCGGGGGCTGACCGCCGGATCGCAGTGGACGCACCTGGTGCCCGGGCTGATCATCTCCGGCATCGGCGCCGGACTGGTCAATCCACCGCTCGCCTCCACTGCGGTCGGTGTCGTTCCGCCACGGCAGGCCGGCATGGCCTCGGGAATGAACTCCACGTTCCGGCAAGTGGGCATCGCGACCGGTATCGCCCTGCTCGGATCGCTGTTCGCCAGCAAGGTGGGAAGCGCCGCCGCCGACGCGTTCGCCAAGGTCCCGGGCATCGGCCCGCACGCCGCGCAGATCAAGGCGTCGTTGACGAACGGGGAACTCAGCAAGGCACTGCTTTCCCTGCCGCCGCAGGAACGTCGCCCGGTGGCCTTCGCCGCGCGTTCGGCGTTCACCACAGGTCTGAACTACATCCTGCTGGTTGCCGGCCTTATCGCGCTGGTCAGCTCGGTGCTGTCGTGGGCGCTCATCCGAACTCGCGACTTCACCAACGCGGAGACGATTCCGGGCGGATGACCGACGACGAGCGGAACGAGACCGACGCGGAACGGCGCTCGCGAGCACGCCGGACGCCTACGATCGGCTCGATGGCCGGGCTATCGACACCCTGACGGAGGAGCTGTGACGCGTCCCGACGACGATCGCGAAGTTCCCGACCGCTCCGGCCTGGACGAGGACAGCGAGCTGCCCGAGTTCGAGGCGCCGCTCGAGGCAGAACCGGCGGACGTCTTAGAGCAGTCGCAGGAACTACCCGGCGACGACGACGATTACCGCTCGGCCTGACGCCGCGGCTCTCGCGTGAGGAAATAACGCGGGGGGACCGCTCGTTGCAGAAGGTGTCTGATCCGGATGCGTGTCCCCGGGTCTCAAATACAACCGCCGTCGCGGACGATCGTTCGGCTGAAGCCGCGGCGTGCCACACGCCGTGAGGCGACCGCACCGGATCGGACCCCGAACTCAGGCACACTTGCCGCATGAAGGGTGACCGCGTCGAGATCGTGATCGATGCCGGTGACCGTGCGCTGACCTACGAGATCACCGCCACCAGGGCCGGCCGACGCGTGGAGATCAGCCAGGGTCGCGGAGCCGTCGAGGTCACGGAGGTGACCCGGCGCGGGACGCCTGTGCGCACCGCCCGGTTCATCGCTTCGCGGGTGCTGGCCCTGGTCGAGCACCCCGCTGCCTCCTGACCCGCACTAGGAACGACACCCGGTCGGCGGTTGACGAGAAGTTCGCCGCCCTGCGGGCCCGGCTGGACGAGCGTCACGCTGACCATGACGCCAAACAGGCCGAACGCCACGCCGAGGACGCCGAGCAGGACGCGGTTTACGCCGTGCACTTCGCCATCTTCATGCTGGATCAGGCCGAATACGTCGTGGCAGACGCAGTGGTTCCCCGCGCCGAGGCCGACAATGTGGCGTCCGCGCAGCGCGACTGATCACGCTCAGGACATCGTCGGTACCCACGGGAGCGTCAACGGCCCGGCAGCCGGCAGCCCGAGCCACGTGGCGAGCCCCGCGAACGAGCCCCACCCGGTCCAGCCGACCTCGGCGCCCGGGCTCTCACTCGACCGGGGCGGGCGGATCCGCTCGATCGGAGGCAGCGCCGGGTAGCTCACCAGGTCGACGTCGGCGGTCGCGGGGATGCCAGCGCGCTCGGCGGCGATTTCGGCGGCCCGATCCAGCCCGCCGAGGACGTCGACGAGCCGGCGATCGCGCGCATCCGCGCCGGTCCACACCCGCCCGCGCGCCACCTCGTGCACCTCGTCGCGGGACATGTCGCGGGAGGTGGCTACCTTGCTGACGAACATCTCGTAGAGCCGATCGAGCCAACTGGCAAGCGCCGCCTGCTCGGCCGGCCCGTACCGGGTCCGGGTACTGAACATCCGGGCCAGCTCGCCGATCGCGACACTGTCGTAGCTGACGCCGAGCCGGTTCCACAGCCGATCAGTCACGAGCTTGCCGGCCACCACCCCGATCGAGCCGGTGATCGTGGCTGGCTCGGCAACGATCACGTCGGCCCCCATCGCCACGTAGTAGCCGCCGGACGCGGCAACGTCGCCCATCGATGCCACGACGGGCTTGCCGGCCTCCCGGGCCTGCCGCACCTCGCGCCAGATCGCATCCGACGCGACTGCCGAACCACCCTGGCTGCCGACGCGGAACACGATCGCCTCGACATCTTTGTCTCGTGCGGCCGCCCGCAACGCCGCCGTCACGGTGTCCGAGCCCATCCGGTTTCCGCCGCCTGGGCCGCGCCCGCTCTTGCCCGAGGTGATCGGGCCGAGTCCCCAGATCAGCGCGATGGTGCGCGCCTTGCGCACGGCACGTGGCACCGGCACCGGCGGGTGCGCGTAGCGCGAGACGTAGATCAGTTTCGCCTCGTCGCCGGCCCGCTTCCGTACCTCGGCGTACAGTTCGTCGCGGTAACCCACCCGGTCGACCAGCCCGGCGGCGAGCGCGTCCTCGGCGGCGATAGGCGGCTGATCGACCAGCTCACGCACTCGCGTGGTGTCGAACCGACGCCCGCGCGCGACGCCGTCCACCACTTGGTCGACAACGGACGTCGCGAGCTGTTGCATGGCCTCGCGGTGCGCGTCGGAGAACGCCGAGCGCAGCAGCACGTCCGCCGCGTTCTTGTACTCGTAACGCTGCCCTACCTGCGGCTCGATCTCGAGGTGGTCGAGCGCGCCGCGCAGGAATGGCGTGCCCAGTTCCAGCCCGCCGAGCGTCACATCCCCGATCGGCTGGAGCCAGATCTCGTCGAATGCGGTCGCGAGGTAGTACGGCACAAGCCCGGGGCCCCACTCGCCAAACGACTCGGCCCAGGCGAGTGCGGGTTTGCCGCTCGCGCGGAACGCGAGCACCGCATCTCGCAGTTCCTGCGCGCGGGCAAACCCCATACGGGACGGGCCGACCTTGGTCACCAGCATCTCGACACGCTCGTCGCGGCTTGCCTTTCGCAAGCCGGTGAGCACGTCCTTGAGCCGGGATTGCCGGCGCTGCAAGAACGCCGACACCGGGTCGGTCGGCACGCCCTGAGCGAGCGGTTCGGTGAGGTCGAGTTCGAGGATCAGTTGCGGACGCATATTAGGACGCTAGCTCGGAAAGGCCATCCGCATCGACAACGTCGATCGCCGCGTAGCGCACCGCGATCAAGCCGTCGTATTCGAGGTCCTTGAGCACCTTGTTGAGCGAGGGGCGCCGCACACCCAGCATCGCGGCCAGCGTGAGCTGAGGAAGCCGTACTACCGCCTGGACCGCCTCGTCGAGCAGCAACTGCGCCGCCTGCGCGACCAGCGGCTGCCCGAGCAGCGCGGCAACCCTGCGCTGCGTGCTGGCCAATCGCTGCGTCGCGCTGGACATCCAGCGGCGGGCGAGATCGGGATGCGCGCCCAGTAGCTGCTCGAAGTCCTCGGGCGGCAGGTACAGGCAGGTGCTGTCCTGGGTGGCCCGCGCCGTATACGACGCCGGCATATCCAGCAGCAGTGCGATGTCGCCGTCGAGGTCACCGGGCCCGAGCACGCCCACGACGGCGCGACGGCCGCGCGAGCTGAGAAGCAGGTCGTAGCGTCCGTCGCGCACCAGCCAGACCCCGCTGGCGCGCTGCCCGGCCCGGAAAAGCACGCCGCCTTTGGCAACGTGTCGCGGCACGGCCCCCAGCCGCGCGAGCTCGCTCGCGGTAAGCGGGGCGGTGGCGCCCCTGCCGGCACTGCGGGCGGCCCACGCGGCCTGGCGAATCAGCAGCTCTAGCTGGTGTTCGTCGGCGTTGATCAGCTGGAGGGCGTGACTGAGCGCTGACGCGGGCGGGCGTGGCACGCGGGCATTGTGTCACTGGGCTGACAGTCAGCCGGCGACCGGCTCGACCAACTGGGTGCACGGGTCGATCCGGTCGGCCAGCCGGGCACGCCGGCGGGCCGAGGCGCGCAGGAATGTCGCGAACGCAACGCGTACGCGCGGTTCGGGTGGCACGGGATCCGGCACGACCGGCGCATCTGGTAGCGCCGACGATGCGATTGGGGCGGTGTTGCTGAGGGCGATGTCTGATGCGATGGGAAGCATGGCTAAGACCTCTCTAGTTGCGCACCGGTCCGGTGCTGGAGCGGATCACGAGCTCGGTCGGCAGTACGACGCGCTCGTCGGTGTACGTCGGGTCGAGCAACATTCGGCCGAGCATTCGGCCCTTTTCACGGATGGGCTGGCGCACTGTGGTGAGCCCGGCGGCGTCAGCAGCAGGGATGTCGTCGAATCCCGTCACGGAAATGTCGCGGCCGGGTGCAAGCCCGCGGCGACGCACCGCCTGCATGGCGCCGAACGCAAGCACGTCACCGCCCGCGGCGATGGCAGTGGGCCGATCGCGGCGGTCGAGCACGAACTCCGCGGCGGCGAGCCCGGATTCGACCGAGTTGTGGCCGCCGGTTACCAGGGTCACCCGGGCGCCCGCGCCGAGGCCTTCGCGCAGGCCCTTCGCGCGCAGCCGGGCATTGGTGTAGAGCACGGTCTCGTCAGTGATCTCACCGGGCGTGTCGGTGGCCCGGCCGGCATCGACGACCATCGCTACGTTGGTGTGACCCAGCCGGGCCAGATGCTCGCCGACCGCATGCGTGGCGCCGACCTCGTCGATCACCACACGCCGCCCGGGCACGTCGTGGTCCGAGTGCGCGAACGGCAGGCCGCGGCTGGCGATCACGTCCAGCGCCGGGTGGCCCACGTCGACGCAGTAGGCGGCGATGCCGTCGACGACGGCACGCCGCACCGTCTCCACCGACTCGCGCAGCTCGTCGGTGTCGGTGCCCACGTCGTACCGCGGCAGGGGGATCAGCAGCAGGCCGGTGCGGGTGCGCTCCGCGACTTCGGCGAGCCCGGCCAGCAGCCCGACCGCGAAGGGATCCGAGAACGCGTAGGGCAGCTGCTCGGTCAGCAGCAGTCCGATCGCGCCCGCGCGGCGGCTGCGCAACGACCTGGCCGCGGCGTCCGGCCCGGGATAGCCCAGCTCGCGGGCCTTCGCCAGGATCCGGTGGCGGACCTCGGCGGAGAGCTGCTCGGGCTTGTTGTAGGCGTTGGAGACGGTCGATGGCGAGACGCCGGCGGCGGCGGCGACGTCCTTCATGGTCGCGCTGGCAGGCATGGCACCTCACTCTCTCTGCATCGATTTACTAAATCGTTCGAGTAGAACGATACAGAGCCCTCGTTCATCGCGCCACGCTTTTTTGCATGTCCCCAGGGTCGCGAAGTCCACGGCGGCGAGGAAGGGCATATTAAAGGCACATTCGCAGGATCGCCTTTGTAACGCAAATGAGATCGCCGATGATGCCGTTCAGATGCCCGAACACCTCATTCGGCGCCGTGGCGATAGCCTGCGCGCATGCCCGACGATTGCCTGTTCTGCAGGATCGCTGCCGGTGAGCTGCCGGCGACCAAGGTGCGCGAGGACGACGAGACGCTGGCGTTCGCCGACCTGAACCCGCAGGCCCCGACCCACGTGCTGGTGATCCCCAAGCGGCACGTCGCCGACGTCGTCGAGCTGGCGAAGGATGCGGAGGCAGGCGCGGCCCTGCTGCGCGGCATCACGGCCACTGTCGAGGTGCTGGGTCTTTCCGAGTTCCGCGTCGTGTTCAACACCGGCGCGCAGGCCGGCCAGACGGTATTTCATGTACACGCGCACGTGCTCGGCGGCCGTCGGATGCAGTGGCCGCCGGGCTGAGCGCCGGTAGAGTGGGATCGCCACATCTATCTGGCCTCACCGCGGAAAGTAGGAACGAACCCGTCTTGTCAGACGCCCATTCCAGACCTGAGCGCGTCTCCACCACGCTCGTCGTCCCAGGCGATCAGGCGATGGTCGCCCTCCTCGGTTCCCGGGACGAGCTGCTCCGGGTCATCGAGAAGAGCCTCGATTCCGATATCCACGTCCGTGGCAACGAGATCACGATCACCGGCGACCCAGCTGACAACGCCATCGCCGTGCGCCTGTTCGAGGAACTGCTCGAGCTCATCAGCGCAGGCCAGCACCTGACTCCCGACGCGGTCACGCACGCCGTAGGCATGCTGACCGCCGACACCGGCGAGCGGCCTGCGGAGGTACTGAGCCTCAACATCTTGTCCCGGCGTGGCAAGAACATTCGTCCGAAGACGCTGAACCAGAAGCACTACGTCGATGCCATCGACAAGCACACGGTCGTGTTCGGCATCGGCCCGGCGGGCACCGGAAAGACCTACCTCGCCGTTGCGAAGGCTGTGCAAGCGCTGCAGGCCAAGCAGGTCACCCGCATCATCCTGACCCGGCCGGCCGTCGAGGCGGGCGAGCGGCTCGGCTTCCTGCCCGGCACGCTGTTCGAGAAGATCGACCCATACCTGCGTCCGCTGTTCGACGCGTTACACGACATGATCGAACCGGACTCGATCGCGAGGCTCATGCAGTCCGGCACGATCGAGATCGCGCCGCTGGCCTACATGCGCGGCCGGACCCTGTCGGATGCGTTCATCATCCTGGATGAGGCGCAGAACACCACGCCCGAGCAGATGAAGATGTTCCTGACGCGGCTCGGCTTCGACTCCAAGATCGTGGTAACGGGGGACATCACGCAGATCGATCTGCCCGGCGCGACACGCAGCGGCCTCAAGGTCGTCCGCGAGATCCTCACCGACATCGACGATGTGCACTTCGCGAACCTGACCAGCAACGACGTCGTGCGACATCGGCTGGTTGGCGAGATCGTCGACGCCTACGCGCGCTACGACGAGCACGCGAACGCCCGCCCGACGCCGTCGCACGCCACGCCGCGCCGCTGAGGCGGTCATACCGTGAGTGTCGAAATCAATAACGAGTCCGGCGTCGATGTCGACGAACGGGCATTGGCCGACTTGGGCCGCTACGTCCTGGACGCCATGCACGTCAGCCCGCTCGCCGACCTGTCGGTGGTGCTGCTCGATGCCGCTGCCATGTCGGCGCTGCACCTGCAGTGGATGGACCAAGACGGCCCCACCGATGTTATGGCGTTCCCGATGGACGGCACCGACGAGCTGCTCGACCGCGGCGACCACCCCGGCTCGCTGAGCGACGACCGGCCGGCCCCGGCAGCAATGCTCGGCGACGTCGTACTGTGCCCGGAGGTCGCGGCCGTACAGGCCCGCGAGGCCGGCCACTCGCTCGAGGCGGAGCTGCACCTGCTCTGCACGCACGGCATCCTGCACCTGCTCGGGTACGACCACGGCGACGCTGAGGAGGAGCAGGCGATGTTCGAGCTCCAGGCGCGCATCGTCCGTGGCTGGGCCGCAACCACCGGCCGCGGGCCCATCCGCGCCCCGCTGCCGGGCACCGGTGGCGAGGCGCGCGATTCCGGTGGGCGGCGGTGACCGGCGCCGATATTGCCGTTCTAGTTCTGGCGATCTGCCTGGTGCCGCTCGGCGGGGTGTTCGCCGGGATCGACTCGGCGCTCGCCACGGTGTCGGTGGCCCGGGTCGACGAGATGGTGCGCGAGGGACGGCGCGGTGCCCGCACACTGCGGACGCTTCTCGCCGACCGGGCCCGGTACACGAACCTCTTGCTGCTCCTGCGCGTCACCTGCGAGCTGACCGCGACCGTGCTCGCCACCATCGTCGCGCGGGCGCAGTTCGGCGGACGGTGGCCGGTTGTGCTGCTCACCGTGGTGGTCATGGTGGTCATCTCGTACGTGCTGGTCGGAGTGGGACCCCGCACTCTCGGCCGCCAGCATCCGTACCGGGTGGCGCTCGCCACTGCCGGCATCGTGCGCGTGCTGGGCCGGGTGTTCGGTCCCTTGGCATCGCTGCTGATCCTGGTCGGCAACGCGCTGACGCCCGGGCGCGGCTTCCGCGAAGGGCCGTTCTCGTCTGAGGTAGAGCTGCGCGAGCTCGTCGACATGGCGGAGGAGCGCGGCGTCGTCGAGCACGGCGAGCGGGAAATGATCCAGTCCGTCTTCGAGCTCGGCGACACGATCGCCCGCGAGGTGATGGTGCCCCGCACCGAGGTGGTGTGGATCGAGAGCACCAAGTCGGTGCTGCAGGCGCTCGCCCTGGCGTTACGCAGCGGCTTCTCGCGCATCCCGGTGATCGGGGAGAACGTCGACGACATCGTCGGCCTCGTCTACCTCAAGGACGTGGCGCGCCGCGCTCAGGACGCCGAGCGCGCCCGCACGACACGCGTCGAGGAGATCATGCGCGCCCCGGTCTTCGTACCCGAGTCCAAGCCGGTCGACGAGCTGCTGCGCGAGATGCAGGCGCACGGCACGCACATCGCCATCGTCATCGACGAGTACGGCGGCACCGCGGGGCTGGTCACGATCGAGGACATCCTGGAGGAGATCGTCGGCGAGATCACGGACGAGTACGACGACGAGAAGCCGCCCGTCGAGCGTCTGGACGCCGACACGGCGCGGGTGACCGCGCGGCTGTCCGTGGAGGACCTCGCCAACCTGTTCGACGTCGAGCTACCCGAACGCGCCGACGTCGAGACCGTCGGCGGATTACTTGCCGAGCGGCTCGGCCGGGTGCCGATCCCTGGGGCGACGGCGCGCGTCAACGGGCTGGAGCTCGTCGCCGAGAGCGCGGGCGGGCGCCGCAACCGCGTCGACACGGTGCTTGTCCGCCGGGTGGAGGACCCGGCGCACAAGGAGCAGGCGGAGGCGGAGACGCCATGAGCGGGCTGGACCCGGAAGACGCCAAGCTGGCGACGCTCGCGCGCTCGGCGCGGGCGCGTACCGGATCGGCGGCCGGTGCCGCAGTGCGCGACACCGACGGCCGGACGTACGTCGCGGCCGCCGTGTCGTTGCCTTCGTTGCAGCTGTCGGCGTTGCAGGTCGCGGTGGCGATGGCCGTCTCGTCCGGCGCGCTCGGGCTCGAGGCCGCCGCGGTGGTCGGCTCGGTGGCTGACGATGACGGTGCGGCGGCGTTGCGCGATCTGGCACCAGCCGCGCCGATCTACCACATCCCGGAGTAGCCGAACGCCTCGCCGAGGTGCGACGTCGCAAGGACCAGGCCGCCGCGCAGCATCGCGATGCGCGATGCACGTGCCGTGTCCGGGTCGCTCTCGTAGAGGTAGGCGAGTTCGGGGTCGACGAGCTGGATCGCGTGTACGAGCAGGTCGCCGGTGATCAGCACCGCGGCGTCACCATCGGCGACGAGCACCGACTGGTGTCCCGGCGTATGACCCGGAGTGGCGACGATCCGCGTGGCGGCGTTGAGCTGGACGTCCCGGTCGAGGAGCCGCAGCTGTTCCGCTGCCTCGAGCGGCACGATCAGCGCTTGACGTAGCGCAGGATTGAGTTCGTCGATGGCCTCGTACTCCGCCCGTTGCAGCACGTACCTGGCGTTGGCGAAGTAGGGCTCGCCCACGACGGCCCAGCCGATGTGGTCCGTGTGCAGATGAGTGAGCACGACAGTTGTGACCTGGTCCGGGTCGACACCGGCGCGGGTCAGCTCGGTGGAGAGCTGCCCGGGCGTGGGAGCCCATGACGATGCCGGCGCGCCGGCTGGGCCGATTCCGGTGTCGACGAGCGTCAGCGTCCCGTCCGCAGCACGAACCGCGAAGCACCGAAAGCGCAGCAGCCACTCGCCGTCCACGCTGCGGGCATTGGGATCGAGTTCGTCGGCGCGGCGCCACTGCTCGTCGGTGGCCTGCGGGAACGCGTCGCGGCGGGGGCGGAAGTATGGCCCGCCACCGTCGTCAAGAGCTGTCACCGTGGTTGCGCCGAGGCGCCGGTGTAGGGGCACGGGCTACCGCCGGGGCCGGCCGTAGCGGTCGGCCAGCCGTGCCTGCCGTGCCTGCTCGGGCGCCGGGGTGGGCGCCTCATCGTCGATCTCGCCGGTCGGCCGACCGGCCTCGGCTCGTGCCATCACGATCGGCGCGGCAACGGCCAGCGCGGCGAACAGGAACCACTGGATCACGTACGCCACATGCTGGATCTCCGGGACGCCGCCGGCCGGGTTCGACAGGTCGGGCGGTGGAATCGCTTCGATTCCAGCGGTACCTTCCTGCCCCGGCAGCAGGTTGCCGTACCCGTCCAGCACCGGGGTGCCCAGGCGCGTGGCCTGCTCGGCCGCGTTGATCGACTCGACTTGACCGCGCGCCAGGTGCGCGGCCTTGTCCGGCGATGTACTCGGCGGCCAAAGGCGCACGGTCACGCTCACCTCGCCGGGCGGCGGCGCCGGGGCGGTGATCGTCGCGGACAGTCCGGTGATGAAGCCACGCACTACCAGCAGCGTGGCAGCGCGCATGCGCAGCGGCGTCACCACGAGGTACCCGTTGTCGCCGTTGATCGTCTGGTTACGTAGCAGTGACTGATGCGCCGCGTCGTAGCTGCCCGTCGCCGTGGCCTGGCGGAACTGTACGGCGGTGCGGCTCGGCGTCGGCGCGGCACCAACCGGCTGTAGCAACGCGGTGACCGCAACCGGCGCAGCGTGGGCATTGCGGCGCAGGGTGATGTTCGTATCGTGCTTACTGGACAATCTCGCCAGCTGCCACACGCCGAGCAGCACGCAGATCGCCGCGACCAGCAACATCAGCGCGGTCAACTTCGCATACCGCGGCTGCCACAGGACGCCCAGCACGGCCATCACGTTACGTCGCATGGATGGCATCGCGCCGAGTACCCTGCCCCGGGGCGCTTAGCTCAGCGGGAGAGCACTCGCCTTACAAGCGAGGGGTCACTGGTTCGATCCCAGTAGCGCCCACACCCCGGATGTTCATGCTCACCATCCTTCGGCTATGCCGTCGGCGATTGCCTGGTCCCGGGCGATCTGCCGGTCACGCCAGGCGTCGAAGTCGGCTTGTAGAGCACGCATCCGGGCGTCCGTCTCCACAGTGTGAACGACGCCTCGGGAACGTTCGCCGTTGTAGGTGGCGAGTTCGCGGAACCTGCCGGGCACCACCCAATGACCACGCCGCCGCCAACGCCAACGCCACATGAGCCCTCCCTGAGTGACAGCTGTGACCCTACCGTGGAAGGACAGGCGGGGAGAACGGCCGGCCGTGCAGCGGAGGCCCGGGCCATCAGAACGGGTAGACGTCCAGCCAGTCGGCGCCCACGACGCGATAGCGGAACGTCTGGCTCAGGTATCGGAAGATGCCGACGATGTGGCCGGCGCCGTAGACGACGGCCACGTGCATCTCGTCTTGCTGGTGCTTCCCGTAGATGTCGGCCAACGCCTGGTTGGCCAGCGCATCCCGCTGGTGCACGATCACATCCTCGAACTCCGCGCCGGCGTCGGCCCACCGCTCCTGCTCGGCCGTCGGCAGATCCTCGAGCCCCAGGTATCGGTCCATCAGCAGCTGCGGGCCCATCAGCCGAACAGCCAGCCCAGCGACGGGCAACGACGCCCGCATCAGCAGCCGATCGGCCAGCGGAACCTGTTGGCGCAACCGCCGGTCCAGCTCGTCGCCCGTCAGGTCCGGGTTCAGCACGGGCGGGCCGAGGCTTTCATAGTCGATGTCCTGCACGACGATCTGGGGGCCTGGGCCGCGGCTGAACTGTTCGTACAAACGCGAGATCGGCCCGATCGACGGCGCCTCGCCCTTGATGCCCTCCGCGACGATCATGTCGACAGCGCGCAGGCGGTTGGCCACCTCCTCGTAGAACGCCGGCTGGGCGACGTGGATCATCGGGAACAGCGTGAACCACAGCGGCGTGCCGTGCCGGCGCACCCGTAGGGCGGCGGACCGAACGCCGACCACGCTCACCTCGACGATCTGCACGCTCGAAATGCTTGCACGGCGTGGCTTCGGTCGTAAGGCACGCGGCTGAGCACGGCTCGCCACGCCCAGAGCGAGCGGGGAGCTCAATCCGTTGCGGATCTGGTTTACCTTCGATCGACAGATCGGCGAGCAGCTCGCGACGACGCCAGACGGTCTGTAGGCCTCACTCGAGGACGAACGGAGGTCGCGACATGGGGATTCATGACCGAGGCATCGTGCAGCAGGCCAAGAAGAGCCAGGGCGAGATGAATCAACGCCTCGACGCGCTCATCGCCGAGCAGCGCCGAACCAACGAGCTGCTGGAGGCGATGCTCGCGAGACTCGGCAACTGGCTCGAACGCAGCGCATGACCAGCCGACCACTGCGGCGCCCGCTGGACCGTTTGATTGCCCGGTGGCTGGTCGGGCCGGTCGTAAGTATTAGCTCTACCCGCTGTAGTGCCGGGGCGGCGTGCTCGAGCTTTTACGGTTGCGCCGCCAGGCGCGATCGGTGTTCGAGGTTCTGCCATTGCGCCACCACGAGCGAACCCGGCTGACGATCGCCGCCGGTCGCGGGAAGCCCCACGCGAAGTTCGCGTCGATCAGCTCGCGCATCGCCAAATCGGCTTCGGCGTAAGCCACGCGGTAGTGCTCCACCCACTCGGGGTTGTCCTTGTTCCCCAGCATGTCACTCACCTGCCAGCCCATGGCGCCGAAAGCGCGGCCGAGCTTGACCTGAGCGATGTCGGCAAGCTCGCGGACATGCCGTCGGGGATGCCCGGCCCTGATGAGCAGGAGCCGTTCACGCGCGGTGTCGGTCAGCTGCGAAACCTCCGCCAGCCTGGCGTGTTGGACCTCGGCGTTGACGGTGATATTGGCCATGACGAAGTCCGGTTGCATGCGATACAGGAGCAGCAGCGCAGGACCGAATACGTCGGCGTTGGTCGACTGGCGGCCACGGAGCACGCCGATATAGGTGAGTATTGCGGGGATGCTGCCGCCGATCAGGCCACCGAGCAGCGCCGCCCAGTTCATCCAGCACGCACCCCGGTTCCCGTCATCCGCATCCCTGTAGGCGGAGACTGTAGTGAGGCGCGTCAATCCGCTGTGATGCCGGTCTCATCCTTCGACGTTCGGATCGCTTTCGCGCGGCGATCTCGTCGGCGATCGCTCGCGGGTGCTTCAGCCGTAGGCGCTGCCCTGGGAGTGTCCCCACGGCGTGCCGGCGTCGGCCGGTAGCTGCGGTTCGGCCCCGTCGAGGACGCCCAGGTAGTAGCCGCGCCAGTGCGCGCTCGGACGGTCGATCGGCGCCGGCCACTCGGCCGGTTCGGCGCCGAGCAGCGTCCTACGCACCTCCAGGTACGCGACCGGTTCGAGTGGCTGTTCGACGTATCGGCCGGGCACCCAGGCGGCGCACCCGACAGGCTGAATCCCGGCACCGTCCGGCGGTGCCACGTAGACGGTCCAGGTCACAAGCGCCCACCAGTCGCCGCCCACGTCGCGACCCCACAGGTCCAGATCACCCGTCCAGGGCGGAACTGAGAGCGTGACCCGCGGGCGACTCACCCTCCCAGGTTATCGCACATATGTTCTGCTTATCTGCTTGAGTGCAGTTATTTAGCGATGAGTGTGGCGAGTGGGTGTGGGTCGGTGGCGAGGGCCTGTTGCAGGAGGCGGTAGAAGAGCATGCCTGGGGCGGTGGAGGTGCGCCGGTTGAACCGGAAGGCGTACTCGTCGAGGTAGTAGGGCAGGTGGGCG
>DATFRC010000075.1:0-14693 GCA_035263725.1 Jatrophihabitantaceae bacterium | reverse complement strand
GAGAGGGGGCGTGATCATGGCTAAGCGCACGACGCGGGCCGCAGGGTTCTGGCCCCGGCACACCGTGCAGGTGGCCACCCGAATGCTGCCCGGCGCGACCCGGGACCGGTGTCGGCAGGAGTTCCTCGCCGAACTGTACGGCCTGAGCCGGACCCGGCAGCTGCGGCATGCAGTCGGGGTGCTGAGCCGATCCTGGGACTTGCGGGCCGCGATCAACACCCCGTCGGATGCCGCCGCTGCCGACATGGAGATCGTCTTCGCGCGTCACCGGCGCCCGCTGTTCTGCTTGCTGAACCGGCACCGGTGGGAGACCTTCCGCAGCGAGGACGCCAAGCCGTACCGGCGATGCCAACGCTGCGGCAAAGACGAAACCGACATCTGGGGGGGCAATAAGTCCGGTCGCGAGTACGACCCGAACGAAGCTTACAAACGGATCATCTATGGGGGTGGGGGTGGGCCGGGTTAGGCCCTTCCCGCACCCGCACCCGCACCCGCCCACGGCCAGGCCGCGGCAGCCGGCCCTCGTGATGCCGGAGACAATCCATCCGCTCATGGCGCCCCTCTGTGTCAAGACGCGGCGAGGGAGGCCGTTCTAGGCTCGGTGGTGACGGGTCCGGGAAGTGGCTTGTCCGAAGAGCCGGCGGTGGGATGTGAGTCGTCGCGCTGGAGTCAGAGTCGTTTCCCGGTTGCCCTCCCGGGCTCGTCCTTGCGGGTTGGGCGTCGAGGATCATGTGGTGGTAGATGGCGTCGGACAGGTGTCGTTTGAGCGCGCGGACGGCTTCCATGGAGGTCTTGCCCTCGCCGACGCGGCGGTCGACGTAGGCGCGGCCGATGGTGTGGTTGCGTAGTTGGACGATGGCCATGACGTGGATGACGCGGTTGATCTGCCGGTTCCCGGCTCGGGAGAGTCGGTGCCGGACTAGATCGCCGGAGGAGGCGTCGATCGGGGGGGTGCCGTTCCAGGAGGCGAAGTGGGCCTTGGACGGGAACCGGTCGATGCCGCCGATCTCGACGAGCAGGCGGGCCGCACCCCTTCGTCGAGCACCAGGGTGTCGCGGGTTTTCCAGGCACGAAGGAGGGGACGCTCGACCTGTTTCGGACACTTTTGGGTGCGTTTCCCGATTGGCGCATGAACGTCGAGGACCTGATCGCGGCCGGAGACAAAACCGTGGCGCGGGTGAGGGTCACCGGGACGCACGAGGGTGAGTTCATGGGGGTGGCGCCGACCGCCAAACGCGTGGACGTGCAGCTCATCGACATCATGCGGTTCGACGGCGCTGGCCTGGTCTGCGAGCACTGGGGCGTCGCGGACATGCTGTCGCTGATGCAGCAGCTGGGCGTCGTGCCTGCTGGTCCTCCCACATAGTCCCGGTCAGCCGTTCGCGCCGAGCCGCACACAATGCGCCCCGGAACATCGCCCGGTCAGCCGACCGCACAGCGCTCAGCGCCGGAATCCGCCATGGCTATCGCAATGAGGGGGACAAGTGCCAAGAATCGTGATCACCCATCCTGTCCAGGATGTTGACCGGACGCTGAGGGGTAAGGCCGAGGTTCGAATCCCACGCCCTCCGCTTTGTGATCTCTCCGGACAGCGGAGTGGCCTGAACCTGCGTCGTCATCGAGTCGCGTCGTTGCCGGAACGGGGCGCGGCGACCTGGGTGACCAGGCCGGTTCGAATGTCATAGACGTAGCCGGAGACGACGATGTCGCCGCTGGCCGTCTTCGAGTCGAGGATGCGCTCCACGTCGAGGGGCACGGTCCGCGCCGGGTCGGTGACAGCGGTGCGGAGCAGATCCTGGTCATCGAAGCCGCGGGCCACGAAGCCCGACCGCAGCTCGTCGTCGGCCATCAGCGCTGAGCCACAGTCGGTGTGGTGCACCACGGCGATCTCGAACCACGGCGTATCCGGCGTCTTGACCTCGTGCAGGTAGCTGATCCAGGCCAGATCGTCGAGGACGGAATCAGTGACTCGTCCACCGACGTTCCGCGCCACGATGGCGTCGCCGAGGGTCAGCCCGAAGATGTCGGCCGGGTCAACGCGCGGGTCGATGCAGGTGATGACGTAAACCTGCTTGTTCGGGACGAACGGAATCTGCGGCACCCGGTTTTTCGCGTCCGTCCGGGCGAAGCGGGCATTGTCGGCGACGAGCTCGTCAAAGTTTGTCATGTATTCGATCGTGAGCGGCCGCAGCCGCCGTCACGATAGCCATCACGGCCACCCGGCGCTGAGGTTGGGCCAAATCCGCTTACTGCCGCCGGTGCGCTCGACGGTAAGCCGTCGGGGTCGAGCCCAGCTCGCGGGCCAGGTGCAGTCGCAGGGTCGCCGGAGTTCCGAATCCGCTGCGCACGGCGACGTCGTACACATCCAAATCGGTCGCCTCCAGTAGCCGCAGCGCCTCCCGTACCCGCTGCAAGGTCAGCCACCGCATCGGGCTCAGCTCGACCTCGTCGCGGAACTGGCGGGTGAACGAGCGCACCGGCAGACCGGCGTGGCGCGCCAGGTGCCGCACGGTCAACGGGCGCTGCAGCTCGGAGATCGCCCACTCGCGCGTTGCCCCCAGTCCACCGTGTTTCGGCAGCGGGCGCTGCGCGTACTGCAACTGACCGCCGGTGCGGTGGTTGGCCACCACCATGCGCTGCGCGACTTCGGCAGCGACGTGTTCCCCGTAGTCCTGGCGGACCAGGTACAGGCACAGATCGATCCCGGCAGAGATACCGGCGCTGGTCAGCACCTGACCCTCGTCGACGTAGAGGACGTCCGGATTCAGCCGTACCCGCGGGAACCGTCGGCGGAAGTGGTCGGCGTGCTGCCAATGCGTCGTCGCGCTGCGGCCGTCGAGCAGGCCGGCGGCCGCCAGTGCGAACGCCCCGACGCACACCGACACGATGCGGGTGCCTCGGTCGGCAGCATCGCGCAGCGCCGCCAGGCTCGCTTCGTCGGGCGCGTCGAGCGGATCGAAACCCGGCACGACGATGGTGTCCGCCTGAGCCAACGCCTCGAGGCCAAGCGGTGCAGCAACCTGGAAGCCGGTCGACGACGTCACGAGTCCCGCCTTCGGCGCGCAGACCGCGAACGAGTAGAGCGACTGCGCCGAACGGTGCCCGAAAATCTGCGCCGCGATGGACAGGTCGAATGCGACGACACCGGGCAGAGCCAGGGCTACGACTCGATGGACGTCAGCGCCGTCTGTCACGATTTCAGCGTACGGCGACGGGAGCCGTCGACGGTGGGCTGCCCGCAACGACGTGTGACCGCCGCTGCAGTGGACGACTACTGCGCCGTTGGAGTCCGGGTCAGCGCTGCCTGCTCCTCTCGGGATGCGCGGGCGAGGTGTTCGCTGCCTTCGATGTCTAGGTTGGGGGTAATGCAGTCCAGCCACCTCGGCATCCGCCAGGCATTGCGGCCAAGTAGCGACATGACTGCTGGGACGAGAATCATGCGGATCACGCTTGCGTCAATGAGAACCGCCGCGGCCATGCCGATGGCAAGCATCTTCACGGTGGGATCGGGATCCAGCACGAAGCTGGTGAAGACCGCGATCATGATGACGCCTGCTGTGGTGATGACGCGCTTCAACACCGCCGCCTTTGTCGCGATGACAATTGATCGAGACGCGACTGTCAGCAAGATGAACGCCAGGAGAACCACGGTGAGGACCAGCCACGGCATGCGTTGTGAGATCCTCGTGGTGAAGTCGATGTAGGCGGCTGTCGTGCCGACGAGGTATGGCTGCGCGCGTCAGCGGCCCAGGAAGATCGGGTTCGTGAGGGCGGCCATCGGGCCGAGTTGGGGGTCGGGACCCATGCCGTTGCCGTTACCCGGACTGCCGTCCGGGCGCAGGTGGCGTACCTCGGCTCGGATGTACGCGGCCCGCGACGGCGTGGTTCGGTAGGTGATCGTGCCGTCGCCCGAGGCAGGCAGCTGAGCTTGCATGACCTGGCCCTCGTCGGAGATCAGTCGCACGACGCCGTTCAGGACGCCGCTGACCTCGAGCGTGACATCGACCGGAGCCCGCTCGGCGACGGCCAGTCGCTCGCTGATCCCCGCCGTCCGGCCGCCGCCGGCCGCCGAGAAGGTCAGGTTCACGGCCGACGACTCGGCGATCCAGTTCCGCCCGGAGCTGATGCCGTCGAGCAGCGCGTCCTTCGACAGCCCATCGGACAGCACGACGTTGTGCGGCAGGCCGATCACCTGTTGCTCGCGGTGCGCGTCGCTGTTGCCGATGGCCGGCAGCCACCGCTCTTTGCCACGCACCGATTCGAGCAGCATCGAGTCCCAGGTGTCCACGGCCGACTCGTCGTCGGTGGTCCACGCGCCGTTCCACACCTCGATGGCATCCGCCTGGTCGTAGCCGAACTTCCAGCGGCACGCGACGAGCGCGCAGTACGGGTGGGCCGGCACGACGATGCCGCCCGCGCCGTGGATCCGCTGCGCGGCATCGAGGTAGTCGCCGTCGCGGGCCCGGTAGCGCCAGTCGATCCACTCGCCGGGCGGCAGCCCCAGGCCGAGGTAGTGGCCGTTGCGGGTGGTGATCTCCTCGCCGGTGATGATCAGTAGGTCGTCGCCGGCGAGAGAACCCCAGACCCCGTGCGACGAGGACGTGTTGTGGTCGGTGGTGGCGATGAAATCGAGCCCGGCCGCGCGGGCAGCGGCAGCCACTTCCTCGGGCAGTCGGTGCCCGTCGGAGTGGACGGTGTGCAGGTGGCAGTCGCCGCGGTACCAGGCCTGGGGCAGTCCGGCGACCTGCTGCGGCGGATACTGTGGCTGGAACGGTGTCCCGTCCGGCCCGAACGTCAGGGTCACCTGCACCTGGTAGTTGAGGCCCGCGGGCGCGATCTGGTACGGCCCCAGAATGATGTTCCATCGCCCGGCGTTGACGGGGCCGGGCAGGTAGCCGGGCGTCGCCGACTCGGCGCTGATCGCGAACTCATTGCGGAACCCGCCGGACCAACCCCGAAATCCGTGGCCGCCGATATCGCTGCCACGCTCGTCGAAGATGCCAATGTCCAGGGAGTTGCCGGGCGTGCCGGACGGCACGTGCGGCTTGTCATAGCTGTAGGAGACAGCGATCTGGTTGACGCCGCGCGGCACATCCACCGGCAGGTAGACGAAATCGGCGGCACCGGCGTCGATATGACCGCTGATCATCTTGGTCGTGGACCGCCGAGCGACGGCCGGCACCGCGGCAGCCGGAACTGTGAGCTACGCCTTGGGCCCGTAGAGATCCTCGTAGTTCCGATACAGGATCCGCTCCTTCAGCTCACCGCTGACGGGCGCGCCGTTGATCTTCCAGTACTCGCTCCAGAAGTCACTCCACGGCTCGTCGGATGCAAACAGCACGCGGTCCGCGCCGACGCCACGGCGTTCGATCTCGGTCATCAACCAGCGCGCGCCGAAGCCGATCGTCCACGTGGTGTCGCAGTACACGCGGTAGCCCTGCTCCACCCAGTCGAGGAACTGCGGGACGAGCTTGATGTGGCCGCTGACGCCTCCGCCGAAGTGCACGAGGTAAATCTTGATGCGTTTGCCGTACTTCTCGACCATCGGCACGTAGTTGTTGATGTCCGATGTGCCACCGGCGCTCGTGTGGAAGTGGAAGACCAGGTCGTTGGCCTCGGCGGCGGCAAAGCACGCTTCGGCGATCTCGCGGGTGTCGTCGTCCCAGGTACCTGGGTCGGGGTTGCCGCCGAGCAGGAACGTCGTCTTCAGTGCGACGATGCCGCTCTCGCCCGCGTGCTCCAGCGCCTTGAGGGTCAGGTCCCGGTTCTGGGGCAGGAACGACACCCACAACCCGCCGGTCAGGCGGTCGCTGCTCTGTGCTGCCTCGACGACGAGATCGTTCAGCGAAAACGCCTGGCCCTGCACCGGAATGCCGTAGTTGGGGAGGACCAGTCCACGCTCTGCCCCCACACCGTCGAGATGACGCAGGTAGGCACTGGCGTCGGCGAACTCGTACACCGTCGGCTTGACCGGCTCCTTCAGGTTGTAGAACGCCCATGCCTCCATTTCGCCGATGTGGCTGTGCGCGTCGATGACCCGGCCCTTGACCTTCTCCGGTGACGCCATGGCGAGGCCTCCCCACTGTCTACTATCGGGAATGAATCCATCGCATAGTAAACCCGCGACGAGGCCGCTAGGAGTCGCGCAGCGCGATCCACAGAGCCCGCACGGTGGATTTCGTCTCGTTGGCCCAGTGGTGGGGCCGCTCACCGATGAAGTGCAATGAATCGCCGCGCCCGACCTTGTAGCTCACCCCGTCGATGTCGAAGATCACGCTGCCTTCCAGGACGAAGACCAGTTCCTCGCCGGGATGAACGAGGGGCTTGCTGCCGCTGTTGGCCCCCGGGTCGAGCGTGGCGACCGCCGCGGCGCTGCGGAACGGTGAGTACGGGCCGGACACCCCGGCGAGGCGAAGTCCCTTGTGCGGTGTGAAGACGGCGGGACGCTCGCCGGCGCGGGTGAATGCGACCGGCTCGGGAGGCGTCTCGTCGCTGTCGATGAAGTAGCTGACCGGGCGCTCCAGCGCGGTGGCGATCTTCAGCAGCGTGGTGATCGTGGGGACCATGTCGTTGCGTTCGATCTTGTGGATCGCGGCGGCGGAGACGTCGGCCTTGGCGGCAAGTTGCTGGAGCGACAGGCGCTGCTCGTGCCGGAGTTGTTTGAGCTTCGGCCCGATGGAGCTGACGATGCCGTCGACGTGTTCCTCGATGCGCAGGGCACGCTGCGGCTTGCCGATCGATCTAGTCATTCGTGGCCCCCCTTGACGGCGTAGCCGCGTCTAATATAGTGAACGAGCCTCGATCATGGTGGACGGTCGTCTACCCGCTCGGCGCGCGAAGGGGGTACGACGCGTGGCGAACAAGATCGTAGTCGTCGGAGGAGGCGCAGCCGGGATCGGCGCCGCCGGCGGTGTGAAGGCGGCCGATCCGGCCAACGAGGTCGTGGTCTTCACCGAGTTCGAAGACGTTGCCTACAGCCCGTGCGGTATCCCTTACGTACATGGCAAGGAGATCGACGACTTCCAACGGTTGTTCCTCGCCACCAAGGACGCGTACGTCCAGGCCGGGATCGACATCCGGTACGAGACAAGGGTCGAGAGCATCGACGTCGCGCGCAAGGTGCTGCATGTAGCGGGTGAAGGCGACGTTCGCTGGGACGGGCTGGTGCTCGGTACTGGCTTCAACTATGCAGATCCGGGAGTTCCCGGTGGCGACCTGGAAGGCCTGTACTACGTCAAGAACATCCGCGAGGCGATGGAGTGGGACAAGGTTCTGGACACGGTCAGGACGGCGGTCGTCGTAGAGGCGTCGCCACTGGGTGTCGAGATGACCACTGCCCTGGCGCACCGCGGGATCGAGACGCACGTCGTCGACCCTGGTCCGTGGCCGATGTCGCAGGTAGCCGACCCGGACATCATGGCGCCCGTTGAAGAGTCGTGGCGCGAGCTCGGTGTCACAACACACTTCAACACGTCCGTGCAGGCGTTCCTCGGCGAGGGCCACCTGCGGGCGGTGCAGACGTCCGACGGCGAGATCGCCGCGGACCTCGCTGTCGTGTGCACCCACAAGGAAGCCAACAATGCGCTGGCTGCCGCTGCCGGTCTAAAGATCGGTTCGACCGGAGGGCTGATCGTCGACGAGCGGATGGCCACGTCGGAGCCCGGGGTGTTCGCGGCCGGCGACTGTACCGAGATCCCGCACGGCTTGACGCGCGTGCCGTTGCAGGGTCTCACCGGCAGTCACGCCTATGCGCAGGGGAAGGTCGCCGGGCTCAACGCCGGCGGAGGCTCACGTGTCTATCGGGCCGTCTACGTTCCGTGGGGTACGCCGGCCGGAAAGTGGATCATCGGGGGAGCATCGTTCGGCGAGACAACCGCCACGGCCCTGGGAATCCCCTACGTGCTCGGCAAGGCGCAGGGCATCTCCCGTGCGCGCTACTACCCCGGGGTCAAGCCGGTAACGGTGAAGCTCCTCGCCGAGCCGGGCAGCCTGCGCCTCATCGGCGCGCAGATGGTCGGCGGTGAGGGTATCAAGGAGCGCGCCGACTTCCTTGCCACAGCGGTTCGGTTCGGGCTCACCATGAATGACCTCGCGACGATGGAGAACGTCTATTCGCCGGCGATCGGGGCGTTGAACGAACCGATCGTTCTCGCTGCACAGAACGGCCTCGACCGGCTGCGGGGAGGCTGAAGTGGCCTTCTCCCGCTGGTTGCGCACCCACTCTGAGCACTACCTGCTGGTCGGTGCGCAGGAGCGAGTAGCCCGCCGGTACGGTGCGCGAAGTCCGAAGCGTCCGCACGGCGGCGCGGAGCTGTTCTGGCGGCGAGTCTTCGCGCCCACCTACCGCGTGCTGCCGTGGAAACTGCGGCACCGGATCATGCTGACGATGCCCGGCAGTCATCGCCGGCGATGGGCACCCCCGCCGCGGCCCGCGGGTCCGGCGGTTCACTAGTCAACCCGACAGGAAAGGGGATTGCTCGATGGCGCAGATCGTGGGTGAGAGGGTCAGCAAGGGCGACGCGATCGTCGACTACGAGGACAAGGTCTTCGAGGACATCCAGGCGGAGCCGGGCGAGAAGGCGTACGTCCTCATGCACACGGTGCCGTTCGAGGGATCGGTCGGCCTCGTGAACATGCTGACCGTGACCCGGATCAACCGGAAAGGCTTCGACACCCATCTCATTCTCTACGGTCCGGGCTCGCTGATGGCGGCGGCGACGCGCGGCTACCCCAAGGTTGGTGATGAGCCGTTCCCCGGGGCGCTCGCGTACAACAGGCAGTTGCAGACCTTCATGGACGAAGGCGGTCACGTTTACGCGTGCCGCTTCTCCGCAGCCGCGCTGTACGGCATGCGCGAGATCGACATGATGGAAGGCGTAAAGCCGATCAACCCGCTCGACGTCCTGGACTCGGTGCTGACCGCTCGGCGTCAGAACGCGCTGATCATGCAGACCTGGACGCTGTGATCGACTCGTAGATCCGTTCGTGCTGGCGCGCCGCGCGGTCCCACGTGAATCGGGGCACGACGAGCCGCCCGCCCGCGATGAGGCGTTGCCGCAGGCCTGCGTCAGTGATCACTGCTCGCAGGCCTGCGGCCAGTGACCGGGGATCGCCCACCCCGGTCAGGACGGCGTTCGTTCCGTCGGTGAGGTACTCGCGGAACACGGCGATGTCGCTCGCGACCACCGGCAGGTCGGCGCTCATCGCCTCGAGTACGGCCAGCCCCCATCCTTCCTTGACCGACGGGAACGCGAGCGCGTCGGCGCTGCGGTACCAGTCGTGCAGGTCCTGGTCGGTGACGGTGCCGAGCTGAATCACGTCGCGACCCAGCTCCAGCCCGAGTTCGTCCAGCATCGCCAGCGCTTTGTCGTGGTACTCCTGGTAGTCCTGGAACGAGTGCCCGCCGATGATGACGACTGCCGGCTGCGGCTGGATGCTGCGATCGGCGACGAGTGCGGCAAGCGCCTCGAACAGGTAGACGGTGCCCTTGCGCGGCTCGATGCCGCCCACCGACAGGAACACGATGCGGTCGGCCAGCCCTGCCTCACGCCGCAGCGCATCTCGCCGGTGCGGCTCGATCGGCCCGAAGCGTGTCGCGTCGACGCCGTTGTAAACCACCTCGGCGTGGACGCCGAACTCGTCATGAAGCCGTCTGCGCCAGTCATCACTGGGCACGAGCAACCGGTCGGGTTCGATGATCGACTGGCGCTGGCAGTCGATGAGCGCCTGGGTTGTGAAGTCGTCGACGTGATGGACGGTCCGCACGACGGTGATCGGCGCGCCGGCGTCGCGGAGCCGCACGGCCGCGCGCGCGGAGATGCAGTCCTGCGTATGCAGGATGTCGAAGTCGTCGGTCAATGCGGCCAGTCCACGCTCGAGTGCGTCGACCGAGTCGGCCACCCGCTGTTCCAGCGTGTCGCCCCGCAGGGGGGCAGGGACAAGGTGGCACGGCGCCCGCACGTCCCGGAAGAACCGGTCGCCGAGTGCGATCACCGGCGCGGACGTCCCGCGTGCACTGAGCGCCTCGGCGAGCGACAGGGTATGCACCACGCCGCCCCGCGGCTTGGTGGAGTACGTGACCAGTGCGACGCGCGGACTCACAGCGGCGCCCGTACCAGGCGGGCGTTGCCGGTGGCGACGGCGGCCGCGGCCAGCGAGGCCCGGGCCGCGGTCTCGGTGACAATGCAGCCGGCCTGGACCAGCGCGTCGCGCTGGGCGCTCAGCCGTTGCGGGTCGTGCTCAGTGCCCAGTACATAGGCCACGACCTGCGGCCCTCCATCGGACATGAGCTGCGCGCACACCGGGGCGAGCACCGACGCCGGATCCGGGTGCGCGCCGTAACCGAGCACGACGTCGAGGATCACGCAGGCAACCAGCTCGTCGGCGGCGTGCTGGCGCAGGACGTCGATGCGGGCCTCGGCGTCGATCATCGGGTGTGGGCGCCCGCGCGTGAACTCCTCCTCGCCCAAGTCGAGACATTGGTGGCTCCCCGGTGGCGCGGGCAGGCTCCATGCCGGATTGATCGGCGTGTTCGAGTACACCGCGCCGAGTACATCGCTGAGGATCACGAGGGACTCGTAGCAGAGCGTCCCGCCGGAGAAGAGGCCGCGCAACGCCGTGCGCTCGGGTGCCAGCCGGGCTCGTGCGTACTCGATGCTCCGGCCCAGCAACGTTGTAGTGTCCGGAGCGCGACGACTCACGGCGGCAAGGGTTGCCGCGACACCGCTCTCGAGCGTGCGCGCGAGCGTCACGTTGGCGGGAACCGGGAACTCGGCCGCGTCGAGGCCGATGAGCGCCGCGACCATCGGCGTGTGGTCCGCCGTCTCGAGTACCGCCCGCGCCACATCGGGTGAGGGTGGCTTGGAGACGAGCAGGATTGCGTCGGTGCCGGGATCGTCGCGCAATGCGGCGACGGCGGACAGCGCCATCCGTCCACCCACCTGCGCGCTGAGATCCCGTCCACCGAGGCCGATGACCTGACTGACGCCGACCCCCCAGCGATCGAGCAGGCACATCGCCTCCTGAGCGCCGGTCCCGGCTGCCGCGACCACTCCGACCCGGCCCGGGGCGACGACGTTCGCGAAGCCGAGCGCCGTCCCGGCAAGCATCGCGGTCCCCGCTCCCGGTCCCATCAGGAGTAGTCCGCGCGATCGCGCATACGACTTGAGCGCGACCTCCTGATCAACCGGCACGTTGTCGCTGAACAGCAGGACGTGCAGGCCGGTATCGAGCGCCTGGAACGCCGCCAGGGCGGCGTATTCGCCCGGTACCGAGATCACCGCGACCGTCGAGCCAGGCTGCGCGGCGACCGCCTGGCGTATGGACCGGCTCGGCCGCTCTGCCGGGGTGTCATTGCGCTCGCGCGAGGCGAATATCGTGGCCACGCCGGCGTCGATGGCCTGCTTGCCCGCGCGCTCGTCGTCGGCGCGGACGGCGAGGCAGAAGTCGTTGGCGCCGGCATCGTGCAACTCGCCGGCATCGACGCCTTCGGCCCCCAGTGCCTCGACATTCGCAGGAGTTGCCATCACCGCGGTGGCCCACTGCACGCCGGGCACGTCCCGCATGGCCCGCACGGCGCGAAGCTGGGCCACGGAGTCGACGTAGGTGTCGGGGAACAGGCGCGTCAGGCTGCTCATCGCGGACCGGGGTTGACGATGCGGGTGCCGATCGACACGTCGTCGGGATCGGCGCCTCGCAGCGATGCAGCCGCGAGTGCCGGAGTGGTGATCACGGCGATCTCGCCGCCACGTCGGAGGAATCGCGTGGCCGCGCGGACCTTCGGGCCCATGCTGCCGTCGGGAAACTGACCGTCCGCGAGGTATTCCTCCGCCTGCGTGACGTCGAGTTGCGCGAGCCGTCGTTGCGTCGCGGTGCCGTAGTCGAGATGCACCGCCTCGACCGCGGTCACGAGCACGAGAGCCTGGGCGCCGACGGCGAGCGCGAGTGCGGCCGCGGCGTAGTCCTTGTCGATTACGGCGTTGACTCCGGTGAGCCGGCCGGCGTCGTCCCGAAGGACCGGAATTCCGCCTCCGCCGGCCGTCACCACAACGTGTCCTGTGTCGAGCAGGCAACCCACGGCATCCACCTCGACAATGCTTTGCGGCTGCGGCGAGGCGACTACCCGGCGATAGCCCCGGCCGGAGTCCGATTCGACGCGCCAGCCCTTCGTCTGCGCCAGCCGGCTCGCCTCGGCCTCGTCGAGAAACGGTCCGATCGGCTTCGTCGGGTGAGCCATGGCGGGGTCCGCCGCGTCGACGACGACGTGCGTAAGCAGGGTGACGACTCGGTAGCGGCCACCCGACGCGGCGTGCACCGCTGACGCGATGATGCTGCCGAGCTGGCCCTGCGTCATGGCGACCAGCGAGAACAGCGGCTGCGGTGGGACGAGAGCCGCGGCCTCCTCTTGCTGGATCGCGAGGTTGCCGACCTGCGGCCCGTTGCCGTGGACGAGCGCGAGGCGCCACCCCTCGTCGAGAAGCTCGCAGACGCAGTCGGCCATGGCGGTCGCGTTCGCCGCCTGTTCCTCGTGGGTGCCGGATTGCTGTTCGACCGTGAACGCATTCCCACCCAGTGCGACGACGGCTACCTTGGTCACGGCGCCCCCACCTCGCGTCCACTACGACCTGTGCAGCCTGGCGGCGGCCGCGACGTTTCGTTTATCATGCGACGTGAATTTAGACGATAGTTAATGGCGGGTCGCCACACAAGACCGCCCATGCGGTACCGGGAGGCGGTCGCGCGTGGATGAAAGTCCGGCCCTTCCGGCAGGCGCCGCTCGGTTGTCGCTGATGAGACGGTTCACGGCCGCCGAGTCCGCGATCTATCCGCTCGCGATGACTGATCCGGACCGCTACGAGCGCGCGGTGGTTGTCATCGGCCTGGTGGTGCAACAGCTCCGCCGCGATTGCTCGAGCATCGACGCATTGATCGAAGGGCTGCCCGCCGTCGCCCAGCAGGCCCTCGACTTGGCTACAGAGCAGGGCATCTCACTTGCCGGTCTCGCTCCGGACGTGCTCGGTGACGCAGCTGCCGCGCTTCGTTATCGCGAACTTGCGTCCGCGCCGCCGCACCCTTGACAGGCCGACTCCGCCCGCGTTTCCTGAAGGCAACGTTCCGTATCGGGAAGTAAACGTCCGAGAGGGGCTCCCATGGTGCTGGCCGCAGACGGCCCGGCAGTACCGCGGGACGCAGCTTTGCCGAATGGCGGCGCTGTCCGAACGCAGGCGGCGTCGATCGCCGAGCTCATCATCGACCTCCAGGCGCGAGGGATGCGGGTCGAGGTGCCCATCGAGCGCAGGCAGGGGGGAGCCGGCCCGTCGGATTCCGGGATGCTGTGGATCGGCGGCTTCCCGGTCACCGTCCCTACCGACAATGCGCTCGCGCAATCCTCGCCCTACGTATTGGCGGCCGAGGACGACGGCTACGCCGTGTACCGCGACGGCGAGCGGGTGGCCGAGGCGACCGGGCAGCGCCGCCCGCGTTTCTATGATCTGCAAACCGCGGACGGCATCCCGTACTGGAAGATCGCGTTGCTGCACCTCGACTCGTTCGCCAGTACGGTCGTGCAGACGTGCACCTACTGGGGGAACGACGATCAGTGCAAGTTCTGCGGCATCGGGCTCTCGCTGGCGGCGGGGCGCACGATCGTGAAGAAGACCCCGGACCAGCTCGCCGAGGTCGCGGTCGCCGCCAAGACGCTCGACGCCGCGATTGACGCGACGCTCACCACCGGCAGCTCGCACGGCGTCGATCGTGGGGCACGGTATGTCGCCCGCTGCGGTCAGGCGGTCAAACGCGCCGCGGGCCTGCCTGTCGAGGTGCAGTTCGAGCCGCCGGCGGACCTCGGCGTGCTGGACGAAGTCGCGGACATGGACATCGACTCGGTGGGCATCCACATCGAGACATTCGATCCGAAAGTGCTGGCGCACGTTGCACCGGGCAAGGCGCGGACCGGGATCGAGCGGTACTTCGAGGTCTGGGAGCGCGCTGTTGAGGTCTTTGGCGAGGGACAGGTCTCGACATACGTGATCCTCGGGATGGGCGAAGACCCCGAGCTCACGGTGGAGGGCTGCCGCCGCGCGATCGACATCGGCGTATACCCGTTCGTCGTCCCCCTCCGCCCGGTGGCCGGCAGCCTCATGCAAGACGTGCTGCCGCCGCCGGCCGCGTACACCGACCGCATCTATCGGCGGGTGTTCGCATATATGAACGAGCGCGGCCTGCGCGCGAGCACGGCCGGCTGTGCGCGCTGCCAGGCTTGCTCGGCGGTGCGCAGCATCGAACCGCTGCTGCAGATCGGCACCAGGCCGTCATGACCCTTTCCGAAGCGACCCGCACAGCAGGTGCACTGCTCACGTGCGGGCCGGCGCGATCGGCCGCCGAGATCGCGGACCACCACGCGATCAGGCACCAGGTGTTCGTCGTCGAACAGGCGATCTTCGCCGAGGCGGACGTCGACGTCCGCGACGACGACTCCGCGACGATTCGCGTGCTCGGCCGGTGCGACGGCGCTGCGGCGGGCAGCGTGCGGCTGTACGAACTGGAGCGCGGGCTGTGGCAGGGCGACCGGCTTGCAGTGCTGCCGGACTACCGGGTGCTGGGGCTCGGTGCGCCGCTGGTGCGCTGTGCGGTCGCACTCGCCGGGGCGCACGGCGGGTCGACCATGATCGCGCACATCCAGCTGCCCAACGTCG
>DATFRC010000074.1:0-22391 GCA_035263725.1 Jatrophihabitantaceae bacterium | reverse complement strand
CTCCTTCGCGGTGTAACGCACGTCGGGCACCAGGTGCTGCTCGCTCTGGTCGTAGAAATACAGCCGGACCGGCCGGTAGACCTGCGCGAACTCCTGGGCGTAGACGATGAGGCCGGGCGGTGCGTCGCTGATGCGAAACTGGCCGTTGACCCGGTTGAGTGCGTACGGGTACGACCACGGCTGGCCCCCGCCTCCGGAGGTCGCCGGTACGAGCGAATAAGTGCCGTCCGGAGAGAGCGAGCCGATCTGGGTTCCGGAGACGGGGATCTCGGCGACGGGTGGGGCGCTGCTCTGGACAGCGACGTTCGCGTTATCCACGCTGCCGGAAAGGATCGTGACCTTCTGGTCCGACCAATTGCGCTGCTCCTCCGGTGTGAGGAATTCATGCGCACCGCGCGGATCGACGGGCTCGCTGACGTTGGCCCGCAGGAACTCCTGGACGATCGCGCGGGCGTCGGCACCAGGCTGCGGAGTGTTCGTCGGCTTGACCGACTCCGCGGGACCGCCTTGCACGGGCCCGATCGCCTGTGGCTTGGACGAGGTCGGCACCCCGGAGCAGCCCGTTGCCAGGATGGCGAGGGCCGCCACCCCGGCAAGGGTGCGCCTCATCAGTTGCGCTCCAACGCGTCGGCAGGTTGCAGCGGCAGCGGAGACGACGAGAGCGGTTCGCCGACCCGTCGAGGCAAGGTAAGGCGGAATTGCGCCCCCGAGCCTCGATCGCCCCAGGCCTGCAGCCAGCCGCCGTGCAGCCGGGCGTCCTCGAGGCTGATCGCGAGGCCGAGCCCGGTACCGCCGGTAAGTCGGCTGCGTGACGGGTCGCCGCGCCAGAACCGGTTGAAGACGAGGCCCACCTCACCGGGACGCATGCCTACGCCGTGATCACGTACGGTGACCGCCGCGGCGGCGTCATCAGCGGCAACCGTCACGACCACCGGACGGCCTTCGCCGTAGTCGAGCGCGTTGCCGATCAGGTTGCGGAGGATCCGTTCGACACGGCGCGAATCGATTTCGACTGGCACCAGTTCGTCCGGTACGTGGGTGACGATCTCGCTGCCCTGCCGAGCGGCAAGCACGCGCTGCGACTCCACCACCCGAGCCACCACCGAGCGCAGGTCGATGTCCTCGGCCTCCAGCCGGGCCACTCCGGCGTCGTAGCGGGAGATCTCGAGCAGATCGGCGAGCAGCCCTTCGAACCGGTCCAACTCCGCCTGCAGCAGCTCAGCCGAACGGGCCACCTGCGGCGGGAAGTCGGCCCGGCGGGTGTACAGCACCTCGGACGCCATCCGGATCGTGGTCAGTGGCGTGCGCAGCTCGTGCGAGACGTCGCTGGTGAATCGCCGCTGTAGCCGCGACAGTTGCTCGAGCTGCTGAATTTGACGCTGCAGGCTGCCGGCCATCTCGTTGAACGACTGCCCGAGGCGAGCGATGTCGTCACTGCCGCTGACCCGGATGCGCTGCGAGAGATCACCGCCTGCGACGCGAGCCGCGGTGCGCGCTGCGACGCGGACCGGTCGTACCACCTGCCGCGTGACCAGGACGGCGATCATTGCGACGAACAGCACCAGCCCCAGGCCGGCTAGGAGCACCGTGCGCTGCACCAGCGCGATCGTGTCCTGTTCGACCGTCAACGGGAACAAGTAGTAGATCTCATACATCCCGCCTTGCGCCTGCACGGACTCACCGACGACCAGTCCGGGCACCACCGGCCCGCCCCGCGAGGCTTGGACGCGGGCGTATTGCAGCGCGGGCTTGCCGCGCTCGACGAGGCCTTGCAGCCCCGCTGGCACCGGGTCGTTGTCGAACACGTCGGCCAGCGCCTCGAGCTGCACGTCCGACTTGATCACGACGCGGTAGAGGCCCGCGTCGTTGCCGTTGAGAGCGAGTTCGTTCTTCAGGTTCGAGACAGCGTTGGCCACGCCCTGGACGTCGGCGAAGTTCGTCTCACCGAGCGCCGGCCGGGCTGACGCCATCGCCGTGTCGACCTGGGCGATGGCCGCGCTGCGTTTCGTCCGCAGCACGCCACCGCTGATCTGGTCGACCAGAAACACGCCGATGATCAACACCACGACGCCGCTGATCACCAGCGTCGTTACCGCGACGCGCAGCTGGAGCGAGGCGCTCCACGCACGCGTGACGGGGTGGGCGAGCTGCCGCAGCCGATCCGCAACGCTGCGCACCCACCGCCCCGCCCGATCCCGGGTGCCCGCCAACGGAAGCGCCGCGCGCGTCGGGACCTCGTCCGAGGTGCGTCCGGGCGCATCGGTCTCGCCCGCGGCCGCCGGGGCCTGTTCGATCATGGTGGTCCGGCTTTGTACCCGACGCCGCGGACCGTCAAGACGATCTCTGGCTTCTCCGGGTCACGCTCGACCTTGGAACGTAGGCGCTGCACGTGGACGTTAACGAGCCTGGTGTCCGCGGCGTGCCGGTAGCCCCACACCTGCTCCAGAAGCACCTCCCGCGTGAACACCTGCCGCGGCTTGCGGGCGAGGGCCACGAGCAGGTCGAACTCCAGGGGGGTCAGCGCGATCGTGGTGCCGTCACGGCGCACCTGATGCCCGGCCACGTCGATGCTCACCGGCGATTCGGGCGGCCCGATCGTGAGCGATTCGCTTGCGATGTCGTCGTGGTGACGCAGCCGCGCGCGCATCCGGGCGACGAGCTCCTTCGGCTTGAACGGCTTGACGACGTAGTCGTCGGCGCCCGACTCCAGGCCGAGCACGACGTCGACAGTGTCGCTTTTCGCGGTGAGCATGATGATCGGCACACCGCTCTCGGCACGGATCGCGCGACACACGTCCAGACCGGACAGGCCCGGCAGCATCAGGTCGAGCAGCACGATGTCGGGCTTGGACTCGCGAAACGCCGTGACAGCGCGATTGCCGTCAAGGACGAAGGCGGGGTCGAAACCGTCTGCGCGAAGCACGATGCCGAGCATCTCTGCCAGCGCGGAGTCGTCATCGACGACCAGGACGCGTGGTTTCACGAATCCATCCTGACATTTTCGTGACGTGCAGGAAGTAAACAGGTTGCCGGTGATCGTTAAGCCGGCCTGCCCAGCCTGCACCAAACCGCCCGAGCCCCGCTACCTCTCGCGTGAGAGCGCGGCCAGCGGGTCAGTAGCGATAATGCTCCGCCTTGTACGGGCCCGCCACGTCGACGCCGATGTAGTCGGCCTGCTCCTTGGTGAGGGTCGTCAGCTTGGCGCCGACCGCGCCGAGGTGCAGCCGGGCGACCTTCTCGTCCAGGTGCTTGGGCAGCACATACACCTGCTTGTCGTAGCTGCCCTGCTTCGTGTGCAGCTCGATCTGGGCGATGGTCTGGTTCGAGAACGACGCACTCATGACGAAGCTCGGGTGGCCCGTGGCATTGCCCAGGTTCAGCAGCCGGCCCTCGCTCAGCACGATGATCGCGTGCCCGTCGGCGAAGATCCACTCGTCGACCTGCGGCTTGACGTTCACTCTCCGCACGCCCGGCACCTTCGCAAGGCCTGCCATGTCGATCTCGTTGTCGAAGTGGCCGATGTTGCCGACGATCGCCTGATGCTTCATCCGGGTCATGTGGTCGGCCATGATGATGTCCTTGTTGCCGGTGGCGGTGACGAAAATGTCGGCCCGGTCCACGACGTCCTCTAGCGTGACGACCTCAATGCCGTCCATCGCCGCTTGCAGTGCGCAGATCGGGTCGATCTCGGTCACGACCACGCGCGCGCCCTGCCCGCGCAGCGACTCGACGCAGCCCTTACCGACGTCGCCGTAGCCACAGACCACCGCCAGCTTTCCGCCGATCATCACGTCGGTGCCCCGGTTGATGCCGTCGATGAGCGAGTGTCGGCAGCCGTACTTGTTGTCGAACTTGCTCTTGGTGACCGAGTCGTTGACGTTGATCGCCGAGAACAGCAGCGTGCCGTTCTTCTCGAACTCATAGAGCCGATGCACGCCCGTCGTCGTCTCCTCGGTGACGCCGATGATCGACTGGGCCATCCGGGTGTAGTGCCCCGGCCGCGTCTCGACGGAACGGCGCAACGTGTCGAGGATGATCTTGTACTCAGCCGAGTCGTTGTCGTCCGGCTGCGGCACGGCGCCCGCCGCCTCGAACTCGACCCCCATGTGGATCAAAAGCGTTGCGTCGCCGCCGTCGTCGACGATCGAGTCCGGCCCGGTGCCGTCGGGCCAGGTGAGCATCTGCTCGGTGCACCACCAGTACTCCTCGAGCGACTCGCCCTTCCAGGCGTAGACGGCGACGCCCTGCGGGTTGTCTGGCGTTCCGATGGGGCCCACGACGGCCGCGGCCGCGGCATGGTCCTGGGTCGAGAAGATGTTGCAGCTCACCCAGCGCACGTCCGCGCCCAGCGCCACCAGCGTCTCGATGAGCACCGCCGTCTGCACGGTCATGTGCAGCGAGCCCGCGATCTTGCGGCCCTTCAAGGGCTGCTGCGGGCTGTACTCCCTGCGCAGCGCCATCAGACCGGGCATCTCGTGCTCGGCCAGCTGGATCTCCTTGCGGCCGAACTCGGCGAGCGACAGGTCGGCGACCTTGAAGTCGTGGACCGAACCGGCTGAGTCGGGCGTGAGCGTGACGGACACTGATTCTCCTTTTGGATAGGGCTGTTCGTACGTCGCGAGATTGCGGTAAAGGTCTGCTGTGGGGGGCGGCGTCGTGCGGTGCAGCGGACCGAACCACTCGTCCACGGCACGGGCAAGTTGCGCGTCGGTGCGCATGCGCAGTTCGAATGCGATGTCGGTGATGCCGAGGTCGTGCTGGTCGAGCAACTGGCGCAGTCGCTGCAGCCGCTCGATCTGCCTCAGACCGTAGAGGCGATGGCCACCCGGCGTACGGAGCGCGGCCACCAGACCCGCCTGCTCCAGATAGCGGAGCATCCGCTGCGACCACCCCGTCAAGTCAGCGGCCTGCTGGATCGTCAACCTCTGCATCAGCGCAGATCCTACCACGGTCGTGTCAAGTTCAGAGTCCAGTGCTTGCCACGAAGATGCGGCCCGTGCCGCGGACATTCACCGCCGCCTCGTCCGCGGCGACAAACGCGGCGCGCCCCCGATCCAGTTCGACCACTGCCCTCTCGGCCTCGATCCGCACCGGCGCCTCGATCGGCAACACGATCCGCGGAACCGGGTCGGCAAGCCTCGCCGCCCCGTCGACAACCGAAAGCGTGAAGTCCGGAACCGGGACGTGGAAGGCGCCGTCGACGGCAGGCCAGCGCGGCTCGGCGAGCTCGGTGAAGTCGGTGATCCGCAGCAGTTCGGCGACATCGACATGCTTCTGGGTGAACCCGCAGCGCAGCACGTTGTCGCTGTTGGCCATGATCTCGACACCCATGCCGGACAGGTAGCTGTGCACATTGCCCGCCGCCAGGAAGATCGCCTCGCCCGGCACCAGCCTGACGAAGTTCAGCAGGAGCGCTTCGGCGATGCCGATGTCGCCGGGAAAGTCCCGGGCCACCCGGGTGAGCGCGTCGCCGAGGGGCGCCCACTCGGTGCCGGCCAGCCGGGGCAGACGGGCGACCACCGCCTCGACCATCGGCACCGGCTCGTCCAACGACACCAGCGCGGTGAAGGCCGCACGCAGCCCGTCGCCCGCGAGCACGTCGCGCAACCACGCGAGTTCCAGTACGTCGAGCAGGCGCAATGTCGTCTCGACGGGGCGGAACCCGCACAGTGCGTCGAACTCTGTCAGCGCGCAGAGTAACTCCGGCTTGTGGTTGGCGTCCTTGTAGTTACGCTGCGGTGCATCTCGGGGCAGCCCGCGGGCGTCCTCGGCCGCATAGCCGGCGCGTGCCTGCGCGAGATTGGGATGTACCTGGATGGACAGTGCCGTGTCGGCGGCGAGCACCTTGAGTATGAACGGCAGCTGCGGTCCGAGCGTCTGGACGACGGAGCTGCCGAGCAGCCGCTCCGGCTCCACCGCGATCAGCTTGTCGAGCGTGCTGTCCCCCACCCGGGACGGGTCGCCCGGGTGTGCGCCGTACCAGAGCTCGGCGGCCGGCATGCCGGTCGGCGCAAGGCCGAGCAACGCCGGTATCTCGGTCCGCGAGCCCCACGCGTACGGCCGGATCACACCGTCGAGCGCGTACACCGTCATCGCGGCTCCAGGGCGGCACGGTCGATGTCGGGTTCCAGATAGATGACGGTCGCGGCGGGGACCGCAGCGCGCACGCGCGCTTCGGCGCCGTCGATAGCTGCCGCCACCTCGGCGAGCGTCGCGGTGCGTGGCATCGCGAGCTTGGCCGCCACGAGCAGCTCGTCCGGGCTCAGGTGCATGGTGCGCAGGTGTATCACCCGCTCGACGCCCGGACCGACCAGGTTGGCCACGATCGCCGCGACCGCCTCGGGCGCCGCTGCCTCCCCGAGCAGCAGGCTCTTCGTCTCGACGATGAGCACCGCTGCAACCGTGAGCAGCAGGACGCCGATGCAGATCGTGGCGATGCCGTCCCACACCGCATCGCCGGTCGCTGCCGAGAGACCGACTCCCACTAGCGCGAGCAGCAGGCCGATCAGCGCCGCGGTGTCCTCGAGCAGCACTACCGGCAGTTCCGGCAACTTGGCCCGGCGGATGAACGCGAACCACCCCAGCGAGCCTTTGGCGTGACGCGACTCGACGACCGCGGTTCGCAACGAGAAGCTCTCGAGCACGATCGCAACGGCGAGAACGACGAGTGCTACCGCGAGCGACTCGAGGTGGTGCGGGTGCCGGACCTTATCGATGCCCTCGTACACCGCGAACAGCCCGCCCGCCGAGAACAGCACCAGCGCAACGAGAAAGCCGTAGACGTAGCGGTCGCGCCCGTACCCGAACGGATGCTCGGGAGTGGCCCGTCGCCGCGAGCGGCGTGCGCCGATGAGCAGGAGCGCCTGGTTGCCGGAATCGACCACTGAGTGCACGCCTTCGGCGAGCATGGCCGCGGATCCGGTGATCGCGAACGCGATGAACTTGATCAACGCGATACCGAGGTTGGCACCGAGTGCGGCGACTACCGCGCGCATGCCTCCGCTGGTACTCAATGCGCCAACTCTCCGGGTCGCGGCTCCGACGGGTCGATGCCCCGGCCCAGCGCCAGGTAGGTCGCCACGAACGCCCCGAACAGCGTGGCGCTGGCGAGGCGGGACAGCGGCGGGCCCGCCGGCACATCCACTGTGGACGATCGCAGCCCACGTTGCCGCGCGATCTGGTGCAGCGCCTCGGCTGCCCGGCGTGCGGCGACCTCGTCGAGCTGGATCTGCGCCCCGGACCGCCGACCCAGCGACTCGTCGTCCGGTTCGCCGTCGTCGCCGATGGTCACCAGCCGCGGCCGGATCGGCTGCTCCTCGTCCCGGTCTCGGAAGAACTCATCGTCGAAAGAATCCTGCGGCTCGCCAACGAGCAGCGCACCCGCGGCGGCCACACCGTCCGGCAGAGTGACCGCGATAGCGGGCGCTCCGGCGAACAACTGCAACGCGTCGGCGAACAGGCGCCCTGCCACTCCGGCGAGCTGGCCGGCCCCGGCGATCAGGGGCTGCGCCTCAGCGAATTCGACCGCAAGCGCCTTGGCGGGATTGGTGAACGCGTCGGCAGACGGCCGACATCCCTCGGCTGTCTCGTCGAGCGCGTCCGCGACCAGCGCCAGCAGCGATGCAGGGACGGATGCAACTTCGAGCACGTGGGCGGCCTGAAGCAGCGGGGTGAGCACCGCCCACACAAGGGCACGGCGGTTCAGGTCGCCCGGGATGTGGGCGACGGGCGCGCGTCCGGCCGCCTCGGCTACCGGCGAGCCCTCCGGCGCGACGACGACCACCGCGAGACCACGATGCGCGCCTTGTTCGGTCACACGGGCCAGGCGGGGATGCCGCCCGTCCGACGACGCGACGAGCAGCGCGTCCGCGGAGCCCGCCCAGCGTGGCAGCTCGACGCCGTGCCACATCAGGGTCGGCGTGACCCCGGTGGCCAGGCGCACCAGGACGCGCCCGGCCCCCTTCGCCGGGCTGTCGACCGCTACGAGCAGTGCGCGCGGTACCGCCCCGCCCGCGAGGCGGGACACGTCGAACTCGTCGGCGATGTCGACGGCGCGGCGCACCTGAGCGCCACTACCTGCAAGCGCCCACAGCAGCCGGCCGTCGTCGCGCAGCGCCAGCGCGTCGGGGTCGTCGAGCAGCGACTCGTCGAAGCTCATGCCGGCTCATGGGTCATTGGTCGGCGCGCACACCGATCCCGTTCGGGCCGGGCGTCGCGTCATCGAGCAGTAGCACCGGTATGCCGTCGCGGATGGGGTAGCTCGTCAGACAGTTCGTGCAGACGAGCACCTCGGCGCCGCCGCGGGTCTCCTCGCGCAGCGGTGCGTGGTCGTCGCTCGGGCAGGCGAGGATCTCGAGCAGTTCTGCGTCTATGGCCATGTCTGACCTCGAATGATCGCGAGCGCCTCGTCGCGGACGGAGCTCATTGTGTCCTCGGTCGGCCCCTCGACGTTCAGCCGCAGCAACGGCTCGGTATTCGAGGCGCGGACATTGAACCAGGTGCCGTCGTCGAGCTCGATGGTCAGCCCGTCGAACTCCTCCACGGTGACGGTCCGATCGGCGAACCCGGTGCGCACGGCGGCCAGCCTGGCGGCCTGGTCGTCGACGGCGGAGTTGATCTCACCCGAGGCGGCATAGCGCTGGTAGCGCTGGGTTAGCTCAGCAAGGGTGCGTGGCTGCTCGCCGAGCGCGGCGAGCACGTGCATCGCGGCGAGCATGCCGGTGTCGGCACGCCAGAAGTCGCGGAAGTAGTAGTGCGCGGAGTGCTCGCCGCCGAAGACCGCCCCGGTGCGGGCCATGTCCTCCTTGATGAACGAGTGGCCGACCCGCGACCGGGACGGCACTCCCCCGTGCTCGCGGATGATCTCCGGCACGGCCCGGGACGTGATCAAGTTGTGGATGATCGTCGAGCCGGGATGCTTAGCGAGCTCGCGGGTCGCGACGAGCGCGGTGACCGAACTGGGCGGCACCGCCTGGCCGTTGCCGTCGACCACGAAGCAGCGGTCGGCGTCGCCGTCGAACGCCAGCCCGATGTCGGCGTTCGCGGCGATCACCGCCTTCTGGAGGTCGACCAGGTTCGCCGGCTCGAGCGGGTTGGCCTCATGGTTGGGGAACGAGCCGTCCAACTCGAAGTAGAGCGGCATGATCGTGAGCGGCAGCGCGTCCAGGGCGGCGTCGCCGAGGACGGCGGGCACGGTGTGGCCGGCCATGCCGTTGCCGGCGTCGACGACGACCGTCAGCGGCCGGATCCCGGCGAGGTCGACCAGGGAGCGCAGGTGCCGGGCGTAGTCGGCCAGCACGTCGACGCGTTCCGCGGCAACGGGTTCGACGACGATCCCGGCGTCCAGGTAGTGCTCGGCGCGGTCGCGGATCTCGGCGAGCCCGGAGTCCTGGCCAACCGGGACGGCGCCTGCCCGGCACAGCTTGATTCCGTTGTACCGGGCGGGGTTGTGACTGGCGGTGAACATCGCACCCGGCAGGTCCAGGTATCCGGATGCGAAATAGAGCATGTCTGTCGAGGCGAGCCCGACCTCGACGACGCTCGCCCCGCGGCTGGCAGCGCCGGCAACGAATGCGGCTGCCAGGACCGGCCCGGACTCGCGCATGTCGTATGCGGTGACGAGGCGCCGCGCGCCGGAGACATCGGCGAATGCGGCTCCGATGGCGGCAGCGATGCGCTCGTCGAGTTGGTCCGGCACGACGCCCCGGATGTCGTAGGCCTTGACGATGGTGGCCAGATCGCTCACATGCCGGAGCCTACCGGCGGCGACTCATGGCGTCGGCGGCACGACGCGCAGGTGGCCCCTGCGAGCGGTGCCGGTCGTGCGTCCCGAGCCACCGGCGGCCTCCAGCCCGGGACTCCGGTCGGGAGCGTCGAGGCGGGCCGCCTCCCGCACCGCTTCGGCCAGCGCCTCGAGATCGTCCGCATGCGGGATCGGAGCTGGGAACTCGCCCGCGTGCCGCATGACCTCCCAGCCGCGCGGCACCGTGAAGTTGACTGCGTGTCCCTCACAAAGGTCGTACGAGTGCGGCTCGGCGAAGCTGGCCAGTGGTCCCACGACTGCGGTGGAGTCCGAGTAGACATACGTCAGGGTGGCCACCGCGGGACGGCCGCACCCGGTACGGCTGCAACGACGGGCGTGCCTCACAAGCGGCGACGATATCCCCTGTGGGTGGCAAGGCCGGGGATCGCCGCTTCGTGTCGCGGGCAGCGTCCGTGCGTACCCTGTCGATCGTGCAGCGCGAGAACCGGCTCGGCGGGCCGGCCCGCCGGCGCGCGCCGCGACGGGACCGGCGCGGCCGCGGTCTGCGCACCCCGCTGGCACCGGGCGATGTGCCGATCGTGCGAAGCCGTGCCGCCCGCTTCGACGATCTGGTGCTGGACGCGATCGAAGACCTGGAGCAGCACCTGCCGGACGAGCTGCGAGACGTCGAGTTCGCGATCGAGGACGTGCCGCCGCCGGCCCGGGCGGACTTCGATCCGGAGACGGTGTCGGACAGAGGCGTGGCGCTGGGGCAGCTCTACCGCGGCGGGCTCGGTTCGGTGCGCAAGCCCGTCATCGTGATCTATCGGCGACCGGTGGAGGCACGTACCGTCGACCCGCTCGACCGGGGCGATCTGGTCTTCACAGTGGTCAGCGAGCTAGTCGCTGAGCTGCTCGGCAAAGACATCGACGAGATAGACCCGGAGTAACGGCGCGACTGTCCGCGCAACTACGACGCGATGAGCGCTCGCGCGAAGAGCCCGCCGGCCGCCACGCGGGCACAGCGGAGCGAGGCTTGGCTCGAGGGTCGCGCCCGAGCGTCAGCGAGTGGCGCACCCGGAGAGCCGAATCCGGCGGATAGTCAGAGTGCCCGAGCTGCGCGTCCGGCGGATTAGACAGCTCGTCGCTTGAGGCGGCGGCGTTCGCGCTCGGAGAGTCCTCCCCAGATCCCGAATCGCTCGTCGTGCTCGAGGGCGTACTCGAGGCACTCGGCACGGACTTCGCAGCCGGTGCAGATGCGCTTAGCTTCGCGCGTGGAGCCCCCTTTTTCAGGAAAGAACGCCTCCGGGTCGGTCTGCGCGCACAACGCGCGCTCCTGCCAGCTCTGCTCCTCGGGCAGCCCGAAAATCTCGGCTAGGTCGGCCTCGGACAACATCCGCGTCAAATCCGTCACGGCCCTCTCCTTCGCGTGATGCCCAGGGCTCGGGTGCAGCTCGGGACCGGATGACATAGCTGAAATTACACTCGTGTCGTTCCCTATTAGTCAAGCCGGGATCTGCTATTGGGCCCGTTGAGGCACAGGCTCGGTCCGAGGAGGCTGCGCTCAGACCGCTGCCGGCGAATTCACCGAGCCGTACAAGGTGGTCCGCTGCCTCGCCGGCCGGCCGATGCGGGCGGCGAGTGCGGCAAGGTCGACCGCGGATCGCTTCGAGCCGTGTGTGGAGCCGGCCATGCGGCTGATGGTCTCTTCCATCAACGTGCCGCCGAGGTCGTTGGCGCCGCTACGCAGCATGGCGAGAGTGCCTTCGTCACCGAGCTTGACCCAGCTCGTCTGGATGTTGCGGACGCGCCCATGGAGCAGGATGCGCGCCATTGCATGCACCGCACGGTTGTCGCGCTGAGACGGTCCGGGGCGGGCGATGCCGGCGAGGTAGAGCGGCGCCCGCTGATGCACGAACGGCAGTGGCACGAACTCCGTGAACCCACCGGTCTCGTCCTGCAGCCGCGCGATGAGCATAAGGTGCCGCACCCAATGGTCGGGCCGGTCGACGTGGCCGAACATCATCGTCGAGGTGGACGGGATGCCCAGCCGATGCGCCGTGGTGATGACCTCGATCCAGGCGCTGGTGGGTAGCTTGCCCTTGGTGAGCACCCAGCGCACGTCGTCGTCGAGGATCTCCGCGGCCGTGCCGGGAATGGAGTCGACACCGGCCTCGCGAGCCGCCGCGAGCCAATCTGCGATCGAGAGATTGGTGCGCGCCGCGCCGTTGACGACCTCCATCGGGCTGAACGCGTGCAAGTGGATGCTGGGGGCGGCCCGCTTCACCGCGCGGGCCAGTTCGAAGTAGGCAGTAGCCGGCAGGGCCGGATCGATACCGCCCTGCATGCAGATCTCGGTAGCGCCCTGGGCCGCCGCAGCACGAACGCGGGCCTCGATCTCGTCGATAGACAGGGTGTAAGCGTCGGCGTCGGTGGCCCGCTGCGCGAACGCACAGAACCGGCAGCCGGTGTAGCACACGTTGGTGAAGTTGATGTTCCGGTTCACGACGTAGGTCACGTCGTCGCCGACATCGTCCCGACGCAGCTGATCGGCCAGGCGGCAGACTGCGTCCAACGCTGCCCCGTCGCTGGTCATCAACGCAACCGCGTGCGTCTCGGTCAGCCCGCCAGGATCACGCTCTGCGGCCCGAAGCGCTGCGCGTACCGCGCTGTCCACAGTGGACAGCCCGACGTTGACGCGTGCGGCCACTTCTCCCCAGTCGCCGTACACCTCGTCGAAGTCCGCCCGCCGATCGCCGCGCCGCCCTTCTGAATCGATGGCGGTGTGCAAATCGATGCGACCGCTCGATGCCCAGCCGGCGTCCGGCTCCTGCCAGGCGATACCGCGAGGTACGGCATCCTCCTCGGCCAGCCCGTCCGATCCCGCCAGCGCCCGCACGTGCGGCAGCACACGCGGATCGAGCCAGGGCGTCTCGGCTCGCACGTAGGACGGATGGGCAGTAAGCCGCTCGCGCAGTGCGAACCCTGCGGCGGCGGTGAACTCACGCAGCGCGTCGATCTGCGGCCACGGCCGTTCGGGGTTCACGTGGTCCGGCGTGAGTGGCGACACGCCGCCCCAATCGTCGATTCCGGCGTCGAGCAACCGCCCGCATTCGGGAAGGTCGACGAGGTTGGGGGGCGCCTGAACCCGCATCGACGGCCCGAGCAGCAGCCTGGCCACAGCGATCGTGGCGACATACTCGTCCAGGTCGAGGTCGGGCTCGTTCCGCATCGCGGTGTCGTCTTTCGCCCGGAAGTTCTGCACGATCACTTCCTGGATCGCGCCGTACTCTCGCGCGCGTTGCCGGATCGCGTAGATCGACTCGGCACGCTCTTCGCGGGTCTCCCCGATCCCGACGAGGATGCCGGTGGTGAACGGGATCGTCAGCCGCCCGGCATCGTCGAGCACGCGCAGCCGCACCGCCGGATCCTTGTCGGGGCTGCCGTAATGCGCCCGCCCGGGTTGCTCGAACAGCCGTCGCGACGTCGTCTCGAGCATCATGCCCATGCTCGGAGCGACCGGTTTGAGCCGCTGCAACTCTGTCCAGGACAGCACGCCCGGGTTGAGGTGCGGCAGCAGCCCGGTGCGTTCGAGCACAGCGATGGCGGCGGCGCGCAGGTAGTCCACCGTCGAGTGATAGCCGCGTTCCTCCAGCCAGGCTCGAGCCTGCGGCCAGCGCTCCTCGGGGCGGTCGCCCAGGGTGAACAGGGCCTCCTTGCAGCCGAGTGCGGCGCCGTGCGCGGCGATGTCGACAACCTCGTCGATCTCCAAGTACGCGGCCGGCACCCGATGCGGCACCGTGACGAACGTGCAGTAATGACAGCGGTCGCGGCACAACCGCGTAAGCGGGATGAACACTTTCCGCGAGTAGGTGATCATGTCCGGGCGCCCGGCCGCGGCCAGTCCCGCGTCACGCACCCGTGCGGCGATCGCAGTCAGCTCGGCAAGCTGCTCGCCGCGTGCCGCCATGAGGGTGGCGGCTTCGCGGGTGTTCAGCATCGCGCCGTCGCGCGCACGTCGGAGCGCCCGGCGCAGCGCGGAGTCAGCGGTCACGGACATCGACCCTAGACAGCACGAGGTCCGGCGAGTTGGGCGAGGGTGGCCGCGCGCAGGACGATGCGACCGTCACCACTCCAGACCGTGTTGGGCGAGCTCGGCTTCGGTCCGCAATCGGGCCACGCCGCTGAGCGGACGCTCCGACGGTTCGGGGAGCTGCAAGGCGTGGCAGCAGGCGCGCAGCGTGTCGTCATACGCGAGGTTCAGTGCGCGCAGCCGGGCCGCGCGGGCAGGCAGGTCGGAGCGCTCGACGCGCACGTACTCGCGCTCGATACGGCGCAGGTCATCGACGAGCCGCTCGAGGCTGGGGCCATGCCCGGCTACCGGAGCGCGGCGCGTCGCGGCGCTCTCCGACCACCACCGCAGCGCTTTGAGCGCAGCCCACACCATCGCGGCGGGTACCAAGATCGCCGCATACCCAATGAGGACGCTCACCTGTCCTCCAGCGAAAGATGCGACTTAGCATCCCTCGCCGCGGGGCCGGACGCCAGTGCTTTGGCGATGTGATGAGGCGCTTGCGCGCAGCTGCCGGAACCCAGCCATCGGGGCGATGAGCGCTCGCGCGAAGAGCGTGCGCCCGCCCGTCGCGAAGCGACGCTTGCGTGGCGATTGCCGGCCCCGCCCTCAGGCGGGAGCCGGCAATGGCCGTGGCGCACATGAATTCAGTGTGCGGCACCGGACAATTGCAGACCGATCACGCCGGCGAGCACCAGCCCGACCGAGACCAGTTTCAGCGTGGACACCGCCTCGTCCAGCCAGATCATGCCGATCGTGACGGCGCCGGCGGCGCCCAAACCGGTCCAGACCGCGTATGCCGGCCCGACCTCCAGATACTTCAAGCCCACGGTGAGCAGGCCGAAGCTGATCAACGCAAAGAGGCAGAACAGGATGGTGGGCCCCAACCGGGTGAATCCGTGACTCAACTTCAGGGAGATCGCGAAGCCGGCCTCGAACAGCCCAGCCAGGACGACGAGCAGCCAAGCCATGGATCACCTCCACCGTTTCTGCCTGGTGAACGCACGAGCCGGGACGGGAGTTCTGCGCGCCGCCCGGAACAGCCGCTGCGCCCGCCGGGACGCTGGCGCGGCGCCGTATCCTCGCCCGCGATGGCTTGCTACGTCGACACCGTCCGTGCATACCCGGGCGCAGGGCTGCGCTTCAGCGAGTTCTGCCACCTGCTGGCAGACAGCCGCGAGGAGTTGCACGCGATGGCGGACGCCATCGGCATGCCGCGACGCCTGTTCCAGGACCACCCGTGGCGCTGGCACTACGACCTGCCGACACACCTGCGAGAGCAGGCGGTGCGCCGGGGCGCGCGCGAGGTGACCCTGCACGACGTGGGCGCGCTGCTCCGGACCCGGCGACTCGAGGCACGCTGCAGTGCCTGACCGTATCGCTGTGGACCTGTTGCGCCTGGCGCGTAACCCGGTGTCAGGCCGGATCCGGCATCGCGGCTCGCTCAACATCGCCCTGCGGGCCGCGCTATTCGCCGAGTTGGCGCTGAACGGCGAGATCGTCGACGAAGGCAATGCCCCGAAGCTGACGTCCCCCGAGCCGACCGGCGATCGCATCTTCGACGCGATCCTGCGAACCGTCGGGACACGGCCGAACGTCACCTGGCGGCGATGGTTCCGCCACGTGAGCGCCGATCTGGCGGCCTTGTGCGCCGAACTCGTCGACGCGGGCCGCTGGATACCCATGCGCGGGTGGTACACCGCATTCACTGACGCCAAGCCGGACGAGGTTCAGGCCAACGCGCTCGAGCTCGAGCGCGTTGCGAGATTCGAGCGCGCGCCTCGGGACCAGCGCGAGGCGGTACTCACCCTGCTGGCGATCGCCTGCGGCGCTCTCGGCCGGCGTCCTCGACCGGCAGCGATCCGCCGCGAGCTCAAGTCGGTTTTCGACGCCGTCGACGACCTCACCACGCAGAAAGTCGTGGCCACCGCGGCTACCCTCATACGGCGCTCCCGCCGCGGGCTCAACCCGGCACGCTGAGCGACCGTGCGATGTGTCGCACTGCAATAAGCCGGACAACACCGATCGCGTACGTTCGAAGGGTGCGGATTACCGTCCTGGCCGGCGGCATCGGCGGCGCCCGCTTCCTGCGTGGGGTGCGCGCGGCTCGCCCCGGCGACGAGATCACGGCCATCGTGAACACCGGCGACGACATCACCCTCCACGGGCTGCGCATCTGCCCCGACCTCGACAGCGTGATGTACACGCTCGGCGACGGCATCGACCGCGATCGCGGCTGGGGACGCGCGGACGAGACGTGGCGTATCAAGGACGAACTCGCGACGTACGGGGCCGAACCGGCCTGGTTCGGGCTGGGTGATCTCGACATCGCCACGCACTTGGTGCGCACGCGGATGCTCGACGCGGGCTACCCGCTCTCTGACGTGACGGCTGCGCTATGCGCGCGGTGGCGTCCGGGTGTCACGCTGCTGCCGATGACCGATCAACGCTGCGAGACACACGTCGTCGTCGAGATCGATCACAAACGCAAGGCGATCCACTTCCAAGAATGGTGGATCAAGCATCGCGCCGCCATTCGTGCGGAGGCGTTCGTCCAGGTCGGGTTGGACGACGCCAAGCCCGCGGCCGGCGTCCTGGAGTCGATCGCGGCCGCCGACGCGATTCTCGTCGCGCCGAGCAATCCGGTCGTCAGCATCGGGACGATCCTCGCCGTGCCCGGCATCCGCGACGCGGTCGTCAGCGCGGCGGCGAAGGTCGTCGGCCTGTCCCCCATCGTCGCGGGCAAGCCGGTGCGCGGCATGGCCGACGCATGCCTTCCGGCAATAGGCGTCGAGGTCAGCGCCGAGGGTGTCGGCCGGCACTACGGTGCGCGGCGCGAGGGCGGCGTGCTTGACGGCTGGCTGATACACGACACCGACGCGGCGCACATCGACGGCGTCAACGTGCGGGCCGTCCCACTGCTGATGACATCGGACGACGCAACCGCGCGAATGGTCGACGCCGCACTGGAGCTCACGCGATGAGCGCTGCCGAGATACACGCATCGGCGGTTGTGAGATGACCGACCACGCGGCCGAGCGGGTGGAGGTCCTGCCCGTACTCGGCATCACAGAACTGCGCCCGGGTGACGATCTTGCCGGCGAGATCGTCAAGCACGCCGACCTGCGAGACCGCGATGTCGTCGTCGTCACGTCCAAAGTGGTCTCGAAGATTGAGGGTCGGCTGGTCACGGTCGCGGCGAGCGACCCGGACGAGCGCGAGCGCATCCGGCAGGAAGCGATCGACGCAGAGACCGATCGGCTTGTCGCGCAACGGGGTGCGCTGCGCATCGTGCAGACCCGGCACGGGCTCGTGCTGGCGGCGGCTGGCGTCGACGCGTCGAACGTGGCAAGCGGCGAGATCGCGCTGCTTCCTGAGGATCCCGACCGGTCAGCAACCCTCCTGCGGGAATCCATACGTGAGCGTACGGGCGTCGACGTGTCAGTGATCATCAGCGACTCGATGGGCCGACCCTGGCGCGACGGCATCACCGACCTGGCGATCGGGGTCGCCGGACTGTCCGCGGTGATCGACCACCGCGGCACGCCCGACTCGTACGGCAATCCGCTCGCCGTCACCGAGGTCGCGGTCGCCGACGAGATCGCCGCCGCCGCCGATCTGGTCAAGGGCAAGCTCTCCGGAGTGCCGGTCGCTATCGTGCGCGGACTCCGCCTGCCCGACGACGGCCGCGGCAGCACCAGCCTGATCCGCCCCGCCGACGCTGACCTGTTCCGGCTCGGCACCGCCGAGGCGATCGCCCTGGGCCACGAGGACGCCGGGGGTGCGGCTGAGCTCGCACCGCCCATCCACGCCGACGCGGTCGAGGTCATCGGCACCTCCGTGCCCGACTCGTCGATACGCCAGGCGTTTCTCGCGTTCCTCGCTGCCCGCTCGGACGCGATGTGGCAGTCCTGCCTAGCCGGGCACCTGACGGCCAACGCCCTGGTGATCGACCCGGGACGGCATGCCGTGCTGCTGACGTTGCGCCCGCGCATCGGCGCGTGGCTGCCGCTCGGCGGGCACTGCGAGCCGGGCGACCGCACGCTGCTCGACGCCGCCGCCCGCGAGGCACGCGAGGAGTGCGGCATCGGCGCGCTGTCGTTCGACCCGGCGCCGCTGAGCCTCGGCGTGTTCCAGGAACCATGCGCGGGCGGCATACCGACGCGGCACTTCGAGGTCAGCTTCTACGCCGTCGCACCGGACGGTGCGGAGCCGGTGATCAGTGACGAGTCGGTCGATCTGCGCTGGTTCTCGTGGGACGACCTGCCCGATCGCGCGGCTCCTGAGGTGACGGCGCTCGTGGACATTGCCCGGACGCGGCTGGGCACATGACGGCGCTCGACACGGCACTGTCCACTGTGGACAGGTGGCCGGCGAATGCAGCCGCCGCAGTCGTCACGCACGCGGGCGTGGTCGCCGCATATGGGCCGCCGGGCACTGTGTTCCCGCTCGCGTCGGTCACCAAGCCGCTTACCGCGCTGGCCGCCCTGGTCGCGGTCGAGGAGGGCGCCGTCGACCTCGGTGATCCCGCCGACGACGTGCTCGTGCCCGGCGCCACGCTCCGGCACCTGCTGGCCCACGCATCGGGCCTGGCACCCGAACGTCCGATGCGGTCGTTCCCGCCGGCGACGCGGCGGGTGTATTCCAACGTCGGCATCAACCTGCTCGCGTCTCTGGTTGAGCGCGCCGTCGAGATGCCGTTCGCGGCCTATCTGGCCGAGGCCGTCGCCAAGCCGCTGCAGCTGGCGGCCACGACACTGCCCGGTTCCGCCGCGGCCGGCGGGAGGTCCACAGTGGACGACCTGGCGCGCGTGGCCCACGAACTGCTCGTCCCGTCGCGTCTGCTGCACCCCGTCACGCTGGCCGACGCGACAAGCGTCCAGTACCCGGGGCTGCGTGGGGTGCTGCCGGGATTCGGGCCGCAGGACCCGAACGACTGGGGACTGGGCTTCGAGATCCGCGGCGGCAAGCACCCGCACTGGACCGGCAGCCGCAATTCGCCACGGACATACGGCCACTTCGGCCAGAGCGGCTCGATGTTGTGGGTGGACCCGGACGCGCGGATTGCGCTGATCGCGCTGGCCGACCGGCCCTTCGGCGAGTGGGCCGCGCAGGCCTGGCCCCGGCTCGCCGACGCGGTCCTGGCCGCGCTCTGAGCGGGGTAGAAGCTCACATAGCACGCATATCGCGGGGCGCGTACCGCGGTCCGAAGCGCGGCGCGTCCACCCCGGACAACTCGACGAGCCGCACGACCCGATGCCGCTGCCCCCGCCACGGCTCGAGCAGCCGCAGCATCTCCGCGTCGTCGCCGCGCGGCCGCCCGGTCAGTGCGTGCACGACCCGGTCGTGAATGTGGTAATCGCCGACGCTCACCGCGTCCGGATCGCCTAGCGACACCTGCGCCGTCTCGGCTGCGGTCCACTCGCCGATGCCCGGCACCACGCGAAGCCGCGCCAGGGCGGCTACGGGTGCCATCGCGACGCATTCCTCGAGCCGCGGGGCAACCGTGGCGGCGGCTCGTGCCGCCCGCTGGCGGGTCACGTCGACCCCGAGCCGATGCCACGTCCAGGTCGGGACATCCAGCACCACGGCAGGTGACGGCGGCACACGTAGCTGCGCCAGCGGTCCGGGTGCGGGTGCGCCGTGCCGGCGCAGCAGCTCGCGCCACGCCCGGCTCGCCTCCTGGCCGGTCACACGCTGCCTCAGCACAACGGGCAGCAGCGCGTCGAACACCAGCCGGGTGCGGGGCAGCCGCATGCCGGGATAGCTGCGGCGGGTGCGGTCGAGCAAGGGATGCGCCGAGCAGTCGAAGCCGGTCCAGTCGTCCGACGCGCCGAGCAGAGTGGGCACGCCGTCGACCAGCCATTCGGCGCCGTGGCCCCACGCACTGGCGTGCACGCCGTCGCGCCCGGCACGCAGCGCCAGCGTGCCCGGCCCGTGCGGCGTTCCGGCCGCCCACCAGAACGTGGCGTCGGCGCTCACGTGGTGCGCCGGATCGCCGCGGCCATGGCGCAGCGGCCCGAGCGTAGTGAGCACGTCGACGGGACGACCGGGCCGCCACGTCGACTCGACCCGCTCGGCTACAGTGCGGACACCCCCCACAACGATCGGACAATAGTGCACGACGAGTTCTATGCGGTGATCCCCGCCGGCGGCAGCGGCACTCGGCTGTGGCCGTTGTCGCGCGCCGACCGCCCTAAGTTCCTCCTGCCGCTAACGGGCACCGACCGGTCGCTGTTGCAGGCGACGTTCGACCGGCTGGCACCGCTCATCGGCCCCGAGCACGTGTACGTGGTTACCGGAGCGAGGCACGCTGCCGCGGTGGCCGAGCAGCTGCCCGAGCTGCCGCGCGCCAACCTGATCGCCGAGCCGGCCCCGCGCGACTCGTGCGCGGCGATCGCTCTCGCCACCGGCATCATCGAGCGGCGGGCCCCGGGCGCGATCGTCGGCTCCTTCGCCGCCGACCACCTCATCGAGGACGTGCCTGCCTTCCACGACGTGGTGCGCCAGGCAGTCGCCGCGGCGGCGCAGGGCCAACTGCTGACCATCGGCATCACTCCCTCACGTCCCGAGACCGGTTACGGCTACCTGGAGTGCGCCGAGCCGATCGGCACATCCGCGCAACGCTTGCTGGCGTTCCGCGAGAAGCCGTCGCTCGAGCTGGCCACGGAATACGTCAAGTCCGGAAGGTATCTGTGGAACGCCGGCATCTTCGTGTGGCGCGCGAGCGTATTTCTCGACCAGCTGCGGGCACGCCGGCCCGACGTGGCCGCCCCGGTCGAACGCATTGTGGCCGCATGGGACACCGCCGACTCGGTGCTGGACGAGCTGTGGCCGACGGTGCCCAAGGTGGCAGTCGAGTACGCGGTACTCGAGCCGGCGTCGCTCGAGGGGCTCGTTTCGACGGTGCCGGGCGATTTCGGTTGGAGCGACATCGGCGACTTCGAGACGATCGGCGCGCTGCTCGGACATGACGTCGACGGGGTGACGGCGATTGGCGGCGCTCCCGTGCTGAATCTCGATTCGGACGGCGTCGTGGCGGTGCCGAGCGAGGGGCGGCTGCTGGCGCTGCTCGACGTGCACGACCTGATCGTCGTGGACACGCCTGACGCGGTCGTCGTGTGCCGGCGCGACAGGGCACAAGACGTCAAAAGGCTCACCGAGCTGCTGCGGGAGCGCGGGTTGGCGGACTGGGGTTGACGCAGGCGCTGCGTGGGTCACGCTGGACTGATGAAGATTGAGGAACTCCTGACGACGGCCCGTGAGGCGATCACAGTGCGCCGGGTCTACGGCGAACCGTACGAGAAAGACGGCGTGACGTTCATCGCGGCGGCACGGGTATCCGGCGGCGGCGGTGGCGGCGGCGGTCACGACAAAGACGGCCAGGAAGGCCAGGGCGGCGGGTTCGGCGTCCAGGCTCGGCCGGCCGGCGCCTACGTGATCAAGGACGGGAACGTGCGGTGGATGCCCGCCGTCGACGTCAACCGCGTCATCGCGGCGCTCGGCGTGGTGATCGTGATGTTCCTGATGACGCGCGCCCGCATCGTGCGGATTCGAGCGAAGGCGCACTGACCAGGCACACTAAGCCGCGTGGTAATCCCGGTCCACGATGTCAACCCGGTCCGTCGGGCGCCGTGGGTCACCTGGGCCCTGATTGCCGCGAACATCATCGTCTTCCTGCTCACGCCCACGGCGCCGGCCAGCGTGACCGGCGCGGCGAGCCTGGCGCAGGAGTGCCGGCTGGAAGCGTTCTACGCCCGGTGGGCGGCGATACCTACCGAGCTCGTGCACAATCGCCCGCTCGCGCTCGCGCCCACCGGCCAGACGGGCGTGGGCCCGCAGGGCGCGGGCTGCGTGCTTGCGGCACCCCGTTTTCACAAGTCGCCGGTGTTGTCCGCGTTCACCGCGATGTTCGTGCATGGCGGCTGGCTGCACCTGCTGGGCAACATGCTGTTCCTGTTCGTCTTCGGCAACAACGTCGAAGACCGCTTCGGCCGGCTGCGCTACCTGGTGTTCTACATCGGTTGCGGCATGCTGGCGGCGTACGGTTTCGCGCTCGCCAATCGCAACTCGACCGAGGTCCTGATCGGCGCGTCCGGGGCGATCGCCGGCGTGCTCGGCGCGTACCTGATCCTCTTCCCGCGTACCCGCGTCTGGAGCCTGGTGCCGTTCGCGTTCTTCATCCCGTTGCCGTTGCCCGCCTGGGTAGTGCTGGGCGGGTGGTTCCTGCTCCAGTGGGCCTATGCGGAGGGCTGGGCCATGACGTCCGCCGGTTCCGTCGCCTACCTCGCGCACGTCTACGGCTTCCTCGCCGGGGTGGTGGTGGCATTGGTGGTGCGCTCAGCGAGCGACAACACCAACCGCCGTGCACCACCCCCGAAGCCATACCAATGGTGACCACAAGCGATGAGCGCTCGCGCGAAGAGCCCGCCGGCCGCGACGCGGCCCGCGCCGAAGGCGCGAAGTGGCCCGAGGCATCCGCCCCTTGGGGGCGGTGCCCGAGGGACACGAACCGGCGGTCAAGTCAGCGCGCTCGCGCGAAGAGCCCGCCGGCCGCGACGCGGCCCGCGCCGCAAG
>DATFRC010000073.1:0-5925 GCA_035263725.1 Jatrophihabitantaceae bacterium | reverse complement strand
ACCTACGAGGGGAGCCTCGCATTCGGCGAGGACGAGTGGCGTACGCGTGCCGGGGCACATCCCGTCTTCCTCGCCTTCGCCGGTGAGGATCCGGTCGGTATGGCGGCCGGCCGGCACGACGAGGACACCCGCCCGGGCTCGCGCGACCTGGTCTCCATGTGGGTTTCGCGCGCCGTGCGGGGGCGCGGCGTAGCGGGCCAGCTGATCCATGTCGTCGCGGGGTGGGCTCGAGCCGTCGGGGCACGCGAGCTGCACCTGTGGGTTGTCGTAGGCAAGGCGGCGCCGCGCGCCGCCTACGACCGGGCCGGGTTCGTCGCGACGGGAGAGCGGCAACCGGTGCACGCAGCCGGCAACCGCGTCGAGGAACGCATGGTGCTGGCGCTCTGACCCGAGGATGCGATGAGCGCTCGCGCGAAGAGCGGCGCGCCCGGCGGATGAGTCAGCGTTTGACGGCTACCAGCAGACCGTCGCTGACCGGGAGCATCGCCGAGACGAGGCGCGCGTCATCGCGCACGGCCTTGCCGAGCTCGCGGATCATTACTGTGTCCGGGTCGCGCGCGGTGTTCTCCGCCACCCGGTCGTGCCAGAGGGCGTTGTCGAACGCCACCACTCCGCCGGACCGCAACAGGCGCAGCGCCTGCTCGTAGTAGACGCCGTACGACGACTTGTCAGCGTCGACGAACACCAGGTCGTAACCGCCGTCGGTAAGCCGGGGTAGCACCTCGGCGGCCGACCCGTTGATCATGCGATAGCGCGGCGTGGCAATGTCGGCGTCGGTGAACGCCTCACGCGCGGCACGCTGGTGCTCCGCCTCGACATCGACTGTCGTGAGTACGCCGTCCGCGCGCATGCCACGCAGTAGCCACAGCCCGGACACGCCGGCACCCGTGCCGACCTCGACAACAGCGCGGGCGCTGATCATTGTGGCGAGCAGCCGCAGTGCGGCCCCACCGCCTGGCCCGATCGGGACGCAGCCGAGTTCGGCGGCCCTGGCCCGCGCGGTGGTCATCACCTCGTCCTCGGGATGGAAAGACTCCGCGTAGGAAAGGCTGCGCACGTCCAGCATCGCGCTCATGCGGGAACGCTACTTCATCGTGTCGATGATCAACGCCAGGTCGTCCTCGGTGGTGACCGGATTGACGACCGCGAAGCGCGTGCACGGGCGACCGTGGTGGCTGGTCGGTGTCACGAACGCGGTCTGCTCGTCGAGCAGCCGGGTGCTCCAGCGCTCGTAGTCAGCGGCGCGCCAGCCATGCCGTTCAAAGATCAGCACACTCAGATCGGGCTCAAGAAGCAACGAGACGTGCTCGGCCTTACGGATCAGCTCCGCTCCGGCCCGCGCCACGGACAGCGTCTGCTCGACGGCGCGGCGATACGCCGCGCTGCCGTGGACTGCGAGGGAGAACCAGAACGGCAATCCGCGTGCCCGGCGGGTCAGTTGAATGGCGAAGTCGGACGGGTTCCACTCGCCGTCGACCGTCACCGGGTCGAGGTAGCTCGCGTACTGCGTGTGCGCCGCGCGTCCGAGCACCGGGTCGCGGTAGATCAGCGCACACGAGTCGAACGGCGCGAACAGCCACTTGTGCGGGTCGACGATGAACGAGTCGGCTAGCTCGACGCCGTCGAAGAGATGCCGCACGCTCGGTGCGACGAGCCCGGCCCCGCCGTAGGCGCCGTCGACGTGGAACCACCAGCCGTGCTCGCGGGCGACTGCGCCGACGCCGGCGATGTCGTCGACGACGCCGGTGTTGGTGGTCCCGGCGGTGGCGACCACGGCGAAGAGGCCGTCGCGAAGGTGCCGGGGGAGCGCGTCGACGACCGTGCGCAGCGCGGCACCGGTCATCCGGCCGCGCGCGTCGCCTGCGACCTCGATGATGTCGACGTCCATCACGACGCGTAGCGCGTGCTTGACCGACGAGTGCGTCTCCTCCGCCGCACAAACCGCCCACCGTTGCGGACGCGTGCCCCCGCGCCGTTCCAGTGCCGCCTCCCGGGCGGCGACGAGCGCCGAGAGGTTGCCGATCGTCCCGCCCTGCACGAAAGCGCCCCCTGCGCCGGCGGGCAGCCCCGCGAGGTCGGCCAGCCAACGCAGCGCCTGGTTCTCGGCATAGACGGCACCCGAGCCCTCCAGCCAGGAGCCGGGGTACACGCTGGATGCGCCGACGAGCATGTCGAATGCGGCCGCAGCCTTGGTGGGCGCGCTGGGGATGAACGAGAGGTAGCGCGGGTGGTCGACAGACAGGCATGCGGGGCCCAGGACGTCCGCCCAGAGCCGCAGTGCCTCGGCGCCGCCGATGCCGTGCTCGGTGATCGTCGCGCCGACGACGGCCTCCAGGTCGTCGGGCGTGCGCGGCCGGTCCAGCGGTGCGGTCATGGCCAAGCGCTCGAGGCAGAAGTCGGCGAGTGCGTGGGCTAGGACATCGTCCTCAGGCGTGTATCGGTGCACGCCGAAAGCGTAGGTGCCTAAGCGCCCCGGCCCCCGAACGTGTTGTCCTGGACGGCCCGGCTGTAGAGCGCGTTCGCCTTGGCCTCGAGGCGCTTCCGCAACTCGAGGTCAGCGGGCTGCGCCGGCTCCAAACGGCTGCGCGCCTGCAATATCCAGCTGCACACGATGCCCAACAGACATATGGCGAGGGCAAGAATGATGATCCAAAGCACCACAGCGGACACCTCCCCCACCCACAGCTCAGGGCAAGCTGTCACGAGAAGTGTGACATGCGAGGGAACGTAAGGGAACGCTGAGGCGTTTCTAAGAAGGCACAGGTGGCGCTGGTTGCCTTGATGCGACAATCGTTGCCACAGAAGAGGTGAGTAGCACGTGACAGACGCCGTGTGGGTTCCCCCCACCTGGGACGAGGTTGTGCGCGAGCACGCCGACCGGGTCTATCGCCTTGCCTACCGGCTGTCCGGAAACCGCGCCGATGCCGAGGATCTCACCCAGGAGACGTTCGTCCGGGTCTTCAAGTCGCTGGCCGAGTACACGCCCGGCACGTTCGAGGGCTGGCTGCACCGCATCACGACGAATCTGTTTCTCGATATGGTGCGCCGCCGCCAGCGGATCCGCTTCGACGCGCTGCCGGACGACGCGGGCGACCGGTTGGCGTCTCACACAGCGGGTCCCGAGCAGGCGTACGCCGAGCGCAATCTCGATCCGGAGGTGCAGTGTGCGCTCGATGCGCTGCCCGCCGACTTCCGCGCCGCCGTGGTCCTGTGCGATCTGGAAGGACTGTCGTACGAGGAGATCGCGGCAACGCTGGGTATCAAGGTCGGCACAGTGCGTTCGCGAATCCACCGTGGGCGGGTGCTGCTCCGGGAGGCGTTGGCTCACCGCGCCCCCGGGGTGCGTCCGGCCGAGCCCGGTATAGCCGCTGAGGCAGTGTCGTGAACTTGCCCGTCCAGCACCTAAGCGACGAGGCGGTCGCCGCATTTGCCGACGGCGCGCTGACTGACGGAGCCCGCGGTCGCGCCGCCCGGCATGTGGCGGAATGCGCTGAGTGTGCGCACGCCGTCGCGGTACAGCGCGAGGCGGTCTGGGCACTGCGCGCCGCACCGGCCCCGGCGCTACCCGGTGATCTGCTCGAGCGTCTGCGCGCCGTTCCGGCCACGACACCGTTGAGCGGACGGCCCATCGCAATCGACTCCGACGGCTCCGCCGTCTTTCCTGCATTCGGCACAGCCGCGCTGGCGGAGCCGAGCGACGATCGTGCCGAGATGTCACAGCGGCGTGGCCGCCCGTACGGGCTGCTCACCGCCGCCGCAGCAGTGATCGCACTCGGCGCGGTCGGCGGCGCGGTCGCTGGCACTAGCGACGCCGGTTCCGGAGCACCATTCGCGCCGGGGACTCAGCCGGTGCGGGTCCAGCCGGCCGGTGGTTCCACCGCGGGCCTGATCGTTCAGCCGGCCTCGGGTACCGCCTTCTTCGCGCGCACCGGCCGCTGACCCGGTAGCCGCCCAGGGCGAGGCTGAGGCAGACTCGACCAGGGAGCGCGAGAGGACCACGACTGCATGAGCACTGAGGACGCCGTCCCGCCGTCTGCCCCGGCCGACCCAGCGGCAGAGCGCGAGTACGCCCGACCGCCCGGCGTCGAGGACTCCTTCGCCCCGCATGAGCAGGAGCCGATCTACAGCCCGCCCCCGCCGACGGTGTCGCCGGAGGAGCATGCCGAGTTCAGCCGCCCGGCCGACACCGACGCTGAGTTCGCCCCACTGCCCGGCGAACGCATCCCGCCCGCGCACCGGGTGATCGCACCGCCGGTGTCGCCCGCGCACACGCACGACTACGGACGTCCCGTGGGTGCCGGTGCGTTCGACCCCGAGCCCGGCAGCCGTATCTACCCGCGCGGACGCGAACCCGAGTCGCCCTGGTGGAAGCCCGATGCGCGACGCGACCCGTGGCGCGACCCGCACTCACCGTTCTGGCTCGGGCGTCCCGCCGTGTTCGCCGGGGGCCGCCCGTCGCAACTGCCGCCCGACGAGGATGCCGAGCAGGGTGACGAGATCGCGCCGGAAGAGGAGCTCGCGCCGGAACCCGTCAAGGCGGTGCGCGGCGGCCCATTCGGGCTGAGCGCCCTGGTGCTGGCGCTGGTGATCGCACTCGTCGCGGGAACGCTCGGTGGCGGTGCCGGATACTGGTTCGCCACCCGGGCGCACAGCGCCCTGCACAACGGCGATCTCAAGCTCGCGAAGACCGGCACGCCCGCCAACCGTCCACCCGGCTCGGTCGCGGACATCGTCCAGCGCATCTCGCCGGCGATCGTCTCGATCGACGAGCACACCGACCAGATCGATGGCTCGGGCGCGGGCATCGTGATTGACAAGGCGGGCTACATCCTTACGAACAACCACGTCATCGAGGACGCTGCGACAACCCACGGCGACATCTGGGCAACGTTCAGCGACCAATCGCGGGTGACGGCCCGGGTGGTCGGACGGGACCCGAAGACCGACCTGGCGGTGCTCAAGGTCGAGAAGTCGAAACTGACCGTGGCCTCGCTCGGCGACTCGAGCAAGCTCGCTGTGGGTGACCCAGTGATCGCGATCGGCAACCCGTTGGGCCTGCGGGGCACGGTCACCAGCGGCATCGTTTCGGCGCTGGACCGGCCGCTGCCCGAGGGCAGCGACCCGAACGATCCGGTGATCAACGCGATCCAGACCGACGCGTCGATCAACCCCGGCAACTCCGGCGGCGCGTTGGTCGACGCGTCCGGGGCGATCATCGGCGTCAACACCGCGAACCTGTCGGAGTCCGCGTTGCAGGGCGGCCCGAATGAGGGTGTCGGCTTGGGGTTCGCCATTCCGATCAACGAAGCGCGTCCCGTTGCCGAGGCGCTGATCCACACCGGCAATGTCGTGCACGCGACGCTCGGGCTGCAGGCACGTAGTGCGAACACCACCGACCGCGTCCACGACGGGGCCTATGTCAGCCAGGTGCAGCCGGAGGGTCCGGCCGACCAAGCCGGGTTGAAGACCGGCGACATCATCACCGTGGTCGATTCCACGCTCATTGAGTCGTCGTATCGGCTTACCGTCGTGGTGCTGGCGCACCAGCCAGGCGACAAGGTGAAGGTGCGCTATTACCGTGGTGCCAAGGAGCACGACGTCACCGTCACGCTGGGCAGGGATTAGGGCGCATCTCTCATGTTCAACATCGGGCCGTGGGAGCTATTGGTACTGGCATTCGTCGGTGTCATCGTGCTCGGCCCGGAGCGGTTGCCCGCACTGGCCCGCGACGCGGCAAACATGCTCCGCCAGCTGCGCGATCTGGCCACCGGGGCCCGCAATCAGCTGAAGAACGAACTCGGCCCGGAGTTCTCCGATGTCGATCTCCAGGCGCTGCGTGACCTGCGCGCCCTGAACCCGCGGACCGCGATTACCCGGGTCCTGCTCGGGGACGACGAGGACGCCGGCGTCGCCGCGACCCAGCCC
>DATFRC010000072.1:0-21851 GCA_035263725.1 Jatrophihabitantaceae bacterium | reverse complement strand
GACAAGTGGCGCGACTACACCCAGGCAAACGTCGACTTCTTCGACGACCTCGGCTCGCCCGGCGGCGCGGCGAAGGTAGGCAAGATCGACAAGGACCCGCCGCTCATCGCCAATCTCCCCCCACAGGCGGCAGACCACTGACTTATGTCCGCCACGCAAGCGTCGCTTCGCGACGCGCGGGGCGCACGCTCTTCGCGCGAGCGCTCATCGCCCGGCGGTTGCGTTCCTCGGGTTAAGCCCCGTTGCTTACGTGTGCATTCTTGCTACGACGGCGTTCGCCGGGGCGTTCTTGTTGTCACGCCAGCCGTGGGCGCGCGTCCACTCGCGACCCGAGTAGGCGACCGACTCGATACCGAACCGGTCCGCGTTGGCGATGCACCACGCCGTTGTGGCCCATGATGCGCCCGGGACGCTGACGGTCGACTCGACGGCGCGCGGGGCGTCGACCGGCAGGTCCTTGACGAGCGCCGCCGCGACTGTGGCGACAGGTGCCGCCTGCGTCGGCGCCTCGAAGGTGCAGGTGATGCCGCCCGGCGTCTTACCGGTCAATGCGTCGGACAGGGCCTGTGCCTCGCCCTCGTGGCGGGCGTAGTAGCTGCCGTCAACGGAGATTTGCACCTTCTGGATGGCATCGGCCAGCGGCATCGTCCGCCAGCCATCGACCTTGACCAGGGCGTCCAGGAACTTGCCGGTGGCGAAACGGATGTCCGACAGTTGCGCGGCCGTGCCCCAACCCTGCGACGGCCGCTGCTGAAGCACGCCGACCGAGTCGCGGTCGCCATCGCCCGGGGGAAGGTTGGTCAATCGGCTTTCCTGCATTGCGGCCGCGAGCGCGAGCACCGCGGCCCGCTCCGGCAGATCCCTGTTGATCACCACACCCACCATGCTGGCCGCAACCGACGCCTGGCCCGGCTCGACCGCGTAGTCGCCGACCAGGCATTCTTCGGCGATCGAGTGCGACTGGGCGGCGCGCCACAGCGCATACAGCCCGAAAGCCGCGGCGGCCAGCACAGTCAGCGCGACCAGTGTGGCAATCAAGATGCGGCGCGACGTTGACACTTGCGCCCTACGCGTTGGCGTGCAGCACGGTGTTCAGGTCGGCGCCGGTGCCGGTACGCGGCCGCGCCTCCAAGGCACCCGTGACGCTGTTGCGCCAGAACTGCAGCCCCGAATATCCCGAAAGCACAGCCGCCTTGACGACCGAACCGTCGGGCAGGGTGAGCTTCGAGCCTGCGGTGACGTAGCAGCCGGCTTCGACGATGCAGTCGTCGCCGAGGGAGATGCCCACCCCGGCGTTCGCGCCGATGAGGCACCGCTTGCCAATCGTGATCACCTCGCGACCGCCGCCCGACAGCGTGCCCATGATCGACGCCCCGCCGCCGACGTCGGAGCCCTCGTCGACCACCACTCCGGCGGAGATGCGGCCCTCGACCATCGATGCGCCGAGCGTTCCCGCGTTGTAGTTGACGAATCCCTCGTGCATCACCGTGGTGCCGTCGGCGAGGTGGGCGCCGAGGCGCACTCGGTCGGCGTCGGCGATACGTACTCCGGGCGGCGCGACGTAGTCGGTCATGCGCGGGAACTTGTCGATGCCCAGCACCTGCACAGCGCCTCGCCGCCGCAGCGCCAGCCGGGTCTTTTCGAAGTCGTCGACCGGGCAGGGCCCCAAAGTCGTCCACACGACATTGGGCAACACGCTGAAGATCCCCTCGAGGTTGAGCCCGTGCGGGCGCACCAGCCGATGCGACAGCAAATGCAGCCGCAGGTACGCATCGGATGTGTCGGCCGGTGGTACGTCCAGGTCGATCTCGCACAGCATCACGTCGATGCGGACGCCCCGGTCTGCGACGTCTTCGCGCACGCCGGTCAGTGACGCGAGTTCGCGCGGTGGTGCTGCGGTTGGCGGCGCATCGCCCAAGGCAGGCTCGGGATACCACGTGTCGAGCACCGTGCCGGTGACGGCGGTGGTCGCGAGGCCGTAGCCCCAGGCGGTTCTGGTCACGGACGCCACCCTAACCCGCCGAATCATGGGTCTCGGCCGTCGGAGGCTGTGACGGAACCTGCTTGCCGGGCCAGCAGGCACGTCGTCCTAACCTTTGCGCATGCTCGACCTTGCCCAGTCCGGCGCAGTCCTCACCGCCGCCCTTGTCGACGTGCCTTCTGTGTCGCGCGACGAGGCGCGACTTGCCGATCTTGTCGAAGCCGCGCTGCGCCGCTACCCGGCCCTCGTCGTCGAGCGGGACGGCAACGTGGTGCTGGCGCGCACGGAGTTGGGGCGCACCCAGCGGCTCGCGCTGGCCGGCCATCTGGACACAGTGCCGATCGCCGGCAACATGCCCTCGACGCGTTCCGACGGGCGGCTCGCCGGCTGCGGCACGTCGGACATGAAGGCCGGGGTTGCCGTGCAACTACGGTTGGCGCACCTCGTCGGATCAGGCGCGCTGACGCCGCGCGCCGACCTGACGTGGATCTTCTACGACTGTGAGGAGCTCGACGCCGACAGCAACGGCTTGGGCCGCATCGCGCGGGAGCGGCCCGCCGCGCTGGCAGCCGACCTGGCAATCGTTCTCGAACCGACATCGGGGCTGGTCGAGGGCGGTTGCCAGGGCACGCTGCGTGCCGTCATCACGGTCCCCGGAGTCCGGGCCCACAGCGCGCGGTCCTGGCTCGGGGAGAACGCCATCCACGCCGCGGCCCCGGTGTTGGCACGCCTCGCGGCGTACCAGGCGCGCGCCGTCACGGTCGACGGGCTCACCTATCGCGAGGGGCTCAACGCCGTCGGTATCGCCGGGGGAGTGGCCGGGAACGTCATTCCGGATATGTGTTCAGTCACGGTCAACTTCAGGTTTGCACCGGATCGGTCCGAGGCGGACGCGCACGCGCACGTTCGTGGCGTGTTCGAAGAATGGGACTTGCAGATCGTCGATTCGGCACCGGGCGCTCGGCCCGGACTCGACAGCCCGCTGCCCCGCGCGTTCGCCGCTGCGGTAGGAGGTGCGCCGCAGCCGAAGTACGGCTGGACGGACGTAGCGCGCTTCGCCACACTCGGCATCCCCGCATTGAATTTCGGCCCAGGTGATCCCAACCTGGCGCACAAACCCGAGGAGTACGTCGAGGTGGCCCGCATCGCCGACGCCGAGACTGCGTTCGTCCGCTTCCTGGAAGACTGATCGACCATGACGTTCGCGGAACACCAGCGCGGCCCGGTGATCTTGCGCCGCGGACAGGTCCGCCCCGGCACCACCGACCAACGGCTGCTCGATTCGCGCGGACCGTCCGACTGGGTGCACACCGACCCGTGGCGGGTGCTGCGGATTCAGAGCGAGTTCGTCGAGGGGTTCGGACTGCTCGCCGACCTCCCGCAGGCGGTGTCGGTGTTCGGATCGGCACGCACGCCGGCGCACCACCCCGACTACGACGCAGCACGCCGGCTCGGTGCTGCCCTTGCCCAGGCTGGCTACGCGGTGATCACCGGGGGCGGCCCAGGGTCGATGGAGGCAGTCAATCGCGGCGCGTCCGAGGCGGGCGGCATCTCCGTCGGTCTCGGCATCGAGCTCCCGTTCGAGCAGCGGCTCAACGACTGGGTCGACGTCGGCATCAACTTCCGCTACTTCTTCGCCCGCAAAACGATGTTCGTCAAGTACGCCCAGGCTTTTGTCATTCTGCCCGGTGGCTTCGGCACATTGGACGAGCTGTTCGAGTCACTGGCGCTCGTGCAGACCGGCAAGGTCACCCGCTTCCCGGTGATCTTGTTCGGACGGCAGTACTGGGCGGGGCTGCTCGACTGGATCCGTGGAACTGTGCTGCCCGGCGGCAAGGTCAGCGAGGCCGATGTCGAGCTGCTGACCGTGACCGACGACGTCGACGAGGTAGTGAAGTACATCGTCGACGCGGCACACCAACGCGAACGAGCGGTCGACGCGCTCGTACACGACGCAGAGTGACGGCCGGATGGCCGCCGTATGCATCTTCTGCTCGTCCGCCGAACACATTGATGCGCGCTACATCCTGCTCGCCGAGCAGGTAGGTACTCGTATCGCCAAAGGCGGCCATACCCTGGTGTCTGGTGGCGCACGCGTATCGATGATGGGTGCAGTTGCGCGAGCGGCCCGGGCCGGAGGCGCGCACACCGTCGGCGTGATGCCGCAGTCGCTCATCGACATCGAGGTCGGCGACCTCGATGCCGACGAGCTGATCATCGTCGACACCATGCGGGAACGGAAGCGGCTGATGGATCAGCGCTCCGACGCATTCCTCGCCCTGCCCGGGGGCATCGGCACACTCGAGGAGTTCTTCGAGGTGTGGACCGCCGGCTCGATCGGCATGCACGACAAGTCGGTTGTCGTCCTCGATCCGGAAGGGTTCTTCGGTCCACTGTGGACATACCTCGAGTCGCTCGTCGAGGCGGGCTTCGTCCGTCAGGCAGCGCTCGATCGGGTTCATCGAGTGTCCACAGTGGACGATGCGTTTGCGCTCCTAGACCAGACCCCGCCGCGCCACTGATGGTGGGCGGGTTCCCCGGATGCTCGCTACCATGTCGAGCACTCGCCGCGTCGCGCGCACGTCATGAGTGCGGAACACGCGGGCGCCGTGCCAGGCGGAGATCGCCGTAGCCGCCAGGGTGCCCTCCAGCCGCTCGCCGGGCGGCAGGTCGAGCGTCTCGCCGACGAAGTCCTTGCGCGACAGCGCCACCAGCACCGGCCAGCTGATCGCGACGACCTCGTCCAGGCGCCGGGTGAGTTCCAGCGAGTGCCGGGTGTTCTTGCCGAAGTCGTGGGTCGGGTCGACGAGAATGCCGTCCGGCCGCACGCCGGCCTCCACAGCCCGTGCCGCCCCCTCGGTCACCGTCGCCACCACGTCGGCTACGACGTCGTCGAATCGGACGCGGTGCGGGTCGATGCGCGGGGCCAGCCCGCCGCTGTGGCTACATACAATGCCGGCCCCAGTCTCGGCGGCGACCTCGACGAGCTCCGGGTCTGCACCGGCCCAGGTGTCGTTGATCAGGTCGGCGCCCGCGTCGACGGCGTCGCGCGCGACGACCGCCCTCCAGGTGTCGACACTGATCACGAGGTCGGGATGGCGCTCGCGCACCCCTCGCACGAGCGGCAGCACCCGGCGCAGTTCCTCGTCGATGTCGACAGGTGGGCCCATCCCGGCCCGGACGCCGCCTACGTCGACCAGGTCGGCGCCCTCGGCAACGGCCCGCGCTACTGCGTCGAGTGCGGCGTTCAACTCGAACGTCGCACCCCCGTCGTAGAACGAGTCCGGGGTGCGATTCACGATGGCCATGACGGCGAACGTCCCCGCGGGAAAGTCGCTTCGCCCAAGCCGCAAGTCCACCCGCTCACGGTGCCATATCCGCTCTGGTGCGGTGCCGCGTCTGCGACGCCAAGTCGGACGTGTCACGATCGAAGGGTGCTGACGCTGCTGCTGTACGCACTGCTGGCGATTCTCGTAGTGGCCGGCTTATTCGCGCTGGCGGTATGGGTGCTGCCGAAGGGCGAGCAGATGGCCCCGCCGGCGCCGGATACCAGGCCGTGGGAGACGCTGCCCGACCGCAAGCTCCGGCCCGAGGACGTCGTATCCGCCCGCCTGCCGGTGGCGTTGCGCGGATACCGCTTCGCCGAGACGGACCTGCTGCTGGATCGGCTCACCGACGAATTGCGCCAGCGGGACGACGAGATCGCCCGGCTGCGCGGCGCGCGCCCGTCCGTCGACGGACTGGCCTCCGCGCAGGAGGTCGGCAGCGAGCAACCTTCGCATGAGTGAGCCGGACGGCCGCCGCCGCTGCGAGTGGGCCACATCGGCGCCGGAGTATCTCACCTATCACGACGATGAATGGGGCTGGCCGCTGCACGGCGACAGCGCCCTGTTCGAACGGCTGTCGCTCGAGGCGTTCCAGTCCGGGTTGTCGTGGTTGATCATCCTGCGCAAACGGCCGGCATTCCGGGCGGCATTCGCCGGCTTCGAGGTGCCGGCCGTGGCCGCATTCGATGACGCCGACGTCGCGCGCCTGCTGGCCGACGCCGGCATCGTGCGGAACCGGGCGAAAATCGAGGCGACGATCAGCAATGCACGTCGGATCGTGGACGCCGTTCCGGAGGGACTCGACGCCTTGTTGTGGTCGTATGCCCCAGCTCGGCATCGCCGTCCCCGCCGGATCGCCGACGTGGCAGCCACGTCACCCGAGTCGATCGCAATGGCCCGCGAACTGCGCAAGCGCGGACTGAAGTTCGTCGGGCCGACCACGGCGTACGCACTCATGCAGGCCACCGGCATAGTCGACGACCACATCGCCACCTGCTGGCGAGCCGTCTAACCCCCCGCCCAATTGAATGTGACCAGCGACTCGCGCCGGTGCTCACCGGCCGGTAAAGGTCGGCTTCTGCTTGGCGACGAATGAGTCGACGGCAGCGCGGTGGTCGGCGGTGGCGCCGGTGCGTTGCTGCATCTCGGCTTCCTTGGCCAAGGCATCGGAGAGCGTCGAGCTGGCCGCGAATGCGATCGACTCCTTGATCGCGGCGTAGGCGACCGTCGGCCCTGCGGCCAGCCGGGCCGCCAGCTCGTGTGCGGCCGGCAGCAGGCGGTCCGGCTCGACGACCGCATTGACGAGACCCATTTCCAGCGCCGCCTCGGCCGTGACGGGCTCGCTCAGCAGCGACAGGGCGGTGGCCCGGGCTGAGCCGATCAGCCGGGGGAGCGTCCAGGAGGTACCGCTGTCCAGCGACAGGCCGACGCCGGCGAACGCCAGCAGGAACGACGCGCTCTTGCTGGCGATCCGGAAGTCGCATGCAAATGCAAATCCGGCCCCCGCGCCGGCGGCCACCCCGTTGACGGCAGCGACAACAGGCTTGGGCATGGCGGCAAGCCCCGAGGTGATCGGGTTGTAGTGCCGGACGACCGTGCGCAGCGGCTGCGGGTCGCCGGAGTCGAGCATCGCCTTGTGTTCGCGCAGATCCTGGCCCACGCAAAACGCCCGGCCCGCCCCGGTCAGCACGACCGCACGCACCGAGTGGTCGTCGGCGAGCTCGTGGACCGCTGCCACCAGCGCGTCCTTGAGTTCGACCGACAGCGAGTTCATGGAATCGGGACGGTTGAGCGTCACCGTCGCGACGCCGTCGCCGCGTTCGACCAGCAGGGGATCCGTCATAACCGCGGACACTAGTGGTTCCGGCGTGCACAGGACCCCTGGGCTTTGGTCCTGAGTGATCATGCGGGAGAATATACGGAAGCTCCGCTGCCGGGTGTTCGGCTCGGCGCTTGCGTTTCGGTTCGGACGAACCTCATCGAGGAGGCACGAATGGCGGCCATGAAGCCGCGGACGGGCGATGGCCCGCTCGAGGTGACCAAGGAGGGGCGCGGCATCGTCATGCGGGTTCCTCTCGAAGGTGGCGGACGTCTTGTGGTCGAGATGTCAGCTGACGAGGCGTCCGCTCTCGGCGACGCGTTGAAGTCCGCCGTCGGCTGACCTGGCTAGCAACCGCATGACCAAACCGGCCCCGGTGCCCGTACGCGGGTGTCCGGGGCCGAGGTCTGTGCCGTGACGATCGACGTACGCCTGGGTATCGACGAACCCGCCCCTGAGACGGTGGCCGTCGGCGTGGGCCCGTGCGGACTCGTCCTCGACGGCGTGCCGACCGACGTGCTGCCGGTTTCCGGGCGGTCCCTGCTGGAGGCGTTCGTCGCCGAGTCGGAGCCGTCGGCGAAGGCAGGCGAGGTGCGCGAGCTGCCACTGCCCGGTGAGTTGCCTGCTCGTGTTCTGCTCGCGGGGCTCGGCTCGTCGACGCCGGCCGAGCTGCGACTGGCCGGTGCCGCCATCGCCCGCGCCGCGGGTGGGGATGTCGCGGTGGCCATTCCCGTGAGCAGTAACGCGCTGGCCGCGCTGGCCGAAGGCCTGCTGCTGGGCGGATACCGGTTCGATGCGCGCCCGCCGACGCGTCCCGCCGCGCGCGCCTGGCTGGTGGGCGCAGGCGACGCGGCCGCTGTGGATCGGGGCGTCGCATACGGGCAGGGAGCGACGTGGGCCCGCCAGCTTGCCAACACCCGTGCGTCCACCAAAACACCGATGTGGGTGGCACGCGCAGCCGAGGAGACGCTGACGCCGCTGGGCGTGCGCGTATCGACCCGCGATGCGTATTGGTTAGCAGAGCAAAGCTTCGGCGGAACGTTGGCCGTCGGCCGCAGCTCGACGTCGCCGCCCTGCCTGGTGGAGGCGCGGTGGCGCCCGCGCGGGGCAGCTGCGCACCTGGTCGTCGTGGGCAAGGGCATCACGTTCGACACCGGCGGCTACAACCTCAAGCCAGGCGCCAGCATGAAGACGATGTACACCGACGTGGCCGGCGGGGCGGCGGCGCTCGGCGCACTGCACGTTGTCGCCGCACTGCGCGTGCCGGTTGGGCTCACCGTGCTGGTCCCACTCGCCGAGAACGCGGTATCGGGCTCCGCGATGCGTCCGGGCGACGTCATCCGGCACCACGGCGGACGCACCACCGAGATCATCAACACTGACGCAGAGGGACGGCTGGTGCTGGCCGACGCGCTCGCCTACGCGGTGGGGCGGCTGCGTCCGGCTGCCGTCGTGGACATCGCCACGCTGACCGGGGGCATCAAGGTGGCACTGGGCCTCGGCACCGGGGGGCTGTTCACGCCGTCGGACGAGTTGGCCGCCGCTTTGTTGCAGGCCGGCGACGACACAGGCGAGCCGCTGTGGCGCATGCCATTGGAAGACGACTACGCCGAGCTGCTCTCCTCGGACATCGCGGATGCGAACAATTCCTCCGGCCAGCCGCAGGCCGTCACTGCGGCGATGTTCCTGCGCCCGTTCGCCGGCGACGCACCATGGGCGCACGTCGACATCGCGGGCCCGGCACGAGCCGGCAGTGACGGCGGGCTGGTGACGCGGGGCGCGACTGGGTTCGGGGCGCGGTTGCTCGCGCGCTGGATAGAGGCACACGCCGTTGGCTGAGCTGGTGCTGCCGTTCGTCGTGCGCATCGAACGTTCAACGCCGCCCACGCGGACCGATGCGCTCGAAGCAGCGGCTCGCGCTGTTCTGCTTGTGCTCAGCGACCCGCGCCCGGAGTGGCACGAGGCAATCGCGGCTTGGGACGCGCAGCGAATCCGCAAAGTCGTGCGCCGGGCGCGTGGCGCGGAGTGGTGGCGTGCGCTTGCCCTCGATGGGCTGACCGTCACTCAGCGCAGCGCCGAGGTTCGGGTCTTCCCGCCGATCCCGCTCGACGCATGGCCACGCGACCTGGCCCGGCTGCAGGTCGGTGGCACGGATCTCATCGATCCCACGCCGCCACCGCCGGCCTCGGACGTGCCCCTCGTACTGCTCTCGCCGCACTACGAGATGACCGCGGGTAAGGCGATGGCGCAGGCGGCACACGCCGCGCAGCTCGCCTGGCGGGCCTCGTCGGACGCGTCGCGTGGCGCCTGGGAGTCCGCGTCGTTTCCGCTCGCCGTGCGGACGGCCACGCCGGCGCAGTGGGCGCGAGCTGTGCAGGGCGGAGCGCCGGTTGTCCGTGATGCCGGCTTCACCGAGGTCGAGCCCGGAGCTGAGACGGCACTGGTGCTGCTGGCATCTCGGTTTGCACGCTGACCCGAGCCGCTTATGGTAGGTGCAAGGGGGGATCGGTATGACTAGGAGCTCATTGGTGTTGCGGATCGGTCCGATGCTGGCTCGGCTCAGACGTCGAGCGGTACTTGCGTACCACGTCGCGTGCGCGCGCGAGGACGCACATCGGAACGGCTTTCGGGTGCCTTTAGGCGCATGGTTCTGTGAACACTGCCGGCTCGTCATGTGGGAAAGACACGCGTTTGTCCTACATGTGCGCGCTCACGCGACCGCCTGAGTCAGGCGCGGCATACACGCACAGAATCACAGCAGGGATTCGTACAGCTCGACTGTACGATGCGCGATCGTCTCCCAGCTGAACTCGCGCTCGGCGCGTTCCCGGCCGGCTTTGCCCATGGCTGTGGCACGGGAAGGATTGCCGGCAAGTTCGTTCACCGCCGCGGCCAGACCTGCCTCGAACTCCTCCGGCTCGACCGCCAGGTAGGGCACCAGCAGGCCGGTCACGCCGTCAGCGACGACCTCGGGGATGCCGCCGACCGCGCTCGCCACGACCGCGGTCTCGCACGCCATCGCTTCCAGGTTGACAATGCCGAGCGGCTCGTAAACGGACGGGCAGACGAACACCGTCGCATGCGTGAGGAACTGCACCAGGTCGGGCCGCGGCAGCATCTCCTGGATCCACACCACGCCTGACCGCGCTGCCGACAACGACTCCACCGCCGCCTGCGTCTCCGCCGCGATCTCGGGGGTGTCTGGCGCGCCCGCGCAGAGCACGACCTGGACGTCCGGATCGAAGGACGAGGCCGCAGCGAGCAGGTGCGCAATGCCCTTTTGACGGGTGATCCGCCCGACGAAGAGCACCGAGGGACGCGACGGGGAAATCCCGAACCGGGACAGTGTGTCAAGTGACGACGACGGAGCGTACAGAGACGTATCGATTCCGTTGTGGATGACGTGCACCCGCGCCGGATCGACGAACGGATACGCATCGAGCACGTCAGCGCGCATTCCGTAGCTGACTGCTATGACGGCCGCGGCGGTCTCGTATGCCTGGCGCTCCGCCCAGGACGAGATGCGGTAGCCACCGCCTAGTTGCTCGGCTTTCCAGGGGCGTTGTGGTTCCAGCGAGTGGGCGGTGAGCACGTGCGGGACGCCGGAAAGCATCGAGCCCAGCACTCCGGCGAGGTTGGCGTACCACGTGTGTGAGTGCAGCAAGTCGGCCGAGCTCGCCGCGTCGGCGATCTGCAGGTCGACGCCCAGCGTGCGCAGTGCCGGGTTCGCGCCGGCCAGCTCGGCCGGTGGGCCGTAAGCGAAGACGCGGGGCTCTGATCGTGGTGCGCCGAAGCAAAGCACCTCCACGTCGACGAGCTTGCGCAGCTCGCGAACCAAGAATTCGACGTGAACGCCGCCGCCCCCATATACCTCTGGGGGGTACTCGCGAGTGAGCATGCCGATGCGCATAGTGCAGACATTACTGCGCTCTCACGGGTCGCCCATCGCCCAGCGGGATCGATATGGTGGCTGCATGGCCCGGGAACCCAGAGTGCTGGGGATGGTCCTCGCGGGGGGCGAGGGCAAGCGCCTGTTTCCATTGACAGCCGATCGCGCCAAACCCGCGGTGCCGTTCGGCGGGAACTATCGGCTCATCGACTTCGTGCTGTCCAACCTCGTCAACGCCGGCTACCTGCGCATCTGCGTGCTGACCCAGTACAAGTCCCACTCCCTGGACCGGCACATCACCCAGACGTGGCGGATGTCGAGCGTCCTCGGCAACTACATCACGCCGGTGCCCGCGCAGCAGCGACTCGGCCCTCGCTGGTACACGGGCAGCGCCGACGCGATCCTGCAATCGAGCAACCTGATCTACGACGACAAGCCCGACTACATCGTCGTGTTCGGTGCCGACCACGTCTACCGCATGGACCCGCGGCAGATGGTGGCGCAGCACGTCGAATCCGGGGCGGGCGTGACGATCGCCGCGATCCGCGTCCCCAGGTCCGAGGCCAGCGCGTTCGGGATCATCGACGCGAGTGCCGATCAAAATGTCGTCGAGTTCATCGAGAAGCCCAAAGATCCACCGGGGCTTCCGGGCAGCCCGAACGAGAGCTTCGCCTCGATGGGCAACTACGTCTTCACAACCGAGGCACTGCTCGAAGTTCTCAAGATCGACGCCGAGGACGACAACTCGGTGCACGACATGGGCGGCAGCATCATTCCGCTGATGGTCAAGCAGGGCAGCGCGTACGTGTACGACTTCGCCGACAACGACGTGCCCGGCGCCGAGGAACGCGACCACGGTTACTGGCGCGACGTAGGAACGCTCGACGCGTACTACGACGCGCACATGGACCTCGTCGCCGTGCATCCGATCTTCAACCTCTACAACCAGTTGTGGCCGATCTACACGCACCCGCCGCAGCTGCCTCCGGCGAAGTTCGTCGAGGGAGGTATCGCGCAGGAATCCGTCGTCGGCCCAGGCACAATCGTCGCGGGAGCGACCGTGCGCAACAGTGTGATCTCGCCGAACGTCCGGCTGCACGCAGGCGCGTACGTCGAGGCGTCGGTGATCATGGACAACGCGCAGATCGGCCGCGGCGCCGTCATCCGGCGCACCATTCTCGATAAGAACGTCGTGGTACCCGACGGGGCGCACATCGGCGTCGACCCGGAACTCGACAAGGCTCGCTACAAGGTCACCAGCAGCGGCATCGTGGTACTCGGCAAGAGCCAGCTGGCCTTGCCGTGACCGTCGCCTGGGATGCCGGGCTCGACTGGCCGGGCCTTCCCCAGCTCGACGGGGACATTGCGGCCGACGCCTGCGTGGTCGGCCTCGGAGCATCCGGGCTGGCCGCCGTGGCCGAACTCGCCGACCGCGGCCTATCGGTGGTCGGGGTCGATGCCGGGCGGGTCGCGGCCGGGGCGGCCGGTCGCAACGGCGGATTCCTGCTCGGCGGCGGGGCGCCGTTCCTGCACGACGCGATCGCGCGCTGGGGCGAGGACGTCGCGGTCGAGCTGTACCGGGCGACGCTGGGTGAGCTCGCCGGCATGCCCGATGGACTGGTGCGCCGCGTCGGCTCGCTGCGGCTCGCCTCCGACGAGGCCGAGCTGACCGACTGCGCGCACCATGCGGCGGCCCTGCGCGTGCACGGGTTCGCGGTCGAGGAGTACGAGGGTGAACTGGGTCGCGGACTGTTTCTGCCTGACGATGCCGCGATGAACCCGGCCCGACGTGCGTTGGCCATGGCTGCCGCAGTCGCACGTCGGGCACAGTTGTACGAGCACACCCGGGTGTCCACAGTGGACGCCACGCGAGTCGTCACCGATCGTGGGGTGATCAGCGCGGCTGCGGTGATCGTTGCCGTCGACGGGCGACTCGAAGCGTTGTTGCCGGGCCTGTCGGACCGCGTTCGTACAGCCAGGTTGCAGATGCTGGCGACGGCGCCGGTACCTGCGAAGTTGCCCTGTCCGGTGTACTGCCGCTGGGGCTACGACTACGCGCAACAGGACCAAGATGGCCGGCTGCTCGTCGGCGGCGGCCGTGACCGGTCTGCGGAGGCGGAGTGGACGTTCGACGTAACGCCCACCGCGCCCGTGCAGGCGTGGATCGAGCAGCTGGCGCAGAGCCTGGCCGGGCGAGCGATCGGCGTCACGCACCGCTGGGCGGCCTCGGTCGGCTATACGCCGGATGGCCGGCCGCTGTGCGTCGACGTGGCTCCTCGTGTCGTCGCGTGCGGCGGGTACAGCGGTACCGGCAATCTGGTGGGCCCGCTGACCGCCCGAGCGGCCGTGGCGCTGGCCCTCGACGAGACGCCGCCGCCGGCCTGGTGTTATCGAACAGGTGTACGATCGAGTGTATGAGCGGTGCCTTCCAGGGGTCCCTCCTGGACCTCGCCAGTGACGTACGGATCGGGCCCCTCGACTCGGCGATGCAGCGCACGGCGCTGACGGAGGGCGCGTGGGTCGACCTGCGGCGCGGCTGGATCAACGGCGCCGACGTGCTGTTCGATCGGCTGCAGCGCGCGGTGCCGTGGCGCGCCGAGCGGCGTCCAATGTACGAACGGGTCGTTGACGTCCCGCGCCTGGTGTGCTTCTACGACGAAGGCGAGCCGCTGGCCGACGCGGCGCTCGACGATGCAAAGCGGGCCCTCGACGAGCACTACGCCGTGGAGCTGGGGGAGCCGTTCCGGACGGCGGGTCTGTGCCTGTACCGCGACGGCTCCGACAGCGTGGCCTGGCACGGCGACCGCACCGGGCGCAGCAGCACGCAGGACACCATCGTCGCGATCGTCTCGCTGGGCGAGCCGCGCGCCCTGCGGCTGCGCCCCCGCGGCGGTGGCGCGCCGAGCCTGCGCTTCGACGTCGGGCACGGCGACCTGCTCGTGATGGGCGGTAGCTGCCAGCGGACATGGGAGCACTGCGTACCCAAGACGTCGCGACCGGTGGGTCCGCGCATCAGCGTCCAGTTCCGTCCCCGCGGGGTGCGCTGACGGTCGCACGCAAGAATGGCATCCGTGAGCGAACTCGCGGACGCGCTGCGCCGAGCGGGCGTCGCCGAGGTCGACATCACGACGCGGCGGCGCGCCGAGTACTCGTCTGACGCATCGAACTACCGCGTGGTGCCTGCTGCCGTGGCCTTCCCGCGGCACGCCGACGAGGTGGCAGCGGCGCTGGCCGTGTGCCGGGCGCAGGGCGTGCCGGTGACGGCCCGCGGCGCCGGGACGTCGATCGCCGGGAACGCGGTCGGCGCCGGCCTGGTACTGGACTTCTCGCGGCACCTGAACCGGGTGCTGTCCGTCGACCCCGAGGGGCGGACGGCAACCGTCGAGCCGGGCACGGTGCTGGACACGATCACCGCCGCCGCAGCTGCTCACGGGTTGCGGTTCGGCCCCGATCCGTCCACCCACGCGCGCGCCACTATTGGTGGGTCGCTGGGCAACAACGCATGTGGCTCACGTGCGCTGGCGTACGGTCGCACGGCTAACAACGTCGTCGCCCTGGACGTGCTGGCCTGCGACGGCACCCGCGTCGACGGCATCCCGTCCACAGTGGACACCTTGGTGCACACCCGGCTCGCACTGATTCGCACCGAGTTCGGCCGCTTCACCCGGCAGGTCTCGGGCTACTCGCTGGAACACCTGCTACCCGAGAACGGCGCGAACCTCGCGAAGTTCCTGGTGGGGACCGAGGGGACGCTCGGCGTGATCACCGGGGCGACGGTGCGCCTCGTGACGGCGCCGCGTTTCACGGCGCTGGCCGTGCTGGGCTACGCCGACCTCGCTGCCGCCGCCGACGCCGCACCTACAGTGTTGCCGCATCGGCCTGTGGCGCTGGAAGGTCTTGATGCCCGGCTTGCCGACGCGGTCCGGGCACGGCGCGGCGCGGTGCCGGATCTGCCGCGCGGTGGGGGGTGGCTGTTCGCCGAGACGGCGGGCGACACCGCGGCCGAGGCGGCTGCCGCGGCCCACGCGTTGATCGCCGACGCCGGCAGCCTCGACTCGGCGGTGGTCACCGGCGCAGCGGCCCGCGCCGCGTGGCGGATGCGCGAGGACGGCGCCGGGCTGGCCGGTCGCACGCCCGCCGGCCGCCCCGCCTGGCCGGGCTGGGAAGACGCGGCCGTGCCGCCGGAGAAGCTTGGCGCATACCTTCGCGAGTTCGCCGCGTTGATGGGCCAGCACGGCGTGGACGGACTGGCGTACGGGCACTTCGGCGACGGCTGCGTGCACGCCCGCATCGACTTCCCGCTGGCATCGCGGCCGCACGTGCTGCGTGATTTCGTGGTCGACGCCGCGCGGCTGGTCGGTGGCTACGGCGGGTCCATGTCCGGCGAACACGGGGACGGGCGGGCGCGCGGCGAGCTCCTGCCCTACATGTACACGCCCGCGGCGATCGAGACGTTCGCCGCGATCAAGCACGCCTTCGACCCGGACGACGTGCTGAATCCGGGGGTGATCGTGCGCCCTGCTCCGCTCGACACCGATCTGCGCGTGCCGGCGGCCCGGCCCCTCACCCGGCTCGGCTTCGCCTATCCGGACGACGGTGGTGATCTCAGCACAGCTGTACACCGTTGTGTCGGCGTGGGGAAGTGCCGCGCCGATACGGGCGGCGTGATGTGCCCGTCCTACCTGGCGACACGCGACGAGAAGGACTCCACCCGGGGCCGGGCCCGAGTGCTCCAGGAGCTCGCCAATGGCTCGCTCATCCGGCGTTGGGATTCACGTGAGCTGGCCGAGTCGCTGGACCTGTGTCTGTCATGCAAGGGATGCTCGTCCGACTGCCCGACCGGCGTCGATATGGCCACGTACAAGGCCGAGATCCTGTACCAGCGGTATCGACGGCGGCCGCGGCCGGCGGCGCACTACGCGCTGGGGTGGCTGCCGCGTTGGGCGCGGCTGGCCTCGCACGCGCCGGGGGTTAGCAGTGCCGTGTTGCGCCGGCGCAGGCCGGCGCAGATTGCCAAGCGGCTGGGCGGCATTGACTCGCGCCGGCCCCTACCGGCGTTCGCGCCTCAGACGTTCCGCGCCTGGTTCGCCGGCCGGTCGCCGGTCCCCGGCGCACCCGTGCTGCTCTGGGTCGACACGTTCACCAACCACTTCACGCCCGCCGTCGGGCAGGCGGCGGTACGGGTGCTGGAGCGCGCCGGCTACTCGGTGCGCATCACAGACAAGCCTGTGTGCTGCGGGCTTACCTGGATATCGACCGGCCAGCTCGACGGTGCCCGCCGGCAGCTGCGCCGCTCACTTGCTGCGCTTGCGGAGCACGAGGGTGTGCCAATCGTCGGATTGGAGCCATCCTGTACAGCCGTGCTGCGTTCTGACCTCGTCGAGCTCCTGCCCGGTGACGCGCGGTCCGGTCGTGTACAGGCCGCGACGACGACGCTCGCGGAGCTGCTGCGTGGTACTGAAGGCTGGGCGCCACCCCGGCTCGACGGCGTACACGGGGTAGCCCAGCCGCATTGCCACCACCACGCGATCCTGGGCTGGGACGCCGATGCGGCACTGCTTGCTGATGCCGGAGCGAACATCCAGGCTGTGGGCGGATGCTGCGGGCTGGCCGGCAACTTCGGCGTCGAGCGCGGCCACTACGACGTGTCGGTGGCCGTCGCGGAGACCGCGCTGCTGCCCGCGGTCCGCGCCGCGCCCGGCGACGCGGTCCTGCTCGCCGACGGGTTCTCCTGCCGCACCCAGCTCGATCAGCTAGCAGGGCGGCGTGCCCTGCATCTCGCCGAACTACTCGACAAGGATTCGTGATGACCGGCTTCGTCCCGCCGCCCTACCCGTACGAGCGCCTCGGCGATGTGATCGCGATCGCCGAGCAACACGCCGGTGGCGTGGTCGACCTGTCGATCGGCACGCCGTGCGACGCCGCGCCGGCAGAGGTGATCGCGGCATTGTCGACAGCCGACGGCGCACGGACGTACCCGTCGTCGATCGGCTCCCGGGCGCTCCGTGAGGCGGCGGCGCGCTGGATCGCCCGGCGCTTCGGCGTCGATGTGGACCCTGGCGCGCAGGTGGCGGCGTGCGTCGGTACCAAGGAGTTCGTGGCGTCGGTGCCCCAGTACCTGCGGCTGCGTTCGCCGTCGCACGACACCGTGCTCTACCCGGCGGTCAGCTACCCGACGTACGAGATGGGCGCGATCCTCGCCGGCTGCCGTGCGGTGCCGTACCGCAACCTGGACGAGATCGACGACGAGGATGCCGAGCGAGCCCTGTGCCTGTGGGTCAACTCGCCGGCCAACCCCACGGGCGAACTGCTCGACCTCGACGTGGCCGCGCGCTGGGGGCGCCAGCACGGCGTCACGGTGCTCTCCGACGAGTGCTACGCCGAGTTCGTCTGGCAGGGCTCGCGGGCGACCGTCCTTGCGACAGGGAGCGACGGCGTCCTCGCGGTCCACTCACTGTCCAAGCGGGACAACTTCGCCGGTGCACGCATCGGCTTCTACGCGGGCGATGCCGACCTCGTCCACTATCTGCGGGAGGTGCGCAAGCATGCCGGGCTGATGCCGGCGGGACCCGTGCAGGCCGCAGCAGTGATTGCGCTGGATGACGACGCACACGTCGAGGCGCAGCGTGCCCGTTACCTGCGAAGGCTGCAGCGGCTGCAGCAGGTGCTGAAGGCGGCCGGCTACGACGCGCCGCTACCGAGCGGAGCGTTCTACCTGTGGGCGCCGGCACCGGACGGGAGCGCATGGGAAGCCGCGCACGACATCGCCGCGAAGACCGGCATCGTCGTCTCGCCCGGGGAGTTCTACGGCGCCCAGTCGGCAGGTTTCTTCCGAGTGGCCGCCGTCGCCCCGGACGAGCGCATCGAGGTGGCGGCTCGCCGCATCGGCGCGTGAAGCCGGCGGCTCAGCCGAACTCGACGCCCTGCGCCAAAGGCAGCGCGCTCGAGTAGTTGACGGTGTTCGTCGCCCGGCGCATGTACGCCTTCCAGGCGTCCGAACCGGACTCGCGCCCACCGCCGGTCTCCTTCTCACCGCCGAATGCGCCGCCGATCTCAGCGCCTGAAGGCCCGATGTTGACGTTGGCGATGCCGCAGTCGGAGCCGTCCGCGGCGAGGAACCGCTCGGCTTCCCGCACATTCAGCGTGAAGATCGACGAGGAAAGCCCCTGTGGGACGTCGTTGTGCAGCGCAAGTGCCTCATCGAACTCGTCGTACGTCAGGACATACAGGATGGGGGCGAATGTCTCAGCGCGCACGATGTCCGTCTGGGCCGGCATGCGCACCACCGCGGGCTGGACGTAGTAGGCGTCCGGCGCCTCGGCGGCCAGCACGCGCGAACCTCCCGTCAAGAGCTCTCCTCCGTCTGCCGCCGCCTTGTCCAGCGCCGTGGTGAACCCCTCCAGCGCGGCCCCGTCGATGAGCGGCCCGACCAGGGTGCCGGACTCGAGCGGCGATCCGATCGGCAGCGACTCGTACGCGGATCGGATCCGGGCCACCAACTCGTCCGCGATCGAGGAGTGCGCTATCACCCGACGCAGGCTGGTGCAGCGCTGTCCCGCCGTTCCGGCGGCCGAGAAGACGATGCCCCGCGCGGTGAGCTCGAGGTCCGCAGACGGCGTGACGATCGAAGCGTTGTTGCCGCCCAGCTCGAGTAGCAGCCGCCCGAACCGCCCGGCGACCCGCGGCGCTACCGCCCGGCCCATCCGCGTGGACCCGGTGGCGCTGATCAGCGCGACCCGGGGGTCGTCGACGAGTGCCTCGCCCACGGGAGCCCCGCCCAGCACCACTGCGCTGATGCCCTCGGGGGCTCCGACCCGTCGGGCCGCCTCGGCCACCAGCGCCTGGCAGGCGAGTGCGGTCAGCAGCGTCTTCTCCGACGGCTTCCACACCACCGGATCGCCGCAGACGAAGGCCAAGGCGGCGTTCCATGACCAGACCGCCACGGGGAAGTTGAACGCACTGATGATGCCCACCACGCCGAGCGGGTGCCACTGCTCCATCATGCGGTGGCCGGGCCGCTCGGACGCAATGGTCAGCCCGAACAGTTGCCGCGACAGCCCCACGGCGAGGTCGCAGATGTCGATCATCTCCTGCACCTCGCCCAGTCCTTCGGAGCGGATCTTGCCCGCCTCGATCGACACAAGCGTGCCGAGATCCTCCTTGTGCAGGCGGAGTAGTTCGCCCAGCTCGCGGACAAACGCGCCACGCACCGGCGCCGGCACGAGCCGCCAGGCATAGAACGCCTCGTGCGCACGCCCCACGATCTCGGACACCTCGATCGGCGTGTGTGCGGAAAGGCGAGCCAGCTCGCCGCCCGTGACGGGGGAGCGGGCGACCAGGTCGTCGCCGGCCGGGAGCTCGGACACACCGAGGCGGGCGAGAATGCCGCGAGTCTGGTCGACCAACGAGTCGTGCGCCGGAAGCATGATCACACCTGTCCTAGTTCAGCGAACCGGGCGCCGTTGCGGGTCTCGAGCAGCGCCTGGAACGGGATGGTCTCCTGCGGGATGAAGCCGCTCGCCGGGAGCTTTCCGGCGGCAACCAGTTCGACGACGGCGACCGCAGACGCTGCCGTCGTCCACGAAATCGCGCGCCACAGCCGGCCGTTGATGTACAGCGGCTGGTAGGCACGCACGTACTGCTTGCGAGCGAGCTGGCCGGCGGCCGTGTCGCCGACGCCGTTCGCGGTGCCCTCGACGGCGGCGTACAGGTACACCACATCGTCGTCGACCGGTGGCTTGGAGTTGACGAGGATCTCGCCGGCCAGTTCGCGGCGCTGGCGCAGGCCGAGTTCGTCGAAGAAGAACCGCATCAGCTCGAAATGGCCCTTGTAGCGCATGGTCTTGTAATCCAGCCGCTGAGCGCGTCCCTCGAACGTCTCGCACATCGTGCCGAGTCCGCCGGACGTGAGCGCCGCCTCGAGTTCGACGCCGCCGATGACGACGCGTTCGAGACCGGTCATGGCGGGGACCATCTGCCGGACGCCGCCACGCAGCACCTCGCAGTCGTTCAGATACTCGTTGACCACGCCCTCGGGCGACCAGTTGAACGCGTAGCCGAGCAGCCCGGCGGGGTGACGCGGGAGCGCCCCGACCTTGAGCTCGATACTGCGGATCTCCTCGAAATGCTTGGTCAACGCGGACCCGACGATGCCGATGAGCCCTGGGGCGAGGCCGCACTGCGGGGCGTAAACGATGTCCCTGTCCTTGGCGGCGAGCTCCTTGACCAAGTTGGTCGTCGGAACGTCCTCGGTGAGGTCGAAGTAGTGGACGCCCACCTCGTGTGCTGCCTCGGCGACGCCGAGGTTGAGGTGGTACGGCATGCACGACACAACCGCGTCCGCGCCCTTCAGGGCGGCGTGCACGCCGCCGGCATCGCGCACGTCAAGCGTGGCAGTCTCGAACGGCAGGTCGGTGCGTTCGCGGGCGTCGTACGCCTTGACGGCGAACCCACTGTCGTTGAGCAGGGTGGCGACCAGCTCGCCGACCTTGCCCAGTCCGATGACACGGATCGAGCTGATCACATTTCCTCCTAACGGCCTACCCCAGTATGTCGTAAGTTCTTCTTATGCTCGATGCGGGGCGGCTGGTGATGCTGCGCGAAGTGGCGCGGCGCGGCACGATCGCGTCGGCGGCACGCTCCCTCGGGCTTACCCCTTCGGCAGTGTCGCAGCAACTCGCCGTGCTCGAGCGCGAGGCCGGTTGCGCGCTGCTCGACCGCTCGCCCCGCGGCGTGGCGCTCACCGGAGCCGGGCGGGCCCTGGCCGACCGCGCCGCTGCGATCGTCGACGTGCTCGCCGCTGCCCGTGCCGATCTGGACCGGCTGGGCGGATCGGTGAGCGGTCCGGTGACGGTCGCCGCAGTTGCCAGCGCCGCCGCGACGCTCGTCTCGGACGGCGTGCTACGCCTGCGCACCGCACAGCCCGGCGTCGAGGTCTCGGTGATCGTCGGCGAACCGCGCGATGCCCTGGATCTGCTGCATGCCGGTGACGCCGACATCGCCGTGGTGGACGAGTACGACTACGTGCCGCTTGCGTTGCCCGACCACCTCGATGCCCGGGAGCTGCGTGCCGAGCCGCTCGTCGCGGTTGGTGCGCCGGGTGCCCTGCCACGCAGGGTCGCGCTGGCGTCGCTCGCCGACGCTGACTGGGTCATGCCGCCGGACTCGGCGGCCTGCGGGCAGGCGGTGCGCTCGGCTTGCCGCGCCGCCGGCTTCGAGCCTCGGGTGCGGTGGGAAACCGACGACATGCTGTTGCTCGTCCGAGCCGTGGCGGCCGGTCACGGCGTCAGCGTCCTGCCGCGGCTCGCCGTCGCCGGGGAGGTCGCGGACGTCGACATCAGGCCGCTGCGCGCGCCCGCGTTACGCCGGCGGATCAGCGCCGTGACCCGATCCAGCGCGTCGGCGCGGCCCGTCGTGCGGGCCGTGCTCAATGCCTTTGACGCGGCCCGAGACGATTGACGCGTGATCGAGATTCGGCAGATCGGCCCTGACGACTGGAGGCTGCTGCGCGCGACCCGGCTGGCGGCGCTCCAGGACGCGCCGGAGGCGTTCGAGTCGACGTACGAGGGGAGCCTCGCATTCGGCGAGGACGAGTGGCGTAGGCGTGCCGGGGCACATCCCGTCTTCCTCGCCTTCGCCGGTGAGGATCCGGTCGGTATGGCGGCCGGCCTGCACGACGAGGACACCCGCCCGGGCTCGCGCGACCTGGTCTCCATGTGGGTTTCGCGCGCCGTGCGGGTGCGCGGCGTAGCGGGCCAGCTGATCGATGTCGTCGCGGGGTGGGCTCGAGCCGTCGGGGCACGCGAGCTGCACCTGTGGGTTGTCGTAGGCAAGGCG
>DATFRC010000071.1:0-6131 GCA_035263725.1 Jatrophihabitantaceae bacterium | reverse complement strand
CGTCGTCGAGCACCGCGCACGAGATCTCCGAGTCGTGTGTCCAGGAGCGCCGGTTGACGTTGTCCGAGCCGACCGACGCCCAGATGTCGTCGACCACGCACACCTTGGCGTGCACGTACACCGGCATGCCGGCGTGGTTCTCGACGCCGTACACGGCGACTCGGTCACCGCCCGCGTCACGCACCGTCCGAAGCGCCTCCCGGCGGCCGACCAGGTTCGGCGGCCGCGTCCACCGACCGTCCTGATCGGGGTGGTGCGGGATGACGACGATGAGCCGCAGCCGTGGGTTCGCGGCGAGCGCGTCGGCGAAGCAGCGGACGACGGGAGCAGCCCAGAAATACTGGTCTTCGACGTAGATCAGACTGCGAGCACGGGAGATCACCTTCTGGTAGGCGCGCGCGACGCTGCGCTCGCCGCGTGCCGCGAACGGATAGCCGAAGAGGCGGGACGGGTAGGTCCGCAGCACCTGCACCGTTGCGGTGCCGCACCGTGACGGGTCCGGTAGCTGGTCCGGCAGCGGATCGGGGGTGTCGTCCTCACGGCGTCCGAGGTCGATAAGCCGATCGACGGGGTTGCGGGTAAGCGCTGAATCGTCCTCCCAGCGTTCCCGGAAGGATGCCTCGAGGTCGCCGACCGCGGGACCGCGCACCGCGAGCTGCACGTCGTGCCAGGGCGGACGGTCGCCGTACACGGCGGCCATGGGCTGGCGTTGCGGGTCGCCTGCGTGCGTTGCGTTGTCGCGGCGGCTGTGGCACAGGTCGATGCCGCCGACGAACGCGATGTCCGCCTGCGGCCGGCCCGGATGCCGGAGCACGAGCAATTTCTGGTGATGGGAGCCGCCCGGTCGGACCCGCATGTCCCGCAGGCACTCGCCGCCCGCTGACTCGATCCCCTCACCGAGGTGGCGGTTCTCCTGCTCGCTGAAGCCGAACCGGTCCAGGTGCGAGCGCCAGATCAGTCCCTTCACGATCACGCCGCGTTGGGCGGCGGAACGCAGCACGTGCTCGACCTCCGTTCCCGGCCCGTCGAGACGCTGGTCCGGATCGCCGCGCCAGTCGGTGAACATCACAACGTCGCCGGCGCGCATGTCCTCGATGCGGCGCAGCAGCTCCTTGAAATAGGCCGCGCCGTGCACCAGTGCGCGAACCTCGTTACCTACCGTCCACGCAAATCCCTCGTGGCGGGAGTCGATCGCCGTGTGCGGGTTGCCCCGCTCCTCACGCGTCAGCAGCCAGTTCGTATCACTCACGCTCAGGTGTATACCCAGACGATCAGGTTTCGACCTCGGTGTCGTCGTCGGGCACGCCGTGGGCCCGCAGTAATTGCGCGACCTCGGCGCTGGGTGGGTGATCGTCGTCGGCAGACAGGGTGATCCCGGCCATGGTCGCGCCGGCGGCAAGCAACGTCTGCACGGTGGCAACCCAGTCAGCCTTGAGATTGAGCGTCGGCCGGGTACTGCTGCCGACCATGGCCCAGACCAATGGGGTGGAGTCCCAGCTGGTATCACGGGCTTCGAGATCGGCGCCGCGATCAACCAGCAGCCGAGCCACCATGTCGCTTCCGTGGTACGCAGCAGCGTGCAGTGACGTACCACCGTCGTCTCCGCCTCGCGCATCGACCGGGAAGCCGAGGTCGATCATCAGCCGGACGGCCGCGGAGCTTCCGATCTCGGCGGCGCGGTAGAGGGCCGCGTGGTCGTCGTCGGTGAGCTGGTCCGACCGCACCCGGCCCTCATCCAGCAGCCGCTGCGCGGCGGGCCGATCAGCGTGCAGGCAGGCGGCAAGGAAGTGGTCTACCTCGGTGGCGCTGGGACGTGCGCCATGCTGGCGCAGCAGACGTACGACGTCGGACCGGCCGCGTCTGGCTGCAAGCTGCTCGGGCGTGTAGCCGTCCGGCCCGGTGGCATTCGGGTCCGCGCCGGCCTCCAGCAGCAAGCGAATGAGCTCGATCGGACAGTCGGCACGGATTGCCGCGTACACCGTCGGCGCTTCGACACCGTTGAGTTCTGCCGGCAGCGGCGTGTTCGGGTCGGCGCCGGATTGGAGCAACAGCCGAACGCCCTCGGTGTCTCCTGCACTGATCGGAGCGGCCAGCGCGGTGGTCCCAGCGATGCTCGGTAGGCGCTTCAGCAGGAGGCGCAGGCTCTCGTGGTTGTCTTCGCCGAAGCAGGCCAGGTACAGGTCGTGGTCGTCGGGCACTGCGCCACGCTCGAGCAGCAGCCGCACGATCGGCGGGTTGGCGACGCCGGCCACCGCACAGCGAAGGGGCGTCCAGCTCCGGCTGCCGACGGCCGCGGTTGCATCGGCACCGGCATCCAGCAGCAGCTCGGCCACTGCGGTGAGCCCATCGGCGCGCGCGGGATCGAGGCGATGCCATCGCGACGCGCATACGGCGTGCAGCGGGGTCCACTCGGATGCGGGGTCGGGACGCGTCGCCGCCGCCGGATCCCGGGCGAGGATCGCCCGCACCGCAGCGACCTCGCCGAGCACGACGGCGGGCGCCAGTCCGGCACTGGCAATCTCGGGTCGTGCCGAGAGCATCCGGACCGCCCTGCCGGTCCAGTCGCTGATACTCGCCTCGCAGAACGCCCGCACCAGTTCGGGCAGGGCGGTTGTCCGAGCGAGCACCTCCTCCCTCAGCCGCGCCCAGCTCGGGAACCCGTGCTCACGGGCGAGCACCAGCCGCGCGGCGCTCAGCGCCAACCGGTCCGACACCGCCAGCATTCGATCGACAGCGTCTGCGTCTCCGGAGCGCGCGGCGCGAAGCAAATCCTTCGCCTGCCGGCGCAGCTGATCCAGATCGGGACGAGCAGGAAGAGTAGCCATGACGTCTCCTTCACCCGGCCCGTGGCCCGCGCAACGCGGCCGAAGGAGATCGCCGTCGTCAACTGCGTGAACATCGAGGTGGACTCAGTCCTGCCCGCGGACCCGGAGGCGCCCTCACACACCCGAGCTTGAGGCTACCGGCAGCGAAGCGGACACGCGCCACGCTGAGACGTCCAATGCAGGTTGTACCGCGGCAGGGCGGGTATACCCAATGCCGTGTGGGAGTACGCGACGACTGGCGCGCGCTTGAAACGGCCTGGCATGGTCGCCACGGCGCGGTTCGACGACAGGGGGCCACGTGGGCCCGGGCAGTGAACCCACGCCGCCGCCCGCGCCCCCGCAGCCGACGACCGCAATCCTGTCCGACAGCCGTCGCAGCGCCACTGAGGCGGTCACATGGCCCGTCCGCGTAGCCGCGGCCTGGACCTGGCGGTTGCTGATCCTTGCTGCTGCCGCGTACGCCGTCTTCCGGGTGTCGACGCGGGTCGAGTTCGTGCTGCTGTCGATCATCATCGCGTTGTTCCTTACAGCCGTGCTGCAGCCATTGCAGCGCCTGTACCAGCGTTTCGTCCCGCGCCCGAAGTCTTTGTCACCACTACTCGCGTTGCTCACCGGTGTCCTGGTGCTCGGCGGAATCGCGTACTTCGTCGTGTGGCAGATCACCACGCACGCCACCGAGCTGGGCAACGAGCTGTCCAACCTGGTGACCCGGACCAAGCACTGGCTGCAGACCGGGCCGGTCCACATGAACACCGCGGACCTCAACAAGCTGACGAGCAGAATCACCGAGGCGATCACGGGACACCCCGGCCAACTGCTGAGCGGTGCGATCACCACGGTCCGCACGGTCGCCGAGGGCTTCGCCGCCCTGCTGCTGATCCTCTTAATAACCTTCTATCTGCTGCGTGACGGTCCTCTTGTGTGGCAGTGGGTCGTACGGCTGTTTCCCCGCTCGGTGCACGCTCGAGTTGACTATGCGGGCCGAGCCGGATGGGGCGCATTCGGCGGTTATATGCGCGGACAGCTGCTGATCGCACTGATCCACGGCGTTTCCATCACGATCGTGTTGCTCGTCTTGCGCGTCTCGCTGGCCGCTCCGTTGGGAGTGCTGATCTTCCTGGGCTCCTTCATTCCACTGGTCGGTCTCACCATCACCGGCGCGATCGCCGTGGGCTTCGCACTGCTGGAACACGGCTGGGTCACTGCGCTGGTCGTGGCCATCGCCATCGTGGTCCTGGTGCAAGTGGAGGGCCATCTGCTGCAACCGTTCATCCAGAGCCGCACCGTGCACCTGCACCCCCTGGCCGTGGTCCTGGCCGTCGTCACCGGAACGACGCTCGCCGGCATCCCTGGAGCGCTGGTCGCGGTACCGCTGGTGTCATTCGTGAACACCAGCGTGCGCGCGCTGCGCACCGGTCCCCCCAACGAGCAGGAGAGCGACGCCGACAGCTCAGCTGATCAAGCGAGTGGGTAAGCCGGCAAGTTCGTAGATCAGCCAGGTCACCGTGTCATCGGCGCAGGCGAAGCCTGGTCATCCCTCCGTCGACGGTCAGCCAGGTGCCGGTGGTCGAGCCCGAAGTCGGATCGGCGAGGTAGCAGATTGCCGCAGCTACCTCGGAAGCGGAGACGAGCCGGCCGTGCGGCTGGCGGGCCTCGAGTGCCGCGCGCTCCGCGTCGCTGTCCGGCGCGGCCTCGAGCAGCCGCCCCACCCAGGGGGTGTCGACCGTCCCGGGATTGACGGCGTTGACACGGATGCCCTCGGACAGCAGGTCGGCCGCCATGGCCAGCGTTAGGGACAGCACCGCTCCCTTGCTGGCCGAGTACAGCGCGCGGTTCGGCAGTCCCACGGTGGCCGCGACGGAACAGGTGTTGACGATGGCCGCGTGTTGCGACTCGCGGAGCGCCGGCAAAGCCGCACGGGTCACTCGCACGATTCCGAGCACGTTGACGTCCAGCACGCGGTGCCACTCCGCGTCGTCGTTCGCCTCGACGCCGCCCTGTGCGCCGATGCCCGCGTTGTTCACGAGCACGTCGAGCCCGCCGAGCGCCTCGACCGCCGCGCCCACCGCTCCACGCACGGCGGCATCGTCGGTCAAGTCGGCGCGCAGGTAGCGCAGATCGCCCGGGCCGGAAGCGGCGACGTCGATGACCGCCACCGCCGCTCCCTCGGCGGCGAGCATCGAGGCGGTGGCGGCGCCGATGCCGGATGCGCCGCCCGTGACCAGTGCGCGTGTCCCGTCGAAGCGCGCCATGTCGTTGTCGCTCACCAGTCGTACACCGAGCCGTCGCGCAGCCGGGTCACCGGCAGGTAGCGCCGCTCGTACGGGTAGCGCGCCGCGGCCTCCTCGTCGAAGGAGACGCCCAGGCCCGGCGCATCGGTCAGGTGCAGCATGCCGTCCGCGTAGTAGTAGCCGGGCTGGAACACCTCGCCGGCGGGCGGTACGTGGTCCATGTACTCCTGAATGCCGAAGTTCGCGATGGCGAGATCAAGGTGCAGCGCGGCCGCGATGCCGAGCGGTGAGACGTCGCCCGGGCCGTGCGAGCCCGAGCGCACCCCGTAGAGGTCGGCGTAGTCGAAGATGCGCCGGACGTGTGTGATGCCGCCCGCGTGCGGCACCGCGGTCCGGATGTAGTCGATCAGCCGCTCGCTGATCAGCGTCTGACAGTCCCAGATCGTGTTGAACACCTCGCCGACGGCGAGCGGGGTGATCGTGTGCTGGCGAATCAGCCGGAACGCGGTCTGGTCCTCGGCGGGCGTGACGTCCTCGAGCCAGAACATCCGGTACGGCTCGAGCGACCTGCCCAGCCGGGCCGCCTCGGTCGGCGTGAGCCGGTGATGTGCGTCGTGCAGCAGCTGGAAGTCGTAGCCGAGCTGCTCGCGGGTCGCGGCCACCAGGCGAGGGGCGAAGTCGAGGTACGCCGCCGTGTCCCACAGCTCGGAGACCGGCAGGTCGCCGGTGGCAGGCTCATAGGTCAGGCCGGTGCCCGCGGTACGGATGCCGTAGGTGGACTCCAGGCCCGGGATGTTCGCCTGCACGCGCACTGCCCGGTAGCCGGCGTCCAGGAAGCGTGCCGCGTCGGCCACCGTGTCCTCGATCGTCGCGCCGCTGGCGTGCCCGTAGATCGTCAGGCCGTCGCGGGCAGCACCCCCGAGCAGCTGGTAGACCGGGCGTCCGACCGCCTTCCCGGCGATGTCCCAGAGCGCGATGTCGACGGCCCCGATCGCCGTCATGGTGACCGGCCCGCGCCGCCAGTATGCGCCGCGGTACAGGTATTGCCAGGTGTCGTTGATGCGGTTCGCATCCC
>DATFRC010000070.1:0-22186 GCA_035263725.1 Jatrophihabitantaceae bacterium | reverse complement strand
GGACGAACACCCGAGTACCTAGGAAAGAAACTAGGTGGGAGGGAGTTGAAGTTCGCGTCGCTGTACCTGCTGACCACGCCGGCAATCGTGCTCGTCGGCACAGCGATTGCAATGGCCATGCCGGGCCAGCGTGCCGGGATGCTCAATACCGGCCCGCACGGCTTCTCCGAGGTGCTCTACGCGTTCACATCGGCGGCGAACAATAACGGCAGCGCGTTTGCGGGAATCTCGGTAAACACCGTGTGGTACAACACCGCACTCGGCCTCGCGATGCTGTTCGGCCGCTTCCTCCCGATAATCTTCGTGATGGGCCTCGCCGGGTCACTGTCGCGTCAGGCGCCCACGCCGGTGACGGAAGGCACGCTGCCGACACATAGAGCCTTGTTCGTCGGCATGCTGACCGGCGTCACGATCATCGTGGTCGCCCTGACCTACTTCCCCGCTCTCGCTCTCGGTCCTCTTGCGGAGGGTCTGCACTGATGACAACCATGCTGAAAACTCCAACCGGGCGCCCGTCGCGACCGGTGAGTCAACATCGGGTGCAGGGCGGCCTCCTCGACCCGAAGATGCTGTGGCAGTCCACGCCGGACGCGCTACGCAAACTGAATCCGCTCACGCTCTACAAGAACCCGGTCATGTTCATCGTCGAGGTCGGCGCGGTGTTCACGACGGTGATCGCGATCGCCGACCCGAGCATCTTCGCCTGGCTGGTCGTCGTGTGGTTGTGGCTGACCGTGCTCTTCGCGAACCTCGCCGAGGCGGTAGCCGAGGGTCGCGGTAAGGCGCAGGCCGATGCGTTGCGCCGGGCAAAGACGGACACGATCGCACGTCGGCTGCTCGATAAGCGCGATTACGAGGGCGCGACCGAGCCGGTTCCGGCGCCCCAGTTGCAGCTGGGCGACGTGGTGGTCGTCGAGGCAGGCGAGATGATCCCGGGCGACGGCGACGTCATCGACGGCATCGCGAGCGTGGACGAGAGCGCCATCACCGGCGAGTCCGCGCCGGTCATCCGCGAGTCCGGCGGTGACCGCAGTTCGGTCACCGGCGGAACGAAGGTGCTCTCCGACCGGATCGTCGTCGAGATCACGCAGAAGCCGGGGGAGAGCTTCATCGACCGGATGATCGCGCTCGTCGAGGGAGCAAGCCGGCAGAAGACCCCGAACGAGATCGCGCTGAACATTCTGCTGGCGTCGCTGACGATCATCTTCCTGCTCGCGACCGTGACGCTGCAGCCGATGGCGATCTTCGCCAAGGTCAACCAGCCCGGCATCCCGAATACAGCGGCGCTGGATACGAACGGCATCACCGGCATTGTGATCGTGTCGCTGCTGGTGTGCCTGATCCCGACGACGATCGGAGCGCTGCTGTCGGCGATCGGCATCGCCGGCATGGACCGGCTGGTGCAACGCAATGTGCTGGCGATGTCCGGACGTGCTGTCGAGGCGGCCGGCGACGTCAACACGCTGCTGCTCGACAAGACCGGGACGATCACGCTCGGGAACCGGCAGGCGACCGACTTCATCCCGATCGGGGACGTACCCATGGAGCAGCTCGCCGATACCGCTCAGTTGTCCTCGCTGGCCGACGAGACTCCGGAGGGCCGTTCGGTCGTAGTGCTCGCCAAGTCGCGCTACGGACTGCGCGAACGGCATACAGGTGAGCTGGTCAATGCGGTCTGGGTACCGTTCACCGCGCAGTCGCGGATGAGCGGGGTGGACCTGCGCCCGCACGACGGCCAGCCGGGCCGGCAGGTGCGCAAGGGCGCCGCGGGTGCGGTCACGGCCTGGGTGCGCGACAACGGCGGCACAGTGCTGCCGCGCACGAGCGAAATCGTGGACGGCATCAGCGCCGCCGGCGGCACGCCGCTGCTGGTGGCGGAGCGGGTCGACGAGGCGGCGCCGGCGGTGCTCGGTGTGATCCAGCTCAAGGACATCGTCAAGGAAGGCATGTCCGAGCGGTTCGACGAGCTGCGCCGGATGGGCATCCGCACCGTGATGATCACAGGCGACAACCCCCTCACCGCGCAGGCCATTGCGGACGAGGCAGGCGTCGACGACTTCCTCGCCGAGGCCAAGCCTGAGGACAAGATGGCGCTGATCAAGCGGGAGCAGGAGGGCGGCAAGCTCGTTGCGATGACGGGCGACGGCACGAACGACGCGCCGGCACTCGCGCAAGCCGACGTCGGTGTGGCCATGAATACCGGCACCTCCGCGGCGAAGGAAGCCGGGAACATGGTCGACCTGGACTCCGACCCCACGAAGCTGATCGAGATTGTCGAGATCGGCAAACAGCTGCTGATCACACGCGGAGCGCTGACCACGTTCTCGATCGCGAATGACGTGGCGAAATACTTCGCGATCATCCCGGCGATGTTCGCGGCCGTCTATCCCGGGCTGGACAAGCTGAACATCATGCGGCTGCATTCCCCGCAGTCCGCGATCCTGTCTGCGGTGATCTTCAACGCAGTGATCATCGTCGCGCTGATCCCGCTGGCACTGCGGGGCGTTCGGTACCGGCCGTCGAGCGCCAGCTCCATGCTGCGGCGCAACCTCTACATCTACGGCGTCGGTGGTCTGATCCTGCCGTTCATCGGCATCAAGCTCATCGACCTGGTAATCCAATTCATTCCCGGAGTGCGGTAATGCGGTCGATACTTGGTACCTTGCGGCAGCACGTCGCCGCACTGCGCATGCTGATCGTCCTCTCGGTGATTCTCGGCGTCGGCTACCCGCTGTTCATTACGCTGGTCGCGCAGATCCCAGGATTGCAGAGCCGGGCGGACGGCTCCCAGATCAAAGTCGCCGGCAATGTCGTCGGATCCAAGATCATCGGGCAGTCGTTCACCGACAAGGACGGCAACCCGCTGGTTCAGTACTTCCAGTCGCGTCCGTCCGCAGCCGGCGACGGCTACGACCCGACTGCGTCGAGCGCGAGCAACCTCGGGCCGGAGTCCATTGTGGACACTCTTCCTGACCCGTCGGTTAAAGGCGACACCGGGAAGCAGAGCCTGCTGACCCAGGTGTGCTCGCGAAGTCTCGCGATCGGCAAACTCGAAGGCGTCGACGGCTCGCGGCCGTTCTGCACGCCGGACGGCGTTGGCGCGGTGCTGGCAGTGTTCTGGTCCGGGCCGGGCTATCACGGGCACGTCACCCGGGTGGTCAGCCTCAACCAGACCGCGCCGGCGAAGCCCTTCCTGGCCACCTACAAGGGTGTGCCGGTCGAGCTTGCCAAGTTTGGCGACGACTACTCCAAGGGCCAGGTCGTGCCAATCCGCGGCAACGCCCCGTCCCGTCCGGTCGTGCCTGCTGACGCGGTCACCGCGTCCGGGTCCGGGCTCGACCCGGAGATCAGCCCCGCGTACGCGCGGCTGCAGGAGGCGCGCGTGGCGAAGGCGCGCGGCGTCAGCGTGGCGCAAGTCGCCGCCCTGGTCGACAACTACAAGAAGGGACGCGACCTGGGCTTCCTCGGGGAGCCGCGTGTCAACGTCCTGCAACTCAACATCGCTCTGGACAAGACCTACCCGTACCACAAGGGATAACGAATGACCGAACGCGGCCAGCTGCGGGTCTATCTCGGGGCCGCGCCGGGCGTGGGCAAGACATACGCGATGATCGACGAGGGCCACCGGCGGGCCGCTCGCGGTACGGACGTGGTCGTCGCGTATGTCGAGACCCACGGCCGGCCGCGCACGAAGGAGAAGCTGGCCGGGCTCGAAGTCATCCCGCGGCGAACCGTCACCTATCGCGGCTCCCAATTCACCGAAATGGATCTGCCGGCGGTACTCGCGCGAGCGCCGGTGGTCGCGCTCGTCGACGAACTGGCGCATACGAACGTGCCTGGTGTGGAGCACGCCAAACGATGGGAGGACATCGAACAGCTCCTCGAGGCCGGCATCACCGTCATCAGCAACGTGAACATCCAGCACCTGGAGTCGCTCAACGACGTCGTCCAGGAAATCACCGGCATTGTGCAGCGGGAGACGGTGCCCGACTCGGTGGTGCGCGCAGCCGAGCAGGTCGAGCTGGTAGACATGACCGCCGAAGCCCTGCGTCGGCGCATGGCGCACGGCAACGTCTACCAACTCGACCGGATCGACGCCGCACTGTCGAACTACTTCCGACCGGGCAACCTGACCGCACTGCGGGAACTCGCCCTGTTGTGGGTCGCCGACGCTGTCGAGGACAACCTGCAGCGCTACCGCGAGGAACACGGCATCGCTCGCAAATGGGAGACCCGTGAACGGGTCATCGTCGCGTTGACGGGCGGGCCCGAGGGCGAGGCACTGCTCCGTCGAGCCGCCCGGATCGCCGCACGCGTCGGCGGTGGCGACCTGCTCGCCGTGCATGTCGCCCGCAGCGACGGCCTGGCCGGGTCGAGCGTGGCTGAGCTCGACAACCAACGTGCGCTCGCCGAGTCACTGGGCGGCAGCTACCACTCCGTCGTCGGCGACAACATTCCCGCCGCGGTGCTCGAGTTCGCCCGTGCCAACAACGCGACCCAGATCGTCATCGGTGCCAGCCGGCGAAATCCGATGATTGCCGCGCTGACCGGCCCGGGCACCGGCATGACGATCACCCGGCAGGCGGGTCCGATCGACGTGCACGTCGTCAGCCACGACTACATGGGCAGGGGACGCGTGCTGCCCAAGCTCAGCAGCGGCCTGACCAGGAAGCGCCGGATCGCCGCACTCATCACCGCGACCGTCCTGCTCACGGCACTCGTTCCCACCTGTGCAGCGCTTCGCGACGAGCTCGGCTTCGGCAGCGACCTGCTGCTCTTTCTGCTTGCCGTGATCATCGTCAGCCTGGTCGGCGGGTTCATCACGGCACTCGCTACGGCAATCGCCGCCAGCCTGCTGCTCAACTACTACTTCGTTCCGCCGATCCACAAACTCACGATCTCGCAGCCGGAGAACATCTTCGCGCTGGTCGTGTTCGTGGTGGTCGCGCTGCTCCTAGCGAAGGTCGTGGACGTCGCCGCCCGGCACAGCTCCGAGGCCGCACGATCCAATGCTGAGGCCGAGACGATCTCTACGCTGGCCGGCAGCCTGCTGCGTGGCGAGCAAGCGATTCCCGCGATGCTGGAACGGGTTCGGGAGAGCTTTGGCGCCGAGGACGCAGCGCTGTTGCGCCGCGAGTCCGGCGCCCCGGCCAGCAGGAGTGGCGAGTCCGCCGGCATGCGTGGCACATGGTCCTGCGTCGCCAGTGTCGGCGACAACCCGTGTCTCCGGCCGGAAGACGCCGACACCGAGGTGCCGGTCGGTGACGACATGGTCCTGGTACTCCGCGGACGCGTGCTGGCCGCTGAGGACCAGCGCGTGCTTGCTGCCTTTGCCACACAGGTCGCGATCGCCTATGAGCAACGCCGGATCACCGAGGTGGCCGAAGCGGCTGTACCGCTGGCTGAGGCCGATCGGGTGCGGACGGCCTTGCTCAACGCCGTCAGCCATGATCTGCGCACGCCGCTGGCGTCCGCGAAGGCCGCCGTGTCGAGCCTGCGCAGTCCCGATGTTGCGTGGAGTGATCAGGATCGAGAGGAATTCCTTGCCAACGCCGACGATGCGCTCGATCGCCTGACAGGGCTGGTCACCAACCTTCTCGACCTGTCCCGGTTGCAGGTCGGGGTGCTGGCCGTAGAGACGGACCCGGTGGCGGTCGATGACGTAGTCAGCCACGCCGTGGACCACGCAGCCGGAGACACCAAGGTGGAGGTGGAGATTCCACCTGATCTGCCGGCGGTGGCCGCCGACCCGGGCCTGCTGGAACGAGCGATCGCAAACCTGGTCGAGAACGCGCTGCGCTACTCGCCCCCCGGCGAGCTTGTCCACATCGCGGCCAGCGCTCATCGCGACACCGTCCAAGTCCGCGTCATCGACCACGGCCCGGGAATTCGCCCCGCCGACAGGGAAGCCGTTTTCGCCGCCTTCCAGCGCCTCGACGATCACACCGCTGCCGACGGACAAGGCGTCGGACTCGGGCTGGCTATCGCCCGGGGCTTCGTCGAGGCAATGCACGGAACGATCACGCTCGACGACACCCCCGGGGGCGGGCTGATCGCCGCGATCGAGCTTCCGATCGCGCGACCACAGTGAGCCGTAAAGAGCGGAGCGTTCCGGCACGTCACCGCCGCGCGAAGTAGGCCTTGGGTGGCGGCTTTGTCGGCGACAAGCCGCCTCGCGGCGTCGACCGCACGCGCTACTGCGAATCAGCTTGAGAAGCTCAGCCGAAGAAAACGGGAATGGGACCGACATAAATAGGGCTGGCAGTATAATAGATCGGCGCATTGCGGCAGAGGTTGTGGCACCACGAATTGTTCCCCACGCATTTGTTCCGCTTTTCAGACTCTTCCGGAGTGCCGTCGAGAGGTGGGTCTCCGCAATCGTAGAGCTCGTCGCAATGGCTATGACAGGCGAGCCTCTGCGCCCGAGTCATCCTCTGCGGATTGGATTGCATCGCAACGGCTATGGGAAGTGTTCGCGCGACTCCGCTGCCGCCGCTCGGAGGTGCCATGAGGCCAGAGCCGACTTCTGCTGTGCTGCTGGTACCGCAACCCATCGCAACTGGTCGCAGATCTGATTGGCAATATCGGCAACGGATTGCCTGCTCATTAATCTGTTCTTTGCAGTACGGGCAAATGCCGCCATGACCCGGCTCGGTCGGCGCCAGCGGCGAACGACAATACCGGCAAAGCACGGCGGCGGCCTTGATCATCTCCTTGCAGAAGGGGCACTCGCGCAAATCGTCGGCCTGTGGGTCGTCGACCGGGGCCGCAGCGGTCTCCTGCCCCTGGCTCTCAGCGTCGTCGGCTGACATCGGACCCCCCTGGGTAGAAGCACACGCCCGCGCCTAGTACTCCGCACAGCGAATGCCAATAACGCGGACACTACTCATGGTTCGCCGGGTTTCCTAGGCCCGAATTGAACTGACAGCCTGTCGACCGCAGTTACCATCACCGCGCGCGCAAACGGAACGCGAGGATGGCGACGATCGCGTCGGTGCGCGAGCGCAGCGCGGCGGCGAGGATCAGCCCGCGCTGATTGTGCAGCACCTGATACCGGCGGCGCGTGGGCTCGACCTCCGACAGCAGCACGGTAACCTGCTTGCCGTATTCGATCTGGTGGCGTACGTAGCCGACGATCGGCGCTACCAGGGTCCGATGTGGGCTGGGGAGCACCTTCAGCTCAACGCCCGGGTCCCACGTCGCCCACTGCTCGCACAGCCGGCGTGTCGCGTCCGGGTCAAGGTCGACGGCTATCGGGACGATCTTTGCACCCATCCCCATAGCGGCGGCGAGGGCGCGTTCGGTCAGTTTGTTGACCGCAACTACCGGGATGACGACCAGGGCGCGTTCGGCCGATATCGGGACCGGCCGGGGCGGTATCTGGCCGAGGCCGAGTTGCTGGCCGGCGAGACGGTAATAGCGCTCGATCCGTGCGAACAACAGCATCAGCGCGGGGATGATGATCAGCAGCTGCCACGCGCCCTCGGTGAACTTGCTGGCCATGAAGATCACCGCTGCCGCCGCGGTCAGCACCGCGCCCACACCGTTGAGGGCGGCGCGCGCCTTCCAGCCCGGACCGTGGTGCGTGCGCCAGTGTTCGACCATCCCGACCTGGCTGATCGTGAAGCCGATGAACACGCCGATCGCGAACAGCGGCAGCAGCCGGTGAGTGTCCGCCCCGAGCACGACCAGCAGCAGACCGGCCAGGATCGCCAGGGTGCTGACGCCGTACCGGAAAACCGGCCGTTCGGCCCGCAACGCGAACAGGTGGGGGAGGCGATGGTCCTTGGCGAGCAGGCTCATCAGCACCGGCAGGCCACCGAAGCTGGTATTAGCCGCAAATGCCAGGACGAGCGTGACCGTCAGATTCGTAACGTAGAACGGCCAGCCTGTCCCGAACGCCGCCGCCGAGAGCTGGGCCAGCACCGTGACGTTGCCGCGCGGGACGACGTCGTGCAGCCTGATCAACAGCGAGAGCCCGATCAGCATCGATCCGAGCAGGACGCCCAGTGCGACCTCGGTGTGCTGGGCCCGCTTCACGGACGGGGCGCGAAATTGCGGAACCCCGTTGGCGATCGCCTCTACGCCGGTCAGAGCCGAGCAACCGGCGGCGAACGCCTTGAGCAGGACGACGATCCCGAGCGCCTCGGTCGCATGGATCGGGCCGAGGTCCTGGCCGATGGTCTTGACCGGGTGGTCACGGGCGAGTCCGACGCCGATCGTCGCCGCGATTGCGATAACGAACACGATGGTCGGCAGCATGAGCACCTTGGCCGACTCGGCGATACCGATCAGGTTGAGCACGGTCAGCACCGCAAGCCCGATCAGGCTCACCGCAAGCAGGTGGTGCGACAGTTCCGGGAACACGCTGCCCAGGCTGGCGGCGCCGGCAGCCAGGCTCACCGCAACCGTCAGCACGTAGTCGACGACGAGGCTCGCTGCTGCAAGCAGGCTTGTCCGCGGTCCCAAGTTCTTCTTCGCCACCGCGTACGCGCCACCCCCGTCGGGGTAGACCGCGATCACCTGGCGGTAGGACAGCACCAGAACGAGCAGCAGGATGACGATCGCCACCGACACCGGGACGACCTCCCGCACGGCGGCGGCGCCTGCCGCGACCAGCGCGAGAACGATCGCCTCAGGTCCGTACGCGACGCTCGACAACGCGTCCAGCGACAACGCCGCGATGCCGCCCAGCGTCGTCAGCTTGTGCGCGTCGTCGCGCTCCTCCTGGCGCACCCGCCGGTCACGGATCCGCTCAGGCGGCGTATTCGGCCGGTGTCCCATCGCCACTGTTCCTACCGGATCACCACCGGGAGCGCATCACTCTGCGCTGATCCTCCGCGCCGGCGCCCGGGGTCGCGCGTGGTCACTTAGTGCCGACGATGAGCCGCTCGCGGTCGAAGAGGCCCGACGCGACCCGCCAGCCGAGGCGATCGAGTACCACGAGGGCCAGCGCGAATGCGAATGCCACGGCGAGGGTTGCGGGGATCACGTTGAACGCAATGAGCGAGGTGATGGCCACCATAGGGAGGCTGAGAAGCATGGCGACGCCGGACGCGTTGCGGGGATCGCGAGACCTGACCGAGACGCCGACTCCGACCCACGTAGACCAGGCCGCCAGCAGCGGGGTGAACAGCAACTGCGCGACCAGTTCCGGGCCTTGAATAAGTGCGGAGGCGACTGACGGGCGAGCGAAGAGCTCGATGACGGCTACGAACAGTGCGTAGACCGTGTAGGCGACGACAACTGATGGCGCCACCGCAGCCAGCGCCTTGCCGAGCAGGAGTTCCGTCCGACGAACAGGGGTCCCGAGCACGGGCTCGAGAGTGCCCTGCAACCGCTCACCGACGATCGCGTACGCCGCGACCCCCGCGGGCACGAGCAGGGGAATGGCCAGTAGGTAGAGCAGGGAGTGTTCCTGCCGCAGCGTTGCCGACGCCGAGGCCGGCGCTGCAAATGCCTGGACCAGTGGCTGGATGAGGAAGATCACCGGAAGGATCGCCATCGTATAGATGATGTTTCCGTTGTGCCGGTATTCGCGGAATTCCTTGCGGACTATGGCCCGGACCCGCCGTCTGCTAATGCTCATTTCCGATCCACCTCGTCCTCCCTGTCGAGCAGAGTCAGGTAGATGTCTTCCAACGAGTGGTGGGATCTCCCGACTGTGAGTACGTCCGCGCCGGCCCGTACCAGGGCCCGGGTGACCGCCGGCGCGGCGAGCGCCGGATCGGACACTGTCAGGACGTAGCCGGTCGCGCCGTCCTGCCGCCAGCTATCGACGGTCGGCAAGCCGGCGAAGACGAGGTCCGGGTTCGGCAATGGCGCGAGGGTCGTGACGGTGACGGTGCGAGCGAACAATCGGTCGCGTAGCTCGTCCGGTCGACCCGTTACGCGCAGCGTGGTCTTGAGGATCGCGATCCGGTCGCAGAGCCGCTCGGCCTCCTCGAGGCGATGCGTGGTGAGGAAGATCGTTACCCCACGCTTGCGCAGATCGTCGATCAGTTCGTGGACCTCGCGGGTGGCAGCCGGGTCCAGGCCCGCGGTCGGCTCGTCGAGGAACAGCACGTCCGGGCGGGGGAGCAGCGCCCGGGCCAAAGCCACCCGTTGCCGTAGCCCCTTCGACAGAGCGCCACAGACATCGCGGGCGCGATCGGCCAGGCCCACGGCGCGCAGCGCGCCGGCGATACGCGCGGGCGCGTCGGGTACATCGTTCAGGTCCGCGAAACATTCCAGGTTCTCGATCACGGTGAGGCGCATATACAGGCCTGGCGACTCAGGCATGATTGCGATCCGGCTGCGGATCTCCACGCCGTTCGCGGGGGTGAGGGGGATGCCTGCAACCGTCGCGGCGCCTGAGGTCGGCGCGACCAACGTGCCGAGCGTGCGCACCGTCGTGGTCTTGCCGGCACCGTTCGGCCCGAGGAAGCCGAACACCTCCCCATATCCGATTTCGAACGACACGTCGTCGAACGCCACCCGGTCACCGAAGCGCTTGCTCAGGCCACGGACCGAGATCGCGGGGCCGCTTCTGTCTGCATTCAAAGCAAGCTCCCTTGTCGGCAAGTCAGGTTCGTGGTGGCCGGCCACGTCGTGGCAATGGCCTGGCCGCCTTCGGCATTCGTCCGGCGGCGGTGAGAGCTTGGCGCAGCACCATCTCGATCTGGGCATTCACGCTGCGAAGCTCGTCGGCTGCCCATCGACTAAGCGCATCGTGAACGGCCGGATCCATGCGGAGCAGGACCGTCTTGCGCTCTGGGCTCACGTGTAGAGCGAGCCCGTGTTGACGATCGGCGATGCCGGCTGATCGCCACACAGCACGACCATCAGGTTGCTTACCATCGCGGCCTTGCGCTCCTCGTCGAGCTCGACGACATCCCGTTCACTGAGGCGGGCCAGGGCCGTTTCGACCATTCCGACGGCGCCCTCGACGATCCGCGACCGAGCCGCGACCACGGCGTCGGCCTGCTGGCGGCGCAGCATTGCCTGGGCGATCTCGGCGGCGTAGGCGAGGTGGCTGATGCGCACCTCGACGATCTCGACACCGGCCAGGGCGACCCGCTCGGCGACCTCGACCGCGAGCTCGCCGGCCACGATGTCGGTCGAGCCACGCAGTGACGTGACCTCGTCGGATGCGTCGTAGGGGTGCGTCGTCGCGACGTGGCGAAGCGCGGACTCAGCCTGCACAGTGACGAAGCTGACGTAGCTGTCCACCGCGTAGATCGCCCGTGCGGTGTCGGTAACCTGCCAGACCACGATGGCGGCGATCTCGACCGGGTTGCCGCTGGCGTCATTGACTTTCAGGCGGCTGGTCTCGAAGTTGCGCACCCGCACGCTGACCCCGATGCGCACCGTGAACGGCAGCACCCACGACAACCCCGGCCGGCGCACCGTGCCGACATAGCGACCGAAGAACTGCACCACGCGGGTTTGCCCTGGCGGCACGACGACCAACGACTGCAGCACCACGATGAAGATCACGGTCGGCACGGCGAGCAGCGCCGGCACCGGGCTGTACGCCAGTCCGATCGCCGCGCCGATGCATACGAGAAGTACGAGCACACCCAGCGAGCCGGGGGCGACACGGGCCGGACGTTCCTGGATTGTCGCCCGTGCTGCCTCGTGTCCAGTGCGCGTAGCCGGTAGATGCGGCACCTGCTGAGCGGTCGTCATGGCGTCCTCCATTAAGTGATAGATATTTGATATCACTTAATGCAGTCGGCGACAAGCCCGAATGAGATGGGTCACCTCAATCGTGTTGATCGACCTGCGCGGGCCTCATATCGTCTAAGCATGGGTTCGCGTAGCACCAGCTGGCGGGCGTCCTGACGGACGGCCCTTCGCACGCAACCATGTCGACGCCGCCCGTTCGGGCGGCTTCGGTGTCTCCGTAGCCGGTCGACGGGCCTGTACCCGGAGAACGTCATGTCAATCGAACCGACCGGCGCGCGCACGCGAGAGGTATCGGGCATCACCCCGTCCGGTGCGCTGACCCTGGGCAACTATCTCGGCGCCCTGCGCCGCTTTCGCGACCACCAGGACAACGGGTTCTATTTCGTGGCCGACCTGCACGCACTCACCACGGAGCACGAACCGGACCGGTTGCGCCGGCTGACCGTATCCACGGCCGCGTTGTTCCTGGCGTCGGGGCTCGATCCGGAAAGGGCGACCGTGTTCGTGCAGTCGCACGTTGCCGCCCATGTGGAGCTCGGCTACCTGCTCGAATGCACCGCGCACGTCGGCGAGCTCGGCCGGATGATCCAGTTCAAGGAGAAGGGCGGCAAGCCCGGCACGCGAGCGTCGCTGTTCACCTACCCGTGCCTCATGGCCGCGGACATCCTGCTCTACGACGCGGAACGCGTCCCGGTCGGCGGCGACCAGTCCCAGCACGTCGAACTGGCGCGTGACCTCGCTCGTCGGTTCAACACCGCCTACGGCTCGACGTTCACGGTTCCCGAACTCGTGCCCGCCGCTGTCACTGCTCGGGTGCGTGACCTGGCGGACCCGCAGCGGAAGATGAGCAAGTCTGCGCCGGACGACGCGCCAGGCGTGGTACGGATGCTCGACGGCGCGGACGTCATCCGGCGCAAAGTCCGCCGAGCGGTCACCGACAGCGACGGTGAGCTGCGCTATGACCCGGTGGCCAAGCCGGGCCTCGCCAACCTTGCCGAGCTCCTCGCGGCAATTACCGGCGATTCGCCTGCGGAGGTCGTTGCTGCGACGCCGAGTTATCGCGCGCTGAAAGATGCGTGCGTCGAGGCGATCGATGCCGAGCTTGCCCCGATCCGGCGCCGCCACGGCGAACTCGTCGAGAACCCGGAGGAGCTGCGCCGCCGGCTCGACCTCGGCGCGCGCAGGGCGGCGGCGGTCGCAGATCTCGTGCTCCACCGCGCTCGCCGCGCCATCGGTATCGGCATCAGCCCTAACGGTGTCGGCGTCTCGCGGCCGTGAGCGTCCCTGGGCGTACCGGACCAGGGCATTACCCGGGTTCGACGCGGCCCCGAGAGGACGAGCCTTGCGGTATCGGCACCGCAGACGCGGCGCCCAGAGACGAGGAGCCCGTCATGGACACCAGGCTGGAAGTGATCGTAATTCCGGTCCGCGACGTCGATCGGTCTGCCCACTTCTACAAGACGCTGGGCTGGCGGCTGGACGCTGACGCCACGATCGACGACCTGCGTGTCGTCCAGCTCACCCCGCCGGGTTCGCAGGCGTCCGTGATTTTCGGCGCGAACGTCACCACAGCCGCACCCGGTACCGCGGACGGCATGGTGCTGGTCGTCGACGACATCGACGCCGCGCGCATCGAGCTGGTCGACCACGGGGTAGCCGTCAGTGAGGTCTTTCACGACGCCGGCGGCATCTTCCACCATGGCGGAACCGTCAAGCGCGTGCCGGGCCCCGGGGCGGACCACGCGAGCTACGGTTCGTTCGCGTCTTTCAGCGACCCGGACGGCAACACCTGGTACCTGCAGGAGATCACGACTCGACTGCCGGGGCGGGTCGACCCGACGGTGACGACCTACACGTCGACTGCGGACGTGGAGGCGGCGCTACGCCGCGCGGCCAAGGCGCACGGCGAGCACGAAGCCCGTACCGGCCAGGCGGACGAGAACTGGCCAGCCTGGTACGCGGACTATATGGTGCGCGAGCGGTCCGGCGCCGAACTCCCGGTGTGACGAGTACCAGGGTGTGTACTGGCAGAAGGAGCACTCATGAGGCTGAAGTGGTGGTCCAGGAAATCACGAGCTGACGACGAACCGGTTCCGCCACCGGGCAAGTCCGAGCGCCCGGCCGGAGGGGCTCAGGCCACAGCGCGGCGGTACACGCACCTTCCCGAGCGCGTCGACCCGAAGGAGATGGTCACCAGTAAGCGCGCCGATCCCGCGCGTGATCCGGAGGGTGGCCGCGACACCGAGCGGGACTTCCTGCTCCGCTACGGTGCCGGCGGCGACGACGCCCCATGGGACCCGACGGACGGGTGAGGTCCCGGTGCCGTGGTTTCCGGATTTCGTCGGTGCTGTGGAGCTGGCGCGCATACAGACCCGGGCGGCCGGCGAGGCCGATCCCGTCGCCAAGTACCTGCTAGCACTGGATCGCGGGGACAGCAGGGCGCTAGAGACGCTGTGGCCCGGCAAGGTCGTGGTCTACGACCCTCGGGCGGGCGAGGTCCGGGGCCATCGGCGGCTGCGTACCTTCATCAGGAGCAACGCGGCGTGGATGGCCGAGCACAAGGTCCGTACCGAGATCATCGCGTCCACGCGAGTGGACGGGCGGGCTGCCGTCGAATTGCTCGCGCACTTCGCGCTGGACGGTGTGGATCTGGCCTGGCCCGTGGCGGTCGTCGCCGAATCCCACGACGATTCGTCGGTGGTGTTCCGCACCTACTGCAGCCAGTTTCCGGTCGATCGACGGCGGCACCTGAGGCCGCCGATACTCGGTCCGGGCGCCAGCGACCCTGGTGATGTCGTCGGTCGCTACCAGGTCGCTCTGGCCGCCGGCGACGCCGACGCGATCGTGGGACTTTTCGCGCCTGATGGGTACCTGCGCGAACCCATCGGCTCGCCGTACACACACCGCGGTGCCGCTGAGTTGCATGCGTTCTTCACCATGTGCTTCAGCGCAGGCGGTGGGGTCACTGAGGAGCACTGCGCCGTGACCGATGACGGGGTGCGCTGCGCGCTGGAATACAACTGTGTCAGGTGGGGCAGCCGCGAAGTGGCGCCGCAGGCGGGTCTCGCGGTGTACGAGCGCGGCGCGGACGGGCTGCTGGCCGCGACCCGCCTCTATGACGACATCGAGACGCCGGTCGTCCGCCCTGGGTTACCGCCCCCGACGTGACCGGGCTAATCCCGCGCTGACGGCCCGCCGCTCGGCTCCAGAGAGCCCGCCCGCTTGTCCCACCCGTGGAAGTGCGACAGGTCGCCCGCGTCCCACGCCTCGCGGAGGCCCGGTGTGCTCAGGTCCCAGTCAGGACGGACCTCCTTCGTCACCTCGCGCAGGTCGCGGCGCAGGTCCTCCACCGACGGGCGGCCCCAGAACCAGTAGCCGTTGTAGATGCTGTAAACGACGAGCCCCGGCTTGAGCACGAGGGTGTGCGGGATCATCGGGTTGTGCTCGGGGTCGGTGTACTCCTGGATATCGAGGTCCTGCTGGACAGTGCGCTCCGGATCCGAGAGGAACGGCCATTGCGCACCGACCGACGCGCGGAACTCTTGTAGCGTGTGGTGCTCGTCGGTCGCGATCGTGGCGATCTGCGTGTACGCCACCGCGATCTGCGGATAGAACGCGGCGAGCTGCAGATGCTGCTGGTGCTCCTTCGGGCAGTAGTGGCCGCGGGCGAGCGTAAGGATCAGCGGATCGTCGCCCGAAAGCTCGCTCAGCCTGCGCATTGTGTTCGTGTGGTCGGGCAGCTCGTAGTCGGGAAAAGTGGCTCCCGGCACGATGTCGGAACGCATGACCTGCCTCCTTCGTCGTCGCGATGCCCTAAGCGTGGTGCACCGCGCATGTTGTCGCACCCGTCGAAGTCCCTGGACACCAGGGTCTTACCCGGGCTCGACGAGACGCCGAACGTGTGATGTTGTGAGCACCGTCGAGGAAGGGAAGCGGTCATGCCCTATGTCACCGTCGGGCGGGAGAACACCGCCGACATCCAGATCTACTACGAGGACCACGGCACCGGTCAGCCGATCGTCCTCATCCACGGGTTCCCGCTAAGTGGGCGTGCTTGGGAGCGGCAGGAGCGCGCGCTGCTCGAAGACGGGTTCCGCGTCATCACCTACGACCGGCGCGGGTTCGGCAAGTCGAGCCAGCCAACCGTCGGGTACGACTACGATACGTTCGCCGCCGATCTTGCCGCACTGATCGAGTCCCTGGACCTGCGCGACGTCGATCTGGCGGGCCACTCGATGGGCGGCGGCGAGATCGCGCGCTACCTGGGAAAATACGGCTCGGACCGCGTGCGGCGCGCGGTGATCATCTCGGGGGTACCCCCGTACCTGCTCAAGACTCCGGATACTCCGAACGGGGTGCCGCAAGAGGTCTTCGACCAGATCGCGGCGGGGCTGCGGGCTGATCGGTTCGCGTATTTCACCGAGTGGAACAAGAACTTCTTCAACCTCGACCAGACGCTAGGCACGCGGATCAGCGAGGAGGTCGTTCGCGACGCCTGGAACACTGCCGTCGGCGCGTCACCCACCGGGACGATCGCGTGCGTCGCCACCTGGTACACCGACTTCCGCGCCGACCTGGCGAAGATCGATGTGCCGGTACTGGTCATGCACGGCACTGCTGATCGCATCCTGCCGATCGAGGCTTGCGGACCGCGGACCCACGAGGCCATCGCGAGCAGCGAGTACCTCGCGATCGACGGCGCCGGGCACGGCCTTTCCTGGACCCATGCCGACGAGGTCAACGAAGCGCTGCTGTCGTTCCTGAACGAGTAGTCGCGGCCGCTACTTGTGGGATTGCGCGGCAGCCTCGCGGATCAGCCGCACCGCCTCGGGAACGCCGCCGTCCCAGGCCGGCCCGTGGCCGGGCAGCACCCACGTCGCGTCGACGCTGTCGATCCGATCCAGGGACGCGACTGCCTGCTCAGGCTGCAGCGTGAACGGCGCGGGCTTGGGGCCGGCCACGCCGGTGAGGACGTTGCGGGTGGTCATCGTGTCGCCGAGGAACAGCGCGTCGACGGCCGGCACGTGCACGGTGACGCTGCCCGGCGTGTGACCGGGAGTGTGGATGATCCGCGGCGAGCCCGGCACATCGAGCACGTCATTGTCCGCGACGGTCTTCAGCTCGGTTGCGGGCTTGATCCGCAGGCCGCCATGGCGGGAGGAGTACCAGAGGAAGCCGACGACTGGGCCGATCTTGATCGGCCCCCAGCCCGTGTTGGGTTTCTTCACCTTCAGCCGAGCGCGGTCGACATCCGCTTCGTGAATGCGCGCCGCGATGCCCTTCTCGCGGTACAGCTGGGCGGCGAAGCCGATATGGTCCGTGTCCCCGTGCGTGAGGATGAGCGCCCGCACGTCGTCGAGGCTCTTGCCGATCGCGGCAAGCTCCTTCTCGAGCAGCTTCCAATATCTCGGCAGCCCGGCGTCGATGATCGTGACGCCGTCCGCGTCGACGATCAGGTAGCTGTTGACGACATCCGAGCCGACCCGATACAGCCCGCTGGCAATCTGCATGGCACCTTCCTAGCTAGGGATCGCTGCTGGCGCAGCTGACGATAGAGCGCTCGGCCTGGGCCGGGACCTCTGTGAGCCTTGACGAGCAAAGTTACGAGCAATAACCTTAGAGCTATTAATCCTAACTTGCAAGACAAGAACGCCGAGGAGGTAGGCGCGTGCCACGAGCCGGGCTGAGCACGGAGCAGGTCGTCGCCGCGGGTGCGGCCCTGGTCGACGAGATCGGTTTCCAGGCCCTCAGCCTGGCGGCGCTGGCCGAACGGCTGGGCGTGAAGCCGCCGGCGTTGTACAAGCACATCGACAGCCTCGCCGACCTGCAGCACCGCATCGCCGCACAGGCGATGAACGAGCTCGGCGACGCGGTTCGAGACGCGCTGCAGGGCAAGGCCGGACTTGACGCCCTCACTGCTCTCTTCGGCGCGGTGCGCGGCTACGTCGAGCGGCATCCCGGCCGCTACAGCGCAACCATCGGCGCCCGGTTCGACGGTGCGGACGACCCGCTGTACGCGGCCGGGCTGCGCGTGATCAACTCGATCCGCGCGGTGCTCTCCGGCTACGGCATCAAGCCGGACGACCTCGACCACGCGATCCGTAGCCTGCGCTGCACCGTGCACGGATTTGCGGCGCTGCAGGCGGCCGACGGCTTCCAGTGGAGTAACGACCCCGACGAGAGCTTCACCTGGATGATCACATTCGCCGACGCGGGCCTGCGCGCGATCGGCGCACAGCGGCCGTAACCGCTGACGTTCAAGCGTCCAACGCTAGGAGCGCGGCATCAGCGAGCGCCGTACTCGTCGTGGCGCAGGAACCAGTTAGGCGGAGCATCGGGGGCGTGTTCCTCGTTGCGCCCTCGTGGCGCACGGTCGAGCCACTGGTACATCCCCCAGAGACCATCCAGTCCGCGCGCATAGGCCGAATAGGTGTGGTAGACGATCCCATCGTCGAGCGCGAAGGCGCTCATCCCGGGAGCCTCCTGCACGTAGGTCGCCCAGTCGGTGCCCGTCCTGGCTGCCCAGTCCGCGAGCGGCCCCTCAGTGCCAGCCTCCGCCATCGCCTTCATGTCGAGCGTGCGGTAGTTGTACTCGCCGACTCCTGACTGCTGCTGCGCGTCGGTGTGGCCGACCTGGAAATCGGCGTTGAAGTCGCTGCCGTACGACGAGGCCCACGGGAAGCTCCAGCCCATCCGCTTCTTGTATGCCGAAAGCTTCGGCAAGGGGGCCCGCGAGGCGGCCCAGAGCATCACGTCGTGGTTGGCCAGGTGGATGGTGAACCCGTCGAAGCCGTCCGCTATGGCCGAGCACGAGGGGCAGCCGCCCGTGTAGTCCGGACCGAACATGAAGTGATAGACGAGCAGCTGCGAGCGTCCGCGGAACAGGTCGGCAAGTGATGCGCCGCCCTCGTCGGTGTCGAAGCGGTATTCCTTGTCGATGCGGACCCACGGGAGCTCCTGCCGCTGCCGGGCCAGTTCGTCGCTGCGCCGGGTATGTGCCTTCTCAGCGTCGAGCAGCTGCAACCGGGCAGCGAGCCACTCGTCGCGCGTTCCGATCTTGTAGTCAGTCATCTCTCTCCTTCACAGTGGTGCCGCCTGCGCGACGATGATCCAAATCCCGAGGCCGGCGATTGCCAGCGCCAAAGGCGCGTCGATCCGGCGGTTTGTGGGCAGCAGCTTCTGCGCCAGGACGACGACGGCGATCACCGACATCCAGGTCAGGCTCATGGCACCCAGGGCCAGCCACATCACCATCAGGCCGATGCTCGACCCGACGCAGCACAGTCCGAACCCGACGCCGGAGCGGGCGCCCTCCAGACAACGCTGCCGGAAGTAGCGCTTGACGGGCGTGACCTCGTAGATCCCCGCGGCGATCACGAGCGCTCCGGCGGCGGTGAACCCGTGCGGCCGATACGCGGCGTACACCGCGAAGCCCGCCAATGCCCATACGGCAAGGTAGGAACCGGCGAAAACCGGCGCGGCGCGAACTCCGGCGGCGCGGGCGCGTCTGAGCACCGCAGGAGCCGCGCCCGGCAGCATCATCGCCGCCATCATCGACGCCCACAGCGCGGCGAAGAAGCCGAACGAGCCGAGCTGCGTCACCGTGCCCATATCCATGCCGCTCATCTGCTGGGCTGCTACGGCCCAGCACGCCGCGGCGATCCCTAGCGTGCCGGTCAGGACGACAGCCCTCTGCGCCGTGAGGGCGGCGGGGCCGGTGTCCTCCGACCACGCGGACCTGAATCTGCGCTCAGCCATCGTGGCCGGCCTCCGTCGTATAGCAATCGATTGGTTGCTACACTATTGCAACCGTTAGATTGCGTCAATAGCGGGTCGGCAGCTGGCCTGATCAGCGCGGGGTCAGCCGGATCACCCGGGCACCATTGGCCCAGGCCTGGTGAAGATCGGCGACCCGTGGGTTGCCGGTTTGATCGAGCTCGATCTTGTTGAATCGGGCGAACGCGTGGTTGTCGCGAACCATGATGGCGTAGTGCTCGACGACGCCGTCCTCGTCGGTAATCACCTGAACGTCGGCGGGTCGCCGCTTGCCGGCGAGCCGCAGGTCCACCGACTGCCCGCTGCGCAGATTGCGTGCCCAGCCGAATGGCGTCCCCACCAGCAGGCTCCCGTCGTGGCGGGTGTAGGCGACCGGGACGGCGTACATCCGTCCGGACTTTTGGCCTACGACGTAGAGAGTTATGAGGCGCTTGCCGACAGCCCGGCACAGCAGCGGCGCGCGGAGCAGCCCGCGAGCCACGCGGTTCACCGACTTCTGTATGGGCAGGATTTGAGCCCGGACATCGGGGTTCGGTGGCCTGGCGACCGGCTTGGACGTGCTCACGGCAACTCCTTCCACGAGCTGATCGGACATGTAGTCGACGCATCCGACGGCCGTAATGTGACGGGTCGGCCGGCGACGGCCGGCGATTCATCCGTGCAGAGCTCGGGTAGACGTCAGGAATGACGAAGAACGGCAGCGTCCTCACTGTGCTGCTGGCGCTGCTCGCCAACGCTGCGGTCGGCGTGCTGAAGCTCGCTGCCGGACTGCTGACCGGGTCGGCGGCGCTGTTGTCCGAGGCGGCGCACTCGGCCGGCGATACGTCTACCGAACTGCTGCTGCTCACCGCGCTGCGCCGGTCGGAGCGTCCCGCCGACCCGACGCACCCCTTCGGCTACGGCAAGGAACGGTTCTTCTGGTCGTTGCTCGCGGCCGTCGCGATCTTCGCGTCCGGGGCGGCCTTCTCGGTGTACGAGGGGCTGCGCACCATCATCTCCGGCGGTGAGTCGAGCCGCATGCTGTGGATCAACTACCCGGTGCTGGCATTCGCGCTCGTGTTCGAGGCGGTCTCGCTGCGCCAGGCCGTCCGGCAGACGCGCGGCGAGGCGCGTCAGCGCCGGCGTTCCTTGCGGGCCGTGGTGCGCGAGCCGCACGACCCGACCGTGCGCAGCGTGCTGCTCGAGGATTCCGCCGCGGTGACCGGTGTGATCGTTGCTGCCGTCGGCGTGGGGCTGCACCAACTCACCGGTTCGGCCATGTGGGACGGCGCGGCCTCGCTGGCGATCGGAGCCGTGCTGGTCGTGGCCGCGGTGCTGCTCGCTCGGGCCTGCAAGGCGTTGCTCGTCGGCAGGCAGGCCGACCCGCGGCTGATGCGCAGCATCGAGACCGTGCTCGAGCAACAGGATGAGGTGGACGACGTGGTCGACCTGCTGACCATGCTGACCGGCGCGGACCGGGTGTTGGTGTGCACCCGCGTCGACTTCGCTGACGGCTTCACGACCTCCGAGTTGGAGCAGGCGTGCGTGCGCATCGACCGGACGCTACGGGAACGGTTCTCCGACCTGGATGAGATCTTCATTCAGCCGGCACCGAAATGGGATCCGCAGGTGCGCGCTCGCGTCCGGGCGCGCTACGGCCACGAACTCGCGGGACGTTGATGACCGACGCCCCGTTTGAAGGTTCGGCGCGGGTTGGCAAGCTAGGTGCATGCCCCTTCCCGGCGAGGTAACCCGCCTGTACGAGCGACCCGGCCCGTTCGCTACGGCCTACCTGGACGCGACCCGCAGCACCGAGCTGGGCGCCGAGCAGGTTCGGCTGCGCTGGCACGCCCTGCGGTCGACCCTGCTCCACGCCGGCGCCGACGAAGCGACAGTGGCTGCGCTCGACGACTCCGCGGAGGAACCGGTGTCCGGCGAGCACGGCAGGGTGCTGGTCGGGGCACACGGCGAGACGCTGTTGGCGGCGTCGCTGCCGCGTCCGCCGCTTCGGCCGCTCGCCCGCTGGGCGCCGCTCCCGCACGTCATGCCGTACCTCGCCCAGCAGGGGCCGCGCATCCCCTATGTGGTGGTACTCGCCGACCTGGAGGGCGCGGACATCTCCACGTCGTCCGGGACGACGACGACCGTCGAGGGCAGCCGCGATTACCCGCGTCACATGACGTCGACGGAGCACTCGTCGGAGCGACACTTCCAGCAGCGGGTCGAGAACAACTGGGCAGCCAATGCCCGGGAGGTCGCGGCGGTCGTTGCCGACCATGCGGCCAGGGTCAACGCTGCCATCGTCATCGTGGCGGGGGACCCGCGGGCGCGCGGCCTGCTGCGCAGCGAGTTGCCGAGGTTTCTGGAGCCGGACGTCGAGATCGCTCAGCTCAGCGAGGGCGGTCGCGAGGCGGGCGCCTCGCGCGCCGAGCTCGATGACGCGATACAGGGTGTGCTGCTGCAAAGGGCGCTGCGCGAGCGGGCACGTGTTCTCGATCGGCTCGGCGCGGCACGCGGACACGGGCTGGCTGTCACCGGCGTCGCGGCCGTGGTGAGCGCGGTGCGCCGCAGCCAGGTCGATACCCTCGTTCTGGCCGAGGACGCGCTGTCGACGCTGCACGCCTGGATCGGGCCGGAGCCGCTGCAGCTCGGCCTCGTCGAGGACGAGCTCCCCGCAATCGGCGTCGCCGCGCCGCAGCGTGACCGGCTCGATGCGGCATTGGTGCGAGCCCTCGCCGGCACGGACGCGTCGCTGCTCATC
>DATFRC010000069.1:0-3504 GCA_035263725.1 Jatrophihabitantaceae bacterium | reverse complement strand
CGCGCCCACTCGTACAGCTCAGCGCGTAGCCAGTGCCGGATCGGCACCGGAAAGCCGAGTTTGGCGCGGTCCAGCACGTGTGGCGGCACGATGTCGGCGAGCGCCCGGCGCAGCGCGTACTTGGTGGTCTGTCGAGTGAGCTTCTCGCCGGTCGGGATGGAGGAGGCGACGCGGAACACCTCGACGTCCAGGAACGGCACGCGCAGCTCCAGCGAGTTGGCCATCGTCATCTTGTCGGCCTTGACGAGGATGTCGCCGCGCAGCCAGGTGAACAGGTCGACGTACTGCATGCGAGTGGAGTCGTCGAGATGCCGGGTCGCGGCGTAGTGCAGCGCCGTCACGTCCATGTAGGACACCGCCGGGTCGTATCCCCTATACAGCGCCATCTCGTCCGGCCGGAAGATGCGCGCATTGCCGTAGTAGCGCTCCTCGATGCCGATCGACCCGCGGCGTAGCAGGTCTTTGCCCCGCATCCCGTCGGGCAGCACGCCACCGAGTTGGCCGAGACCCCGGCGTACGGGACGCGGCAGACGCTCGAGGGGACGCAGGCTGATCGGCTCGCGGTAGATCGTATAGCCGCCGAACAACTCGTCGGCACCCTCGCCGGAGAGCACCACCTTCACGTGTTTGCGCGCCTCGCGGGCGATGAAATACAGCGGTACCAGCGCCGGGTCGGCGACCGGATCGTCGAGGTACCAGACGATCAGCGGCAGCGTATTCATCATCTCGGCCGGGGTGACGACCTTGGTGATGTGTTCGACGCCGATCGCGGCAGCCGACTCCGCGGCCACGTCGATCTCGGAGTATCCCTCGCGTTCGAAGCCGGTGGTGAACGTCAGCAGCTTCGGGTTGTGGCGCTTTGCCAGCGCGGCGATGGCCGTCGAGTCGATGCCGCCGGAGAGGAACGACCCGACGGTGACATCGGCGCGCATGTGCTTCTCGACGGAATCCTCGAGTACCTCGGTGATCTCGCGGTACAGCCGGGTCGAGTCGCCCACGCGGCGGATCGCGAAGTCGGGGTGGAAGTAACGCCGGAACGCCGGTGCCTCACCGCTGCGCAGCGTGAAGCAGGTGCCCGACTCGACACGGCGGATCTGGCGGTGCATCGACGCCGGCTCCGGCACGTACTGCAACGTCAGGTAGTGCTGCAGGGCTGTGTCGTCGACATCGGCGGTGCGTGCGACGCGCAGCAGCGACTTCTTCTCGCTGGAAAAGAACGTGCCCCGTTCGTCAGCATAGCTGTACATCGGCTTGATGCCGAACCAGTCGCGAGCGCCGAACATAACCCGCTCCTGGGCGTCCCAGATCAGGAACGCGAACATGCCGCGCAGTTCGCGGACGACGTCCTCGCCGAGGTAGTGGTAGCCGGCGACGACCGCCTCGCCGTCGCCGTCGGTCTCGAACTGTGCCCCGAACTCGCGCGCCAGCCGCTCGCGTAGCTCGACATAGTTGTAGACCTCGCCGTTGAAGATCAGGTGGTAGCGCCCGTTCAGATAGGGCAACGGTTGATGCGAGAGATCGATGTCGATGATCGACAGCCGGCGGAACCCGATCACCACGTCGTCGTCCGCCCACACCCCACCCTCATCCGGACCGCGGTGCCGCATGCACGCCAGCGAGTCCTCGATGTCTGCCTTGACGCTGCCGGCATCGCCGTTCGCCGACAGGAAGCCGATCAGACCGCACACGCGGCCTAGGCTAATGCAGGCGACGCACCGTGTAGGCCGGCGTGCCGTCGGGGGCGCGTGACTCGCCGGCGTGCTCGTGACCGCGCATGCGGCACCAGGCGCGGATGTCCGGCCCGGCTGCGGGGTCGTCGGCCTCCACCGTGACCGTCTCGCCGACCACGACGTCGCCGATGTGTCTCGCCAGGTCGAGGATCGGAACTGGGCAGCGTCGGCCCCGGCAGTCCAGCCTCATGCCCGCTCAATCTCGGCGCGAACCTCGGCGATGACGTCAGGCAGCACGCGGAGGAACTCGTCGATCTCGTCCGGCGTCGTCGCGTGGTGCAGCGACACCCGCACGTTCCCCGACGTCAGTGCGCCCATCGCGACCAGGACGTGCGACGGCTCCAGCGTGGACGACGTGCACGACGAGCCGGACGAGACCGCGAACCCGCGACGATCGAGGGCGGTCAGCAGCGCCTCACCGTCCACGTACAGGCAAGAGAACGTCACGATGTGCGGCAGTCGGTCGACCGGGTCGCCCAGCACCTCGACGTCCGGCACGGTGGCGGCGACGGAGGTCCGGATCTGGTCGACCAGCTTGGACAGCCGGGCCGCTTCGGCTGCCTGATCGGCGCACGCTGCGCGCAGCCCGGCGGCTGCCGCCACGATCGCGGGGACGTTCGGGGTTCCCGGCACCCGGCCGCCCTCCCGGTCATCGGCCGGGTACGGGGAGCGCCAGCGTGTGCCGGTGCGTACGCACAGCACGCCGACCCCGGGCGGCCCGCCCCACGTCCGGGCTTCGCCAGCCAGCACCGACCAGTGCGCTGGGAGCGGGGCGTGGCCGAGCAACTGCGTAGCGTCGACGACGAGCGGCACGTCCGGGACAGCTGCGGCGATCTCGTCGACAGGCTGCACCGTGCCGACCTCGTGGTTTGCCGCCTGCACTGCCGCAGCGGCGGCGCCATCGCGCGCAGCAGCCACGAACGCGGCCACGTCGACCCGTCCCAGCATGTCGACGCCGACCGAGACGGCGGGTCCCGTGTGTACCTCGGCGGCGTGCAGCAGCGCCGAGTGTTCCACTGCGGTGTGCACGAACGTGTCGCCGCGACGCCGATTGGCCGCGAGCGTCCCGAGCGCCGCGGCGGTGAGGGCCTGGGTGCCGTTCGCCGTGAAGCTCACCTCGTCCGGCCGGGCGCCGATGCACTCGGCCACGGTTTCGCGCGCCGCGTCGAGAAGCAGTTGCGCCCGACGCCCGGCACCGTAGAGCCGGCCCGGATCGGCCCAGCCGTCGTCGAGCGCGGCGAGCAGTGCCTGGCGGGCGACCGGATGCAGCGGCGCGGCCGATGCCGCGTCCAGGTATGCGCCCACGACATCCACGCTAGCCCCGTGAGCGGACGCGGGCGTGGGGTCCAGTACGCTCCGGATGATCCCTGGACGGGCACGACGAAAGGCGGTTCGTAGTGCAGCGCAGGCGATGGACTCGCATCGTCCGGCTCAGTGCGCTCGCCGCCGTCGCCGCCCTCACTCTCTCCGCTTGCTCGTCGAGCGACGTCGAGAAGAAGCTGCGCTTCGGGTGGCCCACCGGCGTCACCAAGCAGGCCGAGAAGATGCGTGTGCTGTGGACCTGGTCCTCGGTCACCGCGCTGATCGTCGGCTGCATCGTGTGGTTCCTGATCTTCTGGTGCTGCGGTCGGTATTGGAAGCGGAACGACGAGGTCCCGAAGCAGACCAAGTACAACCTGCCGCTCGAGTGGGCCTACACGATCACTCCGTTCCTGATCATCGCCGGGCTGTTCTACTACACCGTCGTCACCGAGAACTACGTCAACAAGCGGAC
>DATFRC010000068.1:0-3291 GCA_035263725.1 Jatrophihabitantaceae bacterium | reverse complement strand
TTCCGACCTCACCGCATTACAGTCCGATCATGGCGAAGGACAAGCATGACGGCCACTTGGGGCGAGGCGTCTACGAGAAGGAGCTGTTCCGGCTGCAGAGCGAGCTGGTCACCATGCAGGAGTGGGTGCGCGAGGTGCGGGCACGCGTGGTGGTGATCTTCGAGGGACGCGATGCCGCCGGTAAGGGCAGCACGATCAAGCGTGTCACTCAGTACCTCAGCCCTCGTGTGGCGCGCATCGTCGCGCTGCCGGTGCCCACCGAGCGGCAGCGCACGCAGTGGTATTTCCAGCGCTACATCGAACACCTGCCTGCGGCCGGTGAGATCGTGCTGATGGACCGTTCCTGGTACAACCGCGCCGGCGTCGAGCACGTAATGGGTTTCTGCACGCCGGATGAGTTCCGCCGCTTCCTGGCGCAGTGTCCGGTGTTCGAGCGGCTGCTCGTCGACGATGGGATCCTGCTGCGCAAGTACTGGTTCTCGGTGAGCGACCAGGAGCAGGAGCGGCGATTCCGGTCGCGCCTCGAGGACCCGGTCCGCCGTTGGAAGCTCTCGCCGATGGACCTCGAGTCGATCCGCCGCTGGGAGGACTACTCCCGGGCGAAGGACGAGATGTTCGTGCACACCGATACGACCGACTCGCCGTGGTACGTGGTTGAAGCTGACGACAAACGCCGCGCTCGCATCAACATGATCGCCCACTTGCTGTCGACAGTCCCGTACTACGACGTGCAGCGCACGCCGCTCGAAATGCCGGCCCGACCCTCGGCGCCGACCTACGTCCGCCCGCCGCGGGAGCTGTACCGGTCGGTGCCCGATCACGCCGCCGAGCTCGGCTGAATCCATGTGGCGGCCGGAGAGGCTGGCGCACTACCTCGACGAGGCCGCAGCCCTGGTCGCCGCGACCGAAGCGCCGCATGAGCAGGCTTCAGCCGAGGGTCCCGGCCGGCGTCCCCTCGGCTCAAGCTGTTGCTGGCGGCGGCGACTCTGATCCGAGTTCGACCAGGAGGGCGTTGGTCAACGTGGCCGGAGTGAGGGTGCGGTATCCGACCGCGTCGAACACCACGATCAACTCGTGGTCGTCTTGGTGCAGCAAGGTGCCTTCGCCCCAGAGGCGGTGCCGCACCCGTTGGCCTCGGCCCGGCTGGTCGACGTGCGCCTGGCCCGCAGCGCCGACGAGATCGTCGTTGTCGCACCGCCCGCACGGCGGGTCGTAGTGATCGCCGAAATACGCGAGCAGCTCAGCGCGGCGGCAGCGGATGGTCTCGGCGTAGGTGCGCGCCGCCTGGATCCGGCTGGCGATGATGGCTTGGCGGCGGCGCCCAGTTGCCTCCAACTGGGCGGCGGCGTCGGACGGCAGCACGTGGCAGGCGACGGTGTTCGCGTGGAGCGTCACGATGCCGACTTCGCCCAACTCGGCGAGCACGCGCTCGACCGCCTGGCGTGGTAATCGGGTGGCACTAAGGAGATCGTCGAGCGGGATCGGCTCGGTCGTGCCGTCCAAAACGTCGACGACAGCGTGGATGTCGGCTGCCCGGAGTTTGGAGCGGGCCGCCAGCAGGCGGGGGATGCGGATGGTGCGTGGGTCGTGTACGAGAACCGCGTCGGCCGGCTGTCCGTCGCGCCCGCACGTCCGATCTCCTGGTAGTACTCGTCCAGGCTTCCGGGGACGCCGGCGTGGACGACCGTGCGCACGTCAGCCTTGTCGATTCCCATCCCAAAGGCGCTCGTGGCTACCACGACATCGAGTGCGCCGCCGAGGAACCGGTCCTGCACCTTCGCGCGTTGCGCGGTGGGCAACCCGGCATGGTAGGCCGCGGCAGTAAACGCTGCCTGGCGCAGGCGGTCGGCGAGGCTCTCGCAGCGTTCATGGGTTAGCGCATAGACGAGGGCCGGTGTCTCGTGCGCGATGGCGACCTCGACGACGCGGTCGTCGACTGCTTGCGCTTCGGGTAGGTGCTGGCGGGTCGCGCGAACCGCCAGGCTCAGGTTGGGCCGGTCGAACCCAGTGACCACCACGGCCGGCCGCTCCATCCGCAGTGCTCGCGTGATGTCGGCCTGCACCGGGGGAGCCGCGGTGGCAGTCAAAGCCAACTGTCGCGGCGGTCCGAGCGGCGCAACAGCTTCGGGAATGCGCAGGTACTCCGGCCGGAAATCGTGTCCCCATTGGCTGATCAGATGGGCCTCGTCCACGACGAACAGGCCTACCCGGGCGGGACTGTCGATCAGCCGTCGGTGCGTCTCCGGGTTGTGCAGCTGCTCGGGGCCCAGCAGGAGGAAGTCGAGCTGACCCGAGTCCAGCGCGGCCAACGCGGCGCGCCGATCCTCGCGATGCAGACTGGAGTTGAGGATCGCCGTGCGGACCGACGCGTGACCGGGGCGGCGGCGCTCGGCGAGGGTCCGCATCTGGTCACGCTGCAAGGCGATCAGTGGCGATATGACGACGGTGAGCCCGCCGAGTACCAGTCCGGCCACCTGGTAGATCGCGCTCTTGCCGCTCCCCGTTGGAAGGACGGCCAGCGTGTCGCGACCGGCCATCAAGGGAGTCAGCGCGCGCCGTTGCGGGGCACGCAGCCGGATACCGAACACGGTCGCCGCTATGCGATCCGCATCAGCCACAGAACTCGAGTCGGACATTGCTAGCAGGGCTCCGGCGATCGCCGACGCACTGAACCAGGCGTCGCGTCATCGCGCCTGACATACATCGGCCAACGATAAAAAGGCGCCTCCCTGCGGTCAACGAATGCCGGAATGGCTGCGCGAAGGGGTGTAGCCGCGGGAAGGACTGGACGAAGAGGCACTGGCCCTTGCCGAGCAGGTCCGCGACCTAGGGCCAACGCGCCTCAGCGATCTCGTGCGGTGCGCGAGTTGGTGGGCGAGGGCGTCTGCGAGCCGGTGCTGCTTCGCGTGTCGTCGTTGGACCGCGGCGACGACGACGGCGACGGGGACGGGGACGACGACGGGGACCGCGGTGCGACCGATCCATCGTCGTCATGGGTGTTGCTGGGTGGGGCAGCGTCCGGCGGCGCCATGGGCTCGCTGGCCGGCGGTGCTCCCCGGCGCTCGACGCCGACGGGGCTGCTTTGCGGGCGTGGATGCATCGTTCGGTCCGGCGTGGACGTACGCGGCGCGCGCGTCGGCAGCGGTGCGCCCGGTCGCGGATGGTGGTCGCCTACGCGCAAAGGGGTCAAGTCGTTCACCATGTCCGCGACCGGTCCGGGTAGCCGATCGGCCGCTGCGGCGACGCCGGTAGCGCTCGTTGCTCCGAGTACGACGGCAGCCACCGCGGCAA
>DATFRC010000067.1:0-10831 GCA_035263725.1 Jatrophihabitantaceae bacterium | reverse complement strand
TCAGTGGTCTGCCGCCTGTGGGGGGAGATTGGCGATGAGCGGCGGGTCCTTGTCGATCTTGCCTACCTTCGCCGCGCCGCCGGGCGAGCCGAGGTCGTCGAAGAAGTCGACGTTTGCCTGGGTGTAGTCGCGCCACTTGTCGGGAAGGTCGTCCTCGTAGAAGATCGCCTCGACTGGGCAGACCGGTTCGCAGGCGCCGCAGTCGACGCACTCGTCCGGGTGGATGTAGAGCATCCGCCCGCCCTCATAGATACAGTCGACGGGGCATTCCTCGATGCATGCCTTGTCAAGAACGTCGACACATGGCTCGGCGATCACGTAGGTCACTGCGGTCCTCCGGGCGGGGTACATGCCTGCGCGACCTAGTATGCCGCTCGTGGTGGAACCGGATTGGGTCGGGCGGCGCATCGTGGTCCGGCGCGCGGTCGATCGTGACGAATCGGGCCGACTGCTCTTCGCCGATGTCGTGGGCGACCTGCTCAAGCTGACCGCCGACACCGCAACGGTCGGGGCGAGCGGCGGCCCGGTGCACGTCCCGGTGTCGCACATCGCCGTCGCCAAGGTCGTCGAGCCCAGCGCAGCCGAGATCCTGGCCCTGTCGGCAGTCAGCTCGCGCGGCTGGCGCGCTGAGGAGACCGCCGAGGTGGGCGGCTGGCTGCTACGCGCGAACCACGGCGTAACCAATCGGGCTAACAGCGCGCTGCCGCTGCGCCGACCGTCAACCTCCCTGTCTGACACGCTGGACGCCGCCCGGAAGTGGTACACGGCGCGCGGATTGCCGGTGCGCGTGCAGACTCCGTTACACGCCCGCCGGCTGCTGGACGCGGAACTGGCCGAGCGTGGGTGGCCGGCCAGCCACGAGACGCTGGTCCTGGCGCTGCGTATACCGGCTGCGCCGGACGCGCCCGGCGTGCACATCTTGGCGGAGCCGGACGATGCCTGGCTGGATCGCTTCCGGAACGGCACGACGCCGCCCGGCATGCGCGCGCTGACCACCCGGCACGATCGGGTGGGTTTCGCCGAGATCCGGCAGGACGGCGTGACCGTCGCTATCGGGCGTGGCGCCATCGACGACGACTGGCTCGGCATCACCGCCGTCGAGGTGGCCCCCGATCAGCGCCGGCAGGGCCTGGCGACTGCGATCGTTCACGCGCTGTGGCGGTGGGGCACCGGCGTCCACGGTGCGAAGCACAGCTATCTCGAGGTCGAAGCGGACAACGAGCCGGCGATCACGCTCTACCGTGGCCTCGGCTACTGGGAACACCACGTCTACCGCTACCGCACCGAACCGGCTTAGTGTCCGATCGCGCAACAATCCCCCGCCTCAGACGAGGAATCCTTGCGCAATCGGAGAAGGTGCTCAGGAGTAGCGCACCTTCGGGTCGATCACGCCGTACAGCAAGTCAACGACCAGGTTGAGTACGACCACAGCCGCCGCGGAGATGAGCACCCCGACCACGATGATCGGCAGGTCAGCGTCCTTGACCGCGGCGATGACTGTCTGGCCGATGCCGTTGAGGTTGAACACTGTCTCGGTGATCGCGGCTGCGCCGAGCAGGCCGGCGATGTCGAGCGCGGCGATCGTCAGAATCGGCGTGAGGCTCGCCCGTAGCCCGTGCTTGAACGTCACCCGATAGGCCGGCAGCCCCTTGGCCCGGGCGGTGCGGATGTAGTCCTGCGACATCGTGTCCAGCATCGTGGCACGGGTGAGCCGGATGTACAGCGCGAGGTACGCGAGGGCGAGCGTGATCCAGGGCGCGAGCATCCCGGCCGCCCAGCCGAGCGGATCGTGCATCGGCGACACGTACTGCGGTTCCGGCAGCAACCCGTATTTGACCGAGACGATGTTGTACAGGATCAGACCCACGAAGAACGTCGGGAACGAGTAGCCGATCAGCGAGACGCCCAGCACCACCTTGTCGGCGATCTTGCCGCGCCGAACGGCGGACAGCACACCGAGCCCCACACCGAACACGATCCACAGCACGAATCCGCCCAGGATCAGCGACAGCGTGACCGGCGCGGCCCGGCCCATCACGTTGTTGACCGTGGTCTGCTGCGACGGCGAGTAGCCGAGACAGGGTGCCCGGCAGTGAGTGATCAGCTCCGGATGCGTTCGCTTGAGCTGCGGGTCGTCGGGGAAATCCCGTGAGACGACAAGCCCCTTGAGAAATGCGCGGTACTGGGTGGCGACCGAGCGGTCGTATCCAAGCGTGTGCCGGTTCTGCGCGATCAGTTGTGGCGTGCACACCTTGCCGCAGGTGAGTCGCGCCGGGTCACGCGGGATCGCGAAGAAGAGCAGGAACGTGACGATGCTGATCGCGAAGAGCATGATCACGATCGCGATCACGCGCCGGAGCACGTATCCGAGCAAGTGTTATTGCACGGCCGCGACGGCCAGGTCGACGTAACCGCCGAAGGCGGCGTTCAGCATGAAGCCCTCGACGTTGGAGCCGTACAGGTAGAGCGCCTTGTCGGCCATCATCGGGATGATCACGCCGTCCTTCACCACCTGCTGATCGATCGCCGACCAGGCCTGCTGCTGGGCGGCGCTGTCCGTCAGCGACAGCGCGGTGTCGATCGCCTTGTTGGTCAGGGGATCGTTGTACGCGGCGTAGTCGTTGCCGAGCGACTCCGCGGAGATGTTGACGCGCCCGTCGAGCAGCGGCGGGATCACCGTCGATCCCGACGGCCAGTCCGATGCCCAGCGAGCCCATACGACCTGCGCGGTCTGGCGGGGATTGGCGACTATGTCGTAGTAGTTGTCGGCGTTCAGCCCATCCAGGGTGACGCTGAAGCCGGCATTCTGCAGCTCAGACTTGATAGTGGTAGCGAGCTTGTCCTGCGTCAGATCCTTCGGGTACTGGTACGTGATCGGATACGGGAGTTTGATGCCCGCCGCCTGCAGCACCGCCTTGGCCTTCACGGGATCGCCCTTGTCACCCACCCCGAACGGGTCGTATCTCGTGTACGCCTTGAGCAACGGGCTGATCAGCGAGTTGGTGGGCGACCCGAGTGCCGAGCCACCCCACGCCGTGACATACGCCGTCCTGTCGACCGCCATCGCGATCGCCTGGCGCACCTGCTTCTGCGGCACCTTCTGGACATTCACCGACAGGTAGTGGATGTAGCCGTCGGTGACACTCTCAGTCCGGCTCTGCATAGCCGGACTGAGTACGGTCGGGACGGCCGCCGGTGGGGCTGTAGTAGTGGTGACGGTGTTCTTCGCGGTGCCGTTGTCGGATTCCAGCTTTTGGTAGATGGTGTCGGCGGTCTCGCCGAAAGTCGTCACGATCTGGTCCGGGTATGCCTTGTCGACGTCGTCACTCGACGCGACCCAGTTCGGGTTGCGCACCAGCGTGCCGCCGCGCACCGGATCCCACTTGCCCTGGATCATGTAGGGGCCGTCGGAGAACACCGAGGAGTCGTACTTCGCGCCGGTGTCCTTGTCCTGCCGCACAGCTGCGAACGCAGGCAGGGTCACGGTCTGGTTGAAGTCGGCGACCGGGTGGCGCAGATGGAACACGATCTTGTTCGGCGACGGGCAGTCGATCGACTTGTCGAAGCCTGCCTGGCCGCTCTTTTTGTACGGCCCGTTGTAGAGGGCTTGACCGTTCGCGTCGTGCGGCACGTCCAGGTAGTCGAGCGCGTAGGTCGGTCCTTGGTTGATGATGTCCGTTGCGAACGTGCGGGAGATTCCGTACTTGAAGTCCTGGCAGGTCACCGGCTTGCCGTCCTGCCACTTGACGTCCGGTCGGATGGTGAACGTCCAGGTCTTCGCATCGACCGACCGGGTGCCTGTGTCGGTGGCGGCGTCCGGCACCACGTCAGTCGAGTTGGAGCCCTCGATAGCCGGGAACGTGGTGAGCGTGCGGACCAGGGTGCGTGACTCGAACGAAATGGCGTCGCCGTAGTAGTTCTGCTGCGGGTCGAGGTGGGTGTAGGCCCGGAACGTGTTGATGTAGAGGGTGCCGCCGCGATGCTGGCTGCCGGCGGTATTACCTGTCTGTGCCGCCTTGCCCCCCTTGCCGGTACACGCCGTGAGCGCGAGCACAGCGACGACACCGCAAGCTATAACGAACCTCATCCTGACGCTCCTGGGAGACAACTGGCGGCCGGCGTACATGGTTGCATCCACCTCAGAATCGGTCGGATCTGGGGTTGAGGGCGTCGGCCAGGCCGTCGCCGAGCAGGTTGAACGACAGCACTACGAGCACGAGCGTCACCCCTGGGACGAAGAAGTACGCCGGGTCGCTAGTGACGTACGGGACGGAGTCGGTGAGCACGGTTCCGAGGGTCGGGAATGGTGGTTGCAGGCTGATCCCGAGGTAGGCGAGCGCGGCCTGGGCCGACACGAACACCGGCATGGTGATCGTCGCGTACACCAGGATGATCCCGCGCAGGTTCGGCAGCAGTTCCTTCCACAGGATGCGCGCCGGCCCCGCGCCGAGCGAGCGCGCCGCCATGACGTAGTCCTGCTCGCGCAGCGACAGCACTTCGCTTCGCACCAGGCGGGCGAGGCGCGGCCAGGCGAACACGGCCAGCACCGCGATCAGGTACACCACGACGCGGGCGTTCTGCGGTGGCTGCCCCAAGAACACGGGCGACAACGCAATCAGCATGATCAGCTGGGGAAACGCGAGGATGAGGTCGATCCCGCGCGCAAGCGTCGCGTCCACCCACTGGCCGAAGTAGCCCGAGATCAGCCCGATCGCGGCGCCGGTCAGCACGGTAAGCGCGGTGGCGGCGAGCGCGATGCTGATATCGAAGGTCAGCCCGTAGAGCACCCGCGCGAGTACGTCTTGCCCCACGCCCGGCACGACGCCCAGCCAGTGCTTGGTGCTCGCCCCGCTGAACGGCCCCGTCGGGACCGAGCCGACGCCCTGTACGAGTTCGGGGTGCGGCGTCGCCGGGTCGATGACCTTGAATGCTTTGAGGAACGGCGCGGCTACAGCCAGTAGCACCAGTGCGGCGACCACGTACAGGCTCGCCATCGTGGCCCGGTCCTGTCGGAGACGCCGCCACACAATGCCCGACGGCGAGCGCCCCTCGATGCGGACCGGAGGCGCGACGTCGAGTACCGTCTCGACCGCGCTGACCGGCACGGACAACTGACTCCTGGCTCCTTCCGGCGTACCGACGGAGGCTAGACGGTTTCCATGTCAATTCGCCAGCCCGACGCCATTTCGTGACCGCTCAGCGGGGCCGGTGCGGCGGCCGGACCGTACCCTGATTGGCATGCCCGAGCCGTCCAACCACAAACTGCTCGTCATCTCCTTCGACGACCGGCTGCGTGCGCAGGAGTTCCTGCTCGCCGCAACACGCCTGCAGAAGGACAAGGACCTTCAGCTGCACGATGCGGTGTTCGTTCAGCGCGACGCCGACGGCAAGACGCACGTCACCGAGACCACCGACATCACCACCGGCCGGGGAGCACTGGGCGGTGGGGTGTGGGGGTTGCTGCTGGGCACGCTGTTCGGCGGGCCGATCGGAGGCCTGATCGCCGGTGCCGCCACCGCGGGCGGCGGTGCACTCTACGCGAAGCTGGTGGACACCGGCATCAAGGATGCCACGGTGGCCCAGTTGCGCACCGCCGTACCACCTGGGCGCACCGCGCTTGCACTGCTCGTCAGCCACGTGTCCGTGGCGGATCTGCAGCGCGAGCTGACCCGGTTCCCCGGCGCGGAGCTGGTCGAGTCCGATCTCCCGCCGGCGGCCGTCGCCGCGGTCCAGAACGCGCTGGCCGAGGCGAATCGCACGCCGTTTACCGACGCCCCCGCGTCCGTCCCGCCGACCGCGGGCGACGCGGCCCCGCCGGCGGACTCTCCCGCGGCGGGCTCCCCTCCGCCGGCTGGTTCGCCTCCGCCGGCTGCTGTGTAGCGCTGTTGCCGCCGGTACCGGCAGGAGGCTGGCCCAGCGTCTGCGTCATCACGGTGATGCCGCCGGCCACGGCGCCCGCGGCGAACATCCCGTAGGTGACCCAGGACTGAGCGCCGTTGCCCCCGGGCAGCAGCACGTCGCCCTCCGGCCGAGACACGCCGAGCACGAGGACCGTGACCAGCCACATCACGAAGGGCACCGCGGTGGCCAACGGCGGGGCGCCCAGCTGCCGTACGAGAAGCGGCAAGCCGACATTCGCCGCCACGGCCAACACGATGCAGGCCGGGATGATCACGCTGCCCCAATACAGCGGAGTCAGCAGCACCGTGAAGATGCCAGCAAGCACGGCGCACAACGCGCAGATCACGATGCCGAGGCCGGTCACGGCGCGACCCCGCTGAACAGGTCGGTTTCGCGCCCGTCGCCGTCCCGGTCCGGGCCGAGCTGGCCGCTGGCCAGGCGGAAGTACTCCACCGCGAGCACCTCGCGCCCCACCATGTTCGACAGCGCGAAAAACCACCCGTCGACGCTGATCTGAGTCGCGTGGGCGCGCAGCGCGGACAGTTTCGCGTCGGCGTGAGTCCGGGCGTCGATCACCGTGGTGATCACGTCGTCCTCGACGCCGAACGGCAGATCCTCGACGCTGTCGACAGCGAAGTGCGACGACCCGGACGCCTTGAGCACCTCGAAGCCGCGGCGCAAGACCGACCGCGGTGTCGCCGTCCAGTAGAACTTGGCGACGATGTCGCTTGCGGCCGCGGCAGCCGCAGCGGCCACCCGGTGCGCCATGATGTGGTCGGGGTGGCCGTAGTCGCCGTTGGGGTCGTAGCTGACCACCACTTGGGGGCGGGTCTCGCGGATGACGTCGAGTGCCGCCTCGACCGCCGCGTCGAACATCTCCGGGTCGCGGGCCGCGCGCCAGAGCGCGCGCGGGTGGTCATTGGCCGGTGTCTCCATCATGCCGCTGTCGCGGAATCTGCCTGCGCCCCCGAGGAAGCGGTGATCGGTGACTCCCAGGTGGCGCATTGCCTCGGCGAGCTCCCCGATGCGATATCCGCCGAGCTGGTCGGCGTCGCCGGCACGCAGCAACTCCAGCTCCGGCACCAGGATCTCACCCGCTTCGCCAAGCGTGCAGGTCAACAGCGTCACCTGCGCGCCTTCGGCGGCGTACCGGGCCATCGTCGCGCCCGTCGCGATCGTCTCGTCGTCGGGGTGCGCATGAACCAGCAGCACGCGACGCGATGGCAGCACGCTCGAAAGCGTACGGCCGCGTCAGTGCTCGGCCGGGGCGGGATCCTCGCCGGGTGTCGCGTCCGGCGACTCGGACAGCGTGATCCCCTCATCCTCCGCAGCGGCGATGTCGGCGCGCACCTCGGGGAAGTGGCAGGCCACGAAGTGGCCCTCGGCCCTGAGCTCGAGCGGCGGGACGACCGTCGTGCACTGTTCCCGCTCGGTGTCGTCGAGCACCTCGCGGAACTTCGGGCATCGCGTGTGGAACACGCAGCCGCTGGGCGGATTGATCGGGCTGGGCAGGTCACCCTTGAGCAGGATCCGCTCGCGGCGAGATTCCTTGTTCGGGTCCGGGACCGGCACGGCGGACATCAGCGCGTGCGTGTACGGGTGCATCGGCGCGGCGTAGAGCGTGTCCCGGTCGGTGAGCTCCATGACCTTGCCTAGGTACATGACGGCGACCCGGTCGGAGATGTGCCGCACGACCGACAGGTCGTGTGCCACAAAGATGTAGGCGAGGTCGTACTCGCTCTGCAGGTCCTCGAGCAGGTTGATCACCTGCGCCTGGATCGAGACGTCCAGCGCCGAGACCGGCTCGTCACAGACGATGAGCTTGGGCCGCAATGCGATGGCGCGTGCCACGCCGATGCGCTGCCGCTGGCCACCGGAGAACTCGTGCGGATACCGGTTGTAGTGCTCGGGGTTGAGGCCGACGCGCTCGAGCAGCGCCTGCACCTCCGCCTTGACGCCGTGCTCGGTCGGGGCCCGCTGGATGCGGAACGGGGCGCCGACGATCGTGCCGATCGTGTGGCGCGGGTTGAGCGACGAGTACGGGTCCTGGAAGATCATCTGAATGTCCCGCCGGAGCGGGCGGATCCGCGACCGCCCCAGCCGGGTGATGTCGACGCCATCGAAGACGATCTTGCCCGACGTCGGCTCCAGCAACCTCGTCACGACCCGCCCGGTCGTGGTCTTGCCGCATCCTGACTCGCCCACGAGGCCGAGGGTCTCGCCGGCGTTCAGGCTGAACGACACGCCGTCGACCGCACGCACCGCGCCGACCTGGCGCTGGAAGAAGACGCCGTGCTTGATGGGGAAGTGCTTCGTCAGCCCGTCGACCGCGAGCAGCGCATTAGAGCCTGCGATCTCCGCAGCGGAGGGCTGGGGCTCCGCAGCGGAGGGCTGGGGCAGATCAGTAGACAGCGTCATACCTCGTATCTCTTTACAGCGACGGGAGGATCTCGTTGTCGAAGATCTGGCGACGCTCCGCGGGCCTGATGTGACAGCGCACCTCATGGCCCTTGGTCGTCGTCTCGACCAGCTCCGGATGCTCGGTCTTGCAGCGGTTCCCAGGGACTCGGTCGATGTACCGGCAGCGCGGGTTGAACACGCAGCCCTTCGGCACCTGGATGAGCGACGGCGGCTGGCCGGCGATCGGCGTGAGCCGCGCCTGACGCGTCCGGTCAAGTCGCGGCATCGAGCCGAGCAACCCCCACGTGTAGGGCATCTCCGGCTCGTAGAACAGCTGATCGACTGACCCCTTCTCGACGCACTGACCGCCGTACATCACGACGACCGAGTCGCACGTCTCGGCGACGACACCGAGGTCGTGGGTGATGAGGATGACAGCAGAGTCGAGCTCTTTCGCGAGGTCCTTCATCAGCTCGAGGATCTGCGCCTGCACCGTGACGTCCAGCGCCGTGGTCGGCTCGTCGGCGATCAGCAGCCTGGGCTGGCAGACGAGCGCCATCGCGATCATGGCGCGCTGCCGCATGCCGCCGGAGAAGTGGTGCGGATAGTCCTCGTACCGCGCGGCGGGGTTCGGGATTCCGACCCGGTCCAGCATCGCGATCGTCGCCTTGCGTGCCTCGGCGTGCGACACCTTGTTGTGGACGAGGTAGGCCTCGCTGATCTGCGCACCGACCTTGTAGTACGGATGCATGGCCGAGAGCGGGTCCTGGAAGATCACTGCAATCTCGGCCCCGCGCAGCGCACGCAGTTCCTTCTCGGAGGCGGCCAGCAGGTTCTTGTCGTCGAACCAGATCTCGCCGCTGAGCTTCGCGCTCGTCCCGGTGTGCAGGCCAAGGATGGCCTGGCTGGTGACGGACTTGCCGGAGCCCGACTCGCCGACGATGCCGAGGATGCTGCCCCGTTCGACATCGAAGGAGATGCCGTCGACGGCCTTGACCAAGCCGTCGTCGGTCGGGAAGTGGACCCGCAGATCGCGGACCGAGAGGAACGCCTTTGCATCGGGCGCACTCTCCGGTATGAACTCGATCGCTGCCGTTCCCAAAGTCGCCTCTCTCGGGTCGCTCACGAGAATCTGACTCGCGGGTCGATGACTGCGTACATTATGTCAGCGATCAGGTTAGCGAGAACGAGGGCGATTGCGGCAACGATCGTGACGCCCATGATGACCGGTAGGTCCTTGGTACGGATCGATTGGATCGAGAGCCATCCGAGGCCACGTAGATTGAATACCGTTTCGGTGATCACGGTGCTACCGATCAACGTGCCGAGATCGATCGCGAAGATGGTGACAATAGGCGTCAGCGCAGCACGCAGCCCGTGCTTTACGACGACGGTCCGCCGCGGCAGGCCCTTGGCTCGGGCGGTACGGATGAAGTCCTCACCCATGGTCTCCATCATGTTCGCCCTGGTCAGCCGCGCGTAGAGCGCGGCGAACGCGAAGGCCAACGCGATCCAGGGCAGAATCATGCTCCTGAGCCACTGCGCCGGATCTTTGGTGAGCGGCGCATAGCTGACGTCCGGCAACCACTTCCACTGATAGACGACCAGCAGCAGCAGGATCGGCCCGGTAAAGAAGATCGGAATTGAGACGGCGGTGAGCGTGCCGATCATGCCGACCCGGTCGAACAACGAGCCCGGGCGCAGCCCCGAGATCGTGCCGACGAGCACACCGCCGACCAGCCACAGGATCGACGCGCCCACCGCGAGGCTCAGGCTCACTGGTAAGGCCTGCCAGATCAGCGTGCTCACCGGGGTGTGCAGCTTGAACGAGTAGCCCAGGCACGGGAAATGGCACGACGACGTCTCACCCGTGCCGTTGGAGATCGTGTGCGAGTGGAAGATGTTCGACAACCAGAACCAGTACTGCTGGAACAGCGGGCGGTCGAAGCCGAAGGCGTGCTCCAGCTCCTTGAACTGGACACTGCCCACCGGCGGTGGCTGCTTGGCGATGTAGTAGTAGATCGGGCTCTGATGGCTCAGCGTCGGAGCGAGCTGGAAGATCACGAACGTCACGACACTGACGATCCAGACGACGACGGCCGCGCCGAGTAACCTGCGAATGATGAAGCGGATCATGTTATTCGCCGGGATGCCCGACCCTTCGCGGGCCGGGCATCCTCAGCATTCACCTCTCTATCACACGACCGCCAGCTCGTGGATCAGCTGACTCCGATGTTCACGAAGTCGTAGATGCCGAACGCGAGCGCGTTGTCGCAGGTCACGTTCGTCATCCGCGGGTTGCGGTAGTAGAGCGTCTTGGTCCAGTAGATCGGCACGTACACCGCGTCGGTCATGATCTGGTGGTTCAGGTTCTGCCAGTCGGTCACGGTGTTCTTGCCGGCGGGACCGGAGTTCAGAAGCCCGTTGACCACCGGGTCGTTCAGGCTGACGTAGTTCGACGTGCCCGGGTCGACGATCGCGTTGCCGTTGGCGATGGCCTGGTAGAAGCCGACGTTGGTCGGGAAGTCGG
>DATFRC010000066.1:0-8529 GCA_035263725.1 Jatrophihabitantaceae bacterium | reverse complement strand
TGCCGGTAACCCGGTCGGCAGCGTCGAGTTCCAGCTGTTCCCATCCGCGGACTGCACCGGATCCGTGCTGCACGACGAGACAGTGACGATCAGCGCCGCCGGACAAGCGCAAACCACCTCCCCGACGGCGGTGGCGGCAGGTACCTACGCCTGGAAGGTGACCTTCACACCAGACACCAACGCCAACCCGAACTACACCGGGGCGGCAACCACCTGCAGCCCGGCACAATCGGACGAGGTGGCAACAATCAGCTACGCCGGTAACTCACCCATCCATTGATCCACGCGCGTCGGGATCGGTGATGAAACCAGTCCCGATCCCGACGCCTCACCCGTAAGGAGTGAATGTCCCGACCAGGCGGGAACGCCCTCCCGCGTGGCCCCGGCCGTGGGTGACAGCCGCGATCATTTAGGCGAGCGCCCACGGCCGAGGCAGCTACGACGACTCGCCGTCCAAGCCGCTAGCTCGACTGGCGAAGCGCCAAGTTCGTGACTTCTAACGTCGGCGCCAGGTTGGCACCGGCATCGCGTAGGCTCGTCGGCGCGGCTTTGGCGGTCATGATCTACGGCTACGGCTGGCGGGAACGCCGTCGTGCCGACTGACGGACGCTAGGACGGGCACGAGTGCACCGCGCGGGTTGCCGCCGGTTCCGACGGTTCGGGTCGCGGATTGGCGGGGGACCTACTCAACATCAAAAACGAAGCCCTCCGCTGGCTCGACGTCTGCCGCGCCATGCTCGGCGAACTCACCGAAGTCAGATACAAGAGCCGATCCGCCGGTGAACAACTCCGGGCCGAAGTCGCGCTGTGGGAACGCGCCCTCGGCCGCTGCGCCCGCATATGCGCCGACCTCGTCCGCCTCGGCATTGAAGAACGCATCCTCCGCGTCAACACCACCGTCACCGAACGCGACACCGACACCCTCATCACCGTCATCACCGGAACCCTGAGCGACCTCGGCCACAACCCCCGACCAGGCCGCCATAGCCGCAGCCGCAGCCGCAACATGCGCACAGCACAAGCCGCCACAACATACTGACCACCACCACCCACGACCCGCGAAACACAGCGCGGCGCGGTTGGCGCTCATGGTGTGGTTTGGGGTGCTGCAACCTCATGGTGTGTCGATCTGGTCCACGGGTAGTCCGCAGAAAGCCCGCAACAGTGTCAGCGGCGCTCAACACTCGGCAGCGCTGCTCAACGGCGTGGGGTCCCCGGATTCAGGGGCTGCGAGCATCTAGCCCAGGCGGCGCCGGGACTAGGCTTTGCGCGGGAACGCCTTCACAGATCTCATGGAGGGAGCCGGCTCCCGTGGACACGACCGATGCCAACGGTCCGGCCACGCGCCAGGACCGGCGCGACGGGTCGGCGCCCCCGGCGGCGCCGCGCGGACCGACTCCGCCGCAGCAGCCGCGCCCCCGATTCCGGATCAGCATCTGGTGGATTGTGTTGGGCCTCGCGCTGCTTGCCGTCAACCTGTACATGGGTACCCGCGCGACGCAGGCAGCCTCCCGGGTCCGCATCCCCTACAGCCCGTATTTCCTCAACCAGGTCAACGCCGGTCACGTCAAGGACATCACGTCGAAAGGCACGGCGGTCCAGGGCACTTTCACCGCCAAGCAGTCCTACGGCGGCTCGAAGCCCACGACCGAGTTCAAGACAGAGATCCCAACCTTCGCCGACCACAACGCCCTGTCCGCGCTGCTCCAGCGCAAGGGGGTGGTCGTCAACGCCGTACCGATCGACACCGGGGCGCCATGGTGGCAGACCCTGCTGGTGAGCTTCCTGCCGACCATCTTGTTCATCGGGCTGCTGTTCTGGCTGATGCGGCGCGCCGGGAACGTTTCGAACCTCCTCGGCTCGTTCGGGCGCTCGAGGGCGCGCCGATATCAGCCGTCCGGTGACCGGGTGACGTTCGCCGACGTGGCCGGTATCGACGAGGCGAAGGAGGAACTGGCCGAGGTCGTGGACTTCCTGCGCCGTCCCGACAAGTACCGAAAGCTCGGCGGCCGCATCCCACACGGCGTCCTGCTTTCCGGCGCCCCGGGCACCGGGAAGACGCTGCTGGCCAGGGCGGTCGCCGGCGAGGCCGACGTTCCGTTCTTCTCGATGGCGGCATCGGAGTTCGTCGAGGCGATCGTCGGTGTGGGCGCCTCGCGCGTACGCGACCTGTTCGCGCAGGCGAAGGAAGCCGCCCCCGCGATCGTGTTCATCGACGAGCTCGACGCCATCGGCAGGTCGCGCACCAGCGGCGTGGCCGGTTTCAGCGGCGGCAACGACGAACGCGAGCAGACCCTGAACCAGATCCTGACGGAGATGGATGGATTCGACCAGTCCACGAGCGTGATCGTCATCGCCGCGACGAATCGCCCCGATGTCCTCGACCAGGCACTGCTTCGTCCGGGCCGATTCGATCGCCGGGTCGCGGTGCAGGCGCCGGATCGCGCGGGCCGTGAGGCAATCCTCAAGGTGCACGCCCGCTCAGTGCCGCTGGCGCCCGATGTCGACCTGGGCAGGATCGCTGCTACGACTCCGGGCATGGTCGGCGCCGATCTGGCGAATCTCGTCAACGAGGCCGCGCTCACGGCTGCACGGCGCAACCACGATGCCGTCAATGAATCCGACTTCGCCGACTCACTCGAGCGGATCGTGCTCGGCGCCGAGCGGCGGATCATGATCGGCCCGGCGGATCGGCGGCGCACCGCGTACCACGAGGCGGGCCACGCGATCGTCGGCATGCTGACCGAAGGCGCCGACCCGGTGCGCAAGGTCTCCATCATTCCGCGGGGAGCGGCACTCGGCGTGACTTTGGCGGCGCCGGAGAGCGATCGATTCAGCTATCGGGAGCCGGAGCTCACCGCGAAGATCAAGGTCGCACTGGGTGGCCGAGCCGCCGAGGAAGTCGTTTTCGGCGAACGCAGTACGGGCGCCGAGTCCGACATTCAGCAGCTCACTGATATCGCCCGCCAGATGGTCGGCCGTTGGGGGATGAGTGCGGCGATCGGCCCGGTCACCGTGCTGCCCCGCGACGGTAGCGCGCCGTTCCCCGGTGCCGAGGTCTCTCCGGACACGCAGCGAGTCCTCGACGGGGAGGTGCGCCGGGTCATCGACGACTCGCACCAGCAGGTCACGGCGCTCCTGCGCGAGAACCGCGACAAGCTCGACTCGCTTGCTGCTGCCCTCCTCGAACACGAGACATTGGACGAGGACGCCGCGTACGCGGCTGCCGGTGTCGCCCGGACCGGCGCCCCGAGCGCTGACTCGTTCGAGGCGGCCGCTCGAACGCGCGCGGACGGCTGAGCCCTATCAGCGTCGCTCGGTACGCAGCGGGCGGAAGAACGCGCGGATCTCTTCGGCGAGCAGTTCCGGTTCCTCGATCGCGGGGAAGTGTCCGCCGCGGGGCAACTCGCGCCACCGTGCCACCTGGTAGTAGCGCTCGGCCAGCTCCCGCGGCGGCGTGGGCTCAGGCAGGAATTCGTTGGGGAACACGGCGAATCCCGCCGGGACGGGGATCGGCCGACCGGCCGGCAGCGGCGTCCCGTGCCGGCGGTGTTCGTAGTACATGCGCATCGATGATGTGATCGTCCCAGTCACCCAGTACAAAGTGAGCGTGGCCAGCAGCCGATCCCGTCCGATGCGCGCCTCGACCTCACCATGGCTGTCCGCCCAGGCCCGGTACTTTTCCACGATCCATCCCGCCAGCCCAGCCGGGGAATCGGTGAGCCCGTAGCCGACGGTCTGTGGCTTGGTCCGGTGCTGATGCCCGTACGCGCCTTCGGCTTCCTCCCATCGCTCATCATCCGCGAAATAGCGCAGCTCGTCGTCACTCAACGGCGCCGGCGGCCTGCTGAGCCCGAACGCGCTGAGATGGATGCCGGCCAGCGGATCGGGATGACGCAGCCCGAGCTGCGACGTGACGCCGGCGCCGATGTCGCTGCCGTGCGCGCCGAACCGTCGATAGCCCAGCCCTTCGGTCATGAGCCGGTGCCACACGTCGGCGACGACGGCGTTGATCACGCCCGGCCGGGTCGGCCGGTCGGAAAAGCCGTACCCGGGCAGGGACGGTACGACGACGTCGAATGCGTCATCGGGGTCGTCCGGCTGTGCGAGTAGCGGGATCAGGTCGAGGTATTCGAGAAAGCTGCCCGGCCAGCCATGGGTCAGCACAATCGGCATCGGACTTGGTCCGGCACCGCGGACGTGCACGAAGTGGACGCGCAGGTCGTCGATGCGCGCCCGGTATTGCGGCAGGTTGTTCAGCCGGCGCTCGAAAGCCGGCCAGTCGAACGTGCGCCAGTGATCGAGCAGATCGCGCAAGAACGCGAGCTCGGTGCCGTACTCCCAGCCGGCTTCGGGCGCGGGATCCGGCCACCGGGTCCGGGCGATCCGGTTACGCAAATCGTCAAGGATGTGCTCGTCGACAGCTACCCGGAACGGCTCGATACTCAACACCGCCAAACGCTAACACCGGTGTCAAGGTGATAATGGTGTCGTGAACGAACCGGCCGACCTGCGTCTCGTGGAGGAGTTCCTCAACACGCTGGACCTGCGCAGCTTCCGCCGCCACGGCGTGAAAGTCGTGGGCGGCGATACCCTGCCAACGGCGGCGGCGCTCAGCCGGTGGCTTACCAGCCACGGGCTCGTAGCAGCCGCACGAGCCTCCACAGCCGAGCTGCGTACCGCCCACCAGCTGCGGTCCGCATTGCGCGCTGCGGTGACCCGCGACGAGTTGGACGACCGGACACTGCGCCGGGCCAATACTGCGCTCGGCGCCATGCCGATGCACGTCGAGCTGACTCGCGGCGGCGAGCTGCGCCTGGCCGGCTCCGCGGGCGCCGTCTCGCTTGCACTCACGGAGCTGCTCGCGATCGCCGTGCGCGGCAGCGCGGATGGCAGCTGGCGGCGGCTACGCGCCTGCGCTGCGCCGGACTGCCGGTGGGTGTTTTACGACGACTCGCGTAGTGGCGCGGGGCGCTGGTGCTCGATGGCGTCGTGCGGCAACCGCTCCAAGACGGCCCGCTATCGCGCTCGGAAGGCAGCGCAGCCCACTGGTTGACATTGTTCTCTACTGCATCTATCGACATTGACGACAAACGGCAATCTGGTTAATGTCCGGTGACGTGACCAGTCTGCGGGCGAATCGGATCCAGGCACTGACGCCTCAGCAGCTCACGGCACTCGTCAGGCAGGTGGGCGCCGAGCCGGACATGTGGCTGCCATGGTTGCAGCTGCCGGAGTCCGGGCAGAGGTGGTGGACCCGGCTGTCCGGCGGCCCGGACGTGGACGTCTGGCTATTGTCATGGCTGCCCGGTCACGCAACCGACCTGCACGACCATGGCCCGTCGGCGGCGGCGTTCACCGTGGTTCGCGGTGAGCTTTCCGAGGTGCGGATCGCACCGGGCGGTAACCAGGTCAGCGTGCCACGTCGGCCGGGCTCGGCGACGGCACTCGGCGTCGGCGTGATTCACGACGTGCGCGGTGCGGGCAGCCGTCCGGCGGTGAGCATTCATGCATACTCGCCACCGCTCGTGCGGATGACCTTTTACGAGGTCGATCGGGACCGGCGGCTGCGGGTGCGATCGAGGGTCGAGACCCGCGAGCCGGAATCGGACCTGAACGGATGACGTCGCGCCGAAGCATCGCCGAGGTACTCGCCGACGCGCGAGCAAGGCTCTCGCGCCTGACACCACGCGAAGCCTATGCAGCGCAGCAGAGCGGCGCAGTTCTCGTCGACATCCGGCCGCAGCGCCACCGCGAGATCGAGGGGGAGCTGCCGGGCGGTCTGGCCGTCGAGCGGAATGTGCTGGAGTGGCGTTTCGATCCGAGCAGTGACGCGCGGCTCGGAATCGCCTCCTACAACCTGCAGGTGATCGTCGTCTGCAACGAGGGCTACACGTCCAGCCTGGCCGCGGCGGCGCTGCAGGAGGTCGGCATTCGGCGAGCCACGGACATCATCGGCGGCTTCCGTGCCTGGCGGTCCATGGGTCTGCCCACGGTGGCCGGCGACGGGTCCATCAGCACGGCGACCGCCGGTGACGGCGACGAGCTCCGCGCCCCAGCAGCTGCGCGAGGCTCTGTCCCGACACCAGGGCAATCCGCGATAGTGGCCGGGTGACACTGCATCGCAGCTCCGCCAGCGCCCGGCGGCCTGCCCGCCGCGGCGACGCGAACCCGTTCATGGGCGAGGCGAATCCCGCGTACGGGCAGCCGGTACAACCGCCGCGCGATCGGCTGGCGGACGACCCGGTAACACCTGACGTTGCCTATCAGGCCATCCACGACGAGCTGCTGCTCGACGGCTCGTCCCGATTGAACCTCGCTACGTTCGTCACGACCTGGATGGAGCCGCAGGCCCGGGTGCTCATGTCCGAGTGCGCGGACAAGAACATGATCGATAAGGACGAGTACCCGCAGACCGCCGAGCTCGAACGGCGCTGCGTGGCGATCCTCGCGGACCTGTGGCATGCCGAGGACGCGACCGGTTGTTCGACGACGGGGTCGAGTGAAGCCTGCATGCTCGCCGGTCTCGCGCTCAAGCGGCGCTGGCGCGGCACCGGACGGCCCAACCTGGTGATGGGCGCGAACGTTCAGGTGTGCTGGGACAAGTTCTGCCGGTACTGGGACGTCGAGCCACGGTTGGTGCCGATGGAAGGCTCGCGTTACCACCTCGACGCGGAATCGGCCGTCGCGAGGGTGGATGAGAACACGATCGGCGTGGTTGCCATCCTCGGCTCGACGTTCGACGGCAGCTACGAACCGGTCGCCGAAATCGCCGGGGCGTTGGATTCCCTTGCTGCGCGAGGAGGCCCGGACGTCCCGATCCACGTGGACGGCGCGTCCGGTGCGATGATCGCGCCATTCCTGGATCCCGACCTGGTCTGGGACTTCCAGCTGCCTCGCGTCGCGTCGATCAACACGTCCGGGCACAAGTACGGGCTGGTTTACCCAGGCGTCGGCTGGGTCCTCTGGCGAGACATGGCGGCGCTGCCCCGCGAGCTGATCTTCTACGTCAACTATCTCGGCGGCGAGATGCCGACGTTCACGCTGAACTTCTCGCGGCCCGGCGCCGAGGTAGCCGCGCAGTATTACAACTTCTTCCGGCTCGGCCGCTCCGGGTACCGTGCCGTCCAGCAGGCCAGCCGCGACGTTGCGACCTACCTTGCCGGCGAGGTTGAACAGTTCGCTGAGTTCCAGCTCATAACCAGGGGCGACGAGCTGCCGGTGTTCGCGTTCACGACGACCGGCGAGGTACGCGGATGGGACGTGTTCGCGGTGTCGCGCGTGTTGCGGGAACGCGGCTGGCAGGTGCCTGCGTACACATTCCCCGAGAACCGGCAGGACCTCGCGGTATTACGTGTGGTCTGCCGCAACGGATTCAGTCGAGACCTGGCTGACCTTTTCCTGGCTGACCTGAAGGCCGCCGTGCAGGGCTTGAACGGAGTGGATCGGCGCGCAACGATCAGCGGGCCGACCGGCTTCCATCACTGATGTTGTGTCGGACGCGGCTAGCACGTCGGCGTGCGAAGTCGCAAACCGGCTGTCCACAGGGCCGTTTCTTTCCACAGATCCCCTGACGCGCACTGCCCGCAGCTCGCTGCCTGCATACGGTCGCCTGCGTGGACAACTGGGAGCGCGAACCTCGCGACAACTCGGTCCCGTGGTGGGGTCCGCTGGCTGAGCTCACAGGTCTGCGCGGCGCACGGGTCAACCCTGGCTGGGAGCGGGTTCGCGCCCTGAGCATCGCGGCGGTCGTCGCCGCGCTGATCTCGGGTCTTCTCGGCTGGCGCTCCCGCCCACAACAGGACACGCCGCCCCCACCGGCACCGCGCGGCGAACTCAGCCCGAGTGCGGCCTCGTCCGGGCACGCTGTCGCCGGTCTCGCTGATGTGTGGCCGCACGCGCCGGCTGATCTGGCGGGAGTGTGACCGACGTCCGGGCCGCGCTCACCAGATCGGGCGGCACTGACGTCGCTGCGACGAGCGGCGCGGACCTGCGGCTTGCCGGCCTGGCATTGGGCACCTGGTTGGCGACGGTGCTCGCGCTGCGGCTGCCGCAGCATGCGGCGGTGACCCTGGCCGTGGTCAGCGCGTCGGCTGCGGCCGTTGCCGCGCTCGTCACGGCTCGATTGCCCGGCGCGGCGGTAGGCGGCGGAACAGCGGTCCCGGTGCTGCTCACCATGGTGCCGTTCTTCGTCGGGGGCGCCTGTGGGTCGATAGCGACGGCGGCCCGCACCGTCGCCCGGGACGCCGGCCCGGTGCGCCAGCTCGTCGCCCGGCACGCCCCGGTCCACGCCGAGCTGACCCTGAGTTCCGATCCGCGGCTGTCTCGCGGGTCCACGCCGGGGCGGCAGGTGTGGGTCGTACCAGCGACGCTCAAGCGTCTTGTCCCCGACGTGCCCGACGACGCCGCGGTCCGGCTGAGCGCACCGGCGCTGATCCTCGGCGCAGGGTCAGGCTGGCAGGGCCTGCTACCCGGTCAGCGGGTGGCTGTCACGGCGCGGTTGTCCCCGCCTCAGGAACGGGATCTCAC
>DATFRC010000065.1:0-24285 GCA_035263725.1 Jatrophihabitantaceae bacterium | reverse complement strand
CGGGCTGACGCGGGCCGGCACCGGGGCCGCTTCGCCGCCGGCCGGCTCCCGGGCGGGCTGGCCGCGGCCGGCCTCGGTGTTGAGGTGCGACTGGCTGTCGCGCACGGTGCTCAGCGCGCCGCCGGCCGTCCAGTACTTGCGCCCGGCCACCAGGAGCTCCTCGGCCGGGAATTTGGTGATGACCTCGCAGCCGTCGGCCGTGACAACCACCTCCTCCTCGATCCGGGCTGCCGACCAGCCGTCAGCGGCTGGCCAGTATGTCTCCAGCGCGAACACCATGCCTTCCTCCAGCGGCTCGGGATGGTCGAGCGAGACCAGCCGGCTAAAGATCGGCTTCTCCCAGATCGACAGCCCGACGCCGTGCCCGTACTGCAGCGCGAACGCCGCTTCCTCGTCGGCGAAGCCGAACTCCTCGGCGCGCGGCCACAGCGACACGATGTCGGCCGTCGTCGTGCCCGGCTTCACCATGGCGATGGCCCGGTCCATGTACTCGCGGCAGCGCGCGTACGCGTCGCGTTGTGCGGGCGACGCACTGCCCACGGCGAACGTGCGGTAATAGCACGTCCGGTAGCCGAGGTGGCTGTGCAGGATGTCGAAGAATGCCGGATCGCCCGGGCGCAGCAGCCGGTCGCTGTACACGTGGGGATGCGGCGAGCAGCGCTCACCGGAGATCGCGTTGACGCCTTCGACGTATTCGCTGCCCAGGTCGTAGAGCACCTTGCTGACCAGGCCGACGCACTCGTTCTCTCGGACACCCGGGCGCAGGAACGCGTAGAGCTCGTCGTATGCGGCGTCGACCATCGCGCAGGCGTGGGTGAGCAGCGCGATCTCGTCGGGGGTCTTGATGCGGCGCGCCTCCATGAACAGCTGCTGCCCGTCGACGACGTCGATGCCCTCGGCCCGCAGCGCGGCAAGCACCGGGATCTCGATCACGTCGACGCCGAGCGGTGCGCCGCTCAGGCCGTAGTCGGCGAGCTCACGGGCGACATTGCGGGCCAGCGTCTCGGCGACCCCGGAGTTCGGGTGCATGGCACCGCGCAGCGTCGAGATACCAGCGCGGGCCCGCTTCGTGCCGTCGAGCCACGGGTTGAACAGTTGGTGGTGGCGCGCCGCGGAGCCGAAGTCCCAGACGATCGGTTGACCCCCGCGTGGCAGCAGCGCGAACCGGATCAGCTTGTCCATCGCCCACGTGCCGATGTGCGTGGACGTCATGTAGCGGATGTTCGAGAAGTCGAAGCTCAGCACCGCGCCGAGGTCGGAGCGCTCCAACATGCCCGACAGTCGTTCCAGCCGCTCGCGGCGCAGCCGGTCGAGGTCGATGCGCTGCTCCCAGTCGACGGCGTTGGCGCCGTACGTCCGGATCGTCATTGCGCGTCGCTTCCTTCCCTGGATCGATCCGGTGCCGGAAACGCCGATGTTCAACAGGACTTATCGCAGCCTCGCCCCGCCGTCATGATTTGTCAATCGGCGGCGGACGGTGCCGCCAATCCATCATCGACTTCGGCATCCTCGGGTGTAAGCGTCATTCCCGCCGCACGCGCCTGCTCGACGATCAGTGCCGCGAAGTCGTCGTAACGATGTCCCGCGCCGATTGCCGACTCCACCATTGATGCCGTGTGCGCCACGACGGGCAGCGGCACCTCGAGCTCGCGTGCCGCGGCCAGGCCGATGTCGAAGTCCTTGCGCAGCAGCTCCGTCGTGAACGTCGGCGTGAAGTCGAGGCGGACGAGCGCCGGCGTCTTGTACCGCGTGAACCGGGATCCCAGCACCGAGTTGTTCAGGAACTCCAGGAACGCCGCGCGGCTCGTCCCTCCCCGCTCGGCCAGCGACGTGACCTCGACCAGCGACTGGATCACGGCGCCGAGGAACAGGTTGTGGCACAGCTTGACCAGCCGCGCCGCTTCGCCTTCTCCGACGTACGTCACACCCCGGCCCAGGATCCGGAGCAACGGCTCCGCTTCACGGAAGGCAGCCACCGACCCGGAGACGGCCAGAGTCAGCTCCCCTGCACGGACCACCTGTGGGTTGCCGCTGACCGGCGCGGCCAGAAACTCGGCGTCCCGCTCGGCGCCCCGTTGCCGCACGGTCGCCGAGACCTCGCTGGACACGGTCGAGCAATCCACGATGATGCCCGGCGCCGCGCCGGGTGCAGTCAGCACGCCACCGGCCCCCACGGTGACCGCGAGCAGGTCGGGCGACGACGGCACCGACGTGAACACCACGTCGCGATCGGCAAGTTCCTCCGGGCGATCGACGACGGATGCGCCGAATTCGGTGAGGCGCTCGGCCTTTGCGCGGGTGCGGTTGCACACCGCGACGTCGTGCCCGGCCAGCAGCAGCCGCTTGGCCAGCTCGGAGCCCATGCGCCCGGTGCCGATCCAGCCGAGGCGCGATTTCTCGGTTGCCGTAACGGCCACGTCCACCGTCCTCAACGATCAGACTCGACGACGAACCACACGCCGACCGCCGGATCTGTGCCGTCGTTTCGATAGCTGTGCGGCGTGGTGGAGTCGAACGAGATCGACTCCCCGGCCCGCAGGGTGCTCCGCTCGAAGCCGAGCGTGACCGTGAGCGCCCCGCTCAGCAGGTAGCCGTACTCCGATCCGGGATGGCGCATCAGCCCGCCCGTGCTCGACGAGGTCCCGCCCGGCGCGTACGTGATCAGCAGGAAGTCCACTGCGTGGTGCGGCAGTTTGCCGAGCAGTTCCCATGTCACGCCGGAGTCCAGCTTGAGTACCGGACGATGCCCGGGGCGCACCAGCGGGCCGAGCCGGTCATTGGTGAATGACCCGAGCGCTTCGAGCACGGTTGTGGGTGCGCCGTTCTGCTGCGCGGCTCGCGACCTGGGAAGCGCACCGGGCTCGGCCTCGTCGGAGACCGCGAACAGGTCCTCGATCGAGACCGCCAGCGCGTTCGTGATCGCGTACAGAGTGCTCACCGACGGCTGGCTTTTCGCCGTCTCGATCTGGGAGATCATGCTGGCCGAGACGCCTACGTCGCGGGCGAGGCCCCGCAGACTGATCCCACGCTTGAGCCGCTCTTCCCGAATCCGCGGTCCCAGCCACGGCACATCCGACGCGGCCATCCCCACCTCGTTTGCACGACGACAGGTGTTCGTTGTGACTTTACATGCCGCCGACGCCGTCAGCGGCGAGGATGGCGCAGACCTCGTCGGTGTCTGCGATGAACGCATCGCCGGCGAACGCGATGGCGGCGAGCGCCCGCTCTCCAGCGGCCGCGTCCCCGGCACCGCATGCGTCGCGCACGACGACGGGAATGTAGCCGAGGTCGGCGGAGTGCCGGACCGTCGGCTCGATGCCCACCTCCAGGGCTACCCCCGCGATCAGGTAGGCGCGTACTCCGCAATCACGCAGCACGATGTCGAGGGGATTGCCTTCGAAGGCCGACATCGTGATCTTGTCGAGCACTGCTTCACCGGGGCGCGGGTCCAGGCCGTCGGCCAGTTGGAAGGCTGGCGAGCCGTGGGGGATCAACGACGTGGTGTCCGCCGCGCGGTCCTTGTGCTGCCACACCTTCGCCTGCCGGAGCTGATAGACGCCCGCGAGCTCGGTCGGCATGAAGTAGTGGCGCATGAAGACGGTGCGAACGCGGCGCTGCCTCGCGGCGCTCAGCAGCTTCACGACGTTGGCGAGCACCCGATCGGCAGCGGGAACCTGGGCGAGGATGCCGACCTGCATGTCGTAGACGATGAACGCGAGCGTCGCGGGGTCGAGGGCATCCTCGAGCGACTCGGGGATGTCCAGGCGGTTGAACCGATCCACCGCGCAAACGCTACCGGCCGTCGAGACGCCCGAACTGACTCCGCACACGACGCCCGGCCCAGCTTTCATCCGAGCCGAGCCCGTAAGTTCAGATCCGTGTGCACTGTCGTACTCCGTTGGACGACTGGCGAACCGCTGCGGATCCTCGCGATCCGCGACGAGTTCGTGTCCCGCCCCTTCGACCCGCCCGGCGCGTGGTGGCCCGAACAGCCAGGCGTGATCGGCGGCCGTGATCGCCTCGCCGGCGGCAGCTGGTGCGTGTCGGACGCGCGCCCCGGGGTGACCGCGCTGGTCCTCAATCGCCGGGAGCGGCGCACCGGCACGCCGACGCGCGGCTTGCTGCCCCTCGCCGCGGTCCGCGCCGGCGAGTCGTGGCCCGAGCTGGTCGATCACCGGCAGATGGCGAGCTTCAACCTGGTCCTGGCTGCTCCCGACGGCGCGGTCGTGTGGACCTGGGACGCAGCCGAGCTGCGCCGCATGACCCTCACACCGGGCCAGCACATGATCACCTCGGACGGTGTCGACACGGACGACCCGACAACCACGCGGTTCGGGCCCCTTCTCGAAACGAAGCCGTGGTACGACGTCGTCACCGGCACGACACCGTCCGACGACCCGTCGGCCCTCGTCGTACGCCACGAGGTCGACGGCGACGTCTACGCGACCGTGTTCGGACAGTTGATCACTGCCACGCGTGGCGCGCTGCACGTCGCATCGTCGGCCACGCCCTGGATCGACGGCACCTGGCGCGAACAGTCCTGGTCCGAAGATTGATCATCTCCGGCAAATCCGCGAGATTTCGCGGGTTTCCACAGAGATCATCTGGGCCGAAACGCGCCGAGGTCGGCGAGTTCTCCGACCGTAGGCGCAATTGCGAACGGCCGCGTGGCCAGGTCGCCCACTGCATCGACCGGCCGGCCGGCCCGGGCCGCGGTCGCGAGTTGCAGAGCCGGGCCGCAGATTCGCCCCTGGCACCACCCCATGCCGCACCGGACCTGCCCCTTGATCGCCCGCACGTCGGCGATCCCGTCGGCGATCACGTCAGTCACCTGCTGCCACGTCACGTCCTCGCATCGGCAGACCACCGTGGCGGGCTCCAGCCCGTCCAGCCAGCCGGCGGGGATCGGGTACGCCCGGTCGAACGCGGCGGCCGAGCGGGCAGCACGACGACGGACGGTGACCACACGGCGTGGCGGCTCCGCACCGGCAGCGACCGCTCCCGCGATCGTGCCTTCGGCAGCGGCCTTCACGGCACCGCCGATGCCGGTGATCTCCCCGGCCGCCAACACGCCCGGGACGCTGGTCCGCTGCGCGGCGTCGACTGCCACAGTGCTGATCGGGCGCACCGGATGCGCGACCTCGCGGCACCCCAGGCCGCGCGCGATTTCGACCGCTGGGACGAAGCCCCAACCGACGCAGGCCGCGTCGACCGCGATCTCGCGGCGACCGGAGCCGTCCGAGCGCGCGACGACGACCGACTCGACGCGATCCTCGCCGTGCGCCGCGACGATGACACGCCCGCTGAGCACCGGGATGCGGGCGCGTGCCACAGCACCCAGATAGCGGGCGGCCTGCGCCGCGAGTGCGGGGTGCCCGGCCAGACCGGCAGCGACTGCCGCGCCCGCTCGCACCGGCGCTGCCTCGACAAGTGCCACGATCCGCACCCCGGCACTCGCCAGTCCAGAGGCGACCGGCCACAGAAACGGCCCGGTGCCAGCGACCACTACGCGGGCCCCGATGCGCACGCCGTGCGCCTTGAGCAGTGCCTGGGCCGCGCCCGGCGTGACGACGCCGGGAAGATCCCAACCAGGGAAGGGCAGCGACAGCTCACTCGCCCCGGTAGCAAGCAGCAGGGCCGGGGCGTCGATCACTCGAACGCCTGCGGGACCCCGCACGATCAGCAGCGCTCCCTCACCGTCTCGCGCGTCAGCGCGGATCACGCTGGTCGACACCTCGACAACCACGCGCTCATGGCGGCCCAGAGCGCGCACCGGCTCCGGGTTCGTACCGCGCCATATCTGCCCGCCCAGTAAAGGGGAATTGTCGATCAGTGTCACCGCCAGGCCACGGTCCGCGGCGGCCAGCGCCGCAGACACTCCTGCGGGTCCGCCACCCACGACGACGAGGTCAGCCACTGGTTACCACGTCGCCGTCGGTGACAGTTGTTATGCATGCGCGTACCAGCGGGCCGTCGTTGACGTGCACCACGCAGTCGTAGCACTGCCCGATGCCGCAATAGATGCCGCGCGGCCGGCCCAGGACGCGGCTGCTGCGCAGCTGCCGAACTCCCGCCGCCCACAGGGCCGCACCGATGGAACTGCCCTCCGATGCGGTGATCGACTGGCCCTCGAAGCGGAACGTCACGCCGCTCATGGCCCCAGCTGGAACCCTGCCGGGAAGGGGTCGTCGGGGTCGAGGAGGTAGGTGGCTAGTCCGGTGATCCAGGCGCGGCCGGTGATGGTGGGTATGAACGCCGGGTAGGGGCCGACGGTGGTTTGTTCGACGAGGCGGCCGGTGAACCGTGAGCCGATCAGTGAGGCGTGCACGAAGTCGGTGTCCAGGGCGAGTTCGCCGCGGGTGGCCAGTGCCGCCATGCGCGCGGAGGTGCCGGTGCCGCAGGGCGACCGGTCGATCCAGCCCGGGTGAATGGCCACCGCCGCGCGGGCCACCCCGTCCTCGGTCGGTGCGGTGAGCACCACGTGGCGGCATTCGTCGACTTCCGGCTGCTCGGGGTGCGCGAAGTGCAGCTGCTCGTTGACCGCGCGGATGATCCGCAACCCCACCTCGACGAGCTGACCGTAGCGGTCCGGGTGTACGTCCACGCCGACCGCGGCGGCGGGCACGATCGCGTAGAAGTTGCCGCCCCAGGCCACATCCAGGCGCAGCGCCCCGACACCGGCCACCTCCACCGTCGCATCACGCAGATGCAGGTAGGAGGCCACATTCCGGATCGTCACGGAGCGGGCGTGCCCGTCGCGCACGTTCACCGACGCGGTCACCAGCCCCGCCGGGGTCTCGATGCGGATCTGGGTGACCGGTTCCTTGACCGGCACCATCCCGGTCTCCACCAACACCGTCGCGGTGCCGATCGTGCCGTGCCCGCACATCGGCAAACACCCCGACACCTCGATGAACACCACCCCCACATCGGCATCCGGCCGCGTCGGAGGCTGCAAGATCGCCCCCGACATCGACGCGTGCCCCCGCGGCTCACACATCAACAACGTGCGCAGATCATCGCGCTCACTCATCAGATACCGGCGCCGATCAGCCATCGTCTGCCCCGGCAACACCACCGGCGAGGTAATCACCCGCGCCGGCATCCCCTCCGTATGACTGTCCACCGCGGTGAACGCCTGCCGCGCCCTCACCGCAGCATCGCCTCACGCACCGTCTTGCGGACACTCGCCTCGTCGGCATCGCCGAGAGGCAGCCGCGGCAACCGCACCGGGCCGGCATAGCGGCCCGCCTCGTCCTGCGCGATCTTGATCGCCTGCACGAACACCGGGTCCGCGTCCCACCGCAGTGCTGGCAGCATCGCTCGATACAACGGCACCGCCTCCTCCCACTGCCCCGCTCGGCACAGCTCGAACAACCGCACCGACGCGGCCGGCAGCGCGTTGACGAACCCCGCGATCCAGCCGGTCGCGCCCATGAGCATTCCCTCGGCGAGCAGATCGTCGCAGCCGACCAGCACCTCCAGCGAGGGCGCCACCTCCATGATCTGCGCGATGCGGCGCACGTCCTGGGAGAACTCCTTCACCGCCACGACGCCCTCGATCTCGGCCAGGCGGGCCAGTAGCGGCGGCGTCAAGTCCACCCTGGTGGAGAACGGGTTGTTATAGGCGATCACCGGCATCCCCACCTCGGCGACCGCGGCGAAGTGTGCCACCACCTCGTCGTCGGTGGGCGCATGCGAAGTGGGCGGTAGGCACATCACCGCATCCGCACCCGCGGTCCGGGCCTGCTCCGCCCAGCGCATCGCCTCGGGGGCCGACTTGCCCGACACTCCCGGGACGACGAGCGCCCGTCCCCGTGCCGCCAAGATCGCCGTGGTCACCACCTGTTCGCGCTCGGCGTCGCTCAGGGTCTCGTACTCACCGAGCGAGCCGTTGGGCACCAGCCCTTGGACTCCCTCGTCGATCAGCCACGTGCAATGCTCGGCGAACAGTCCGGCATGCAGCTGCCCGTCCGGCGTGAACGGGGTGGTGGTCGCCGCGAGCACGCCCGGGAACCGCAGTGTGTCAGCCATTGGCCCAGTCTCCCCTATGAGTGTCAGCGAATCGATGGACGCACTTCGGGACGCCCTGGGTCGAACGGGGCCGGCTCGACCGGCGGCGGATCGCCGACGATCAGCGCCCGGAGCAGGTCCGCGGTGCCGGGCGCGAGGCCGACGCCGGCGCCCTCGTGGCCGGTGGCGTGCCAGAGTCCCGGAACGTCGGGGTCGGCGCCGATAATCGGCAGGTGGTCCGGGGACGCGGGGCGGAAGCCGAGATATGCACGGATGGCCCGCACGTGGCGCAGGAACGGGAACAGCACAGTGGCCCGCTTCGCGATCATGCCGATCGCGTCGACGTTCAGCCGCTGGTCCCAGCCCACCATTTCCCGACTCGAACCCAGCAGAATCGGGCCGCTCTTCGTGCCTTCGACGACGGCAGCCGACAGCAACGCAGCATCATCGCTTTCCACGGTGTCGACGTAGCTGGCTTCGTACACTTTGTGTCGGACGAGCGGTGGCAGCGGCTCCGTGACGACGATGTGCCCGCGACGCGGCCGCACGTCCACCCGGCTGCCGAGCGCGCGGGCGAGCGCGCCGCTCCATGCGCCGGCGGCGAGGACGACGTGCCGGGTCGATATCGCGCCGCGGCTGGTGTGCAGTCGCGCGACGTGCCCGCCGCGATCACGCGACACGCCGAGCACCTCCGCGCCACGCACCACTGTGGCGCCGGCCCGTGCCGCGTCCGTCAACAGCGCCCGCACCCCGCGCATCGGTTGCAGCTGGCAGTCCTGTGAGTAGCGGACGCCGCCGCACAGCCCGGAAGCGAGCATCGGCTCTACATCGGTCAGTTCCTCCCCGGACAGCGTTTCCGCGCTGACGCCGTGGCGTCGTTGTCCCGGGAGCAGGCGCGAGAGCGCGGCAAACGACTCGTCGCTGGCGGCCACCACTAGGCCGCCCTTCGCCTCGAACTCGAGGGGCACCTCCGAGTGCTCCGAGAAGCGCTGCCAGAGCGTCAGGCTGTGCAGCGCGAACTCGAGTTCCGGTCCGGGGAGCTTGTCGGACACGAGCAGGTTGCCCTCGCCCGAGGAGCTGGCACCGGCGGCGGGCCCGAGCCGGTCGAGTACGCACACCCCTAAGCCGGCACGGGCCAACTCGGCGGCGCAGGCCGCACCCACTACTCCCGCGCCCACGACGGCGACGTCAGCGCCCGGCGGCAGCTCGTCCACGATCCAGCGATCGTCGTTCCGCGATTCCACTGGCGCCATCGCGATCACGTGCCGCATGCTATGGGCCGCCTGGCGTTCAGGCGAGCCCAAGCGAAGCGAGTGGTGGCGACGGGGTTCCGCGCAGGCCGGATATGAAGAGGAGGTAGCCGGGTGGATCGCGACGCAGTCGACCGCTGGTTACAGGCGTACGTGGACGCGTGGAAGACCTACGACCCGGACCGGATCGCGGCGTTATTCGCGCCGGACGTGACGTACCGCTATCACCCCTATGACGCTCCCATCGAGGGCCGCGATGCGGTGGTCAGCTCCTGGTTGGGTGACGGCGATGCCGAAGGTGCCTCGACGCGTGACGAGCCGGGCACGTATGACGCCGACTACCGTGCCGTCGCCGTCGATGATCACGTGGCGGTCGCTGTCGGCAGCACGCACTACAGTGAGCCGACCGGCCCACGAGTATTCGACAATTGCTTCGTCATCCGCTTCGATCCTGAGGGCCGGTGCCGCGACTTCACGGAGTGGTACATCGAGCGGCCCAGGGTCTAGCGCACGAACTGACCGTCAGTGGTGGCCGAGGACCGGGTGCGGCCGGTACGGCGCTTCGAGGCGCGCGCTCTCCTCCTCACTCAACCTGAGCCCCACGGCGGCGATCGCATCGTCGAGGTGCGTGAGCTTCGTCGCTCCTACGATCGGCGCGGTGACACTGGGCCGCCCGAGCAGCCAGGCCAGCGCGACCTGAGCCGGAGGTACGCCGCGCTCGGCGGCCACCGCACGCACCACGTCGACGACGTCGAAGTCGCCCTCGTTGTACATCTCGTCGGCGAGCGGGTCGTGCTGCGACCGCACGGTCCGGGACGGGGCACCGCGTTCGCGTGATCCGGCCAGCAGGCCGCGGGCCAGCGGGCTGTAGGGCATGACCCCGATGCCTTGATCGAGGCAGAGCGGGATCATCTCCCGCTCCTCTTCGCGGTACACGAGGTTGTAGTGGTTCTGCATCGACACGAACCGCGTCGGCGCGAGGTGCTGCGCCTTTGCGAACTGCCAGGCGAACATGCTGGACGCCCCGATGTAGCGGGCCTTGCCCGCTCGCACGACGTCGTCCAACGCGTGCATGGTCTCCTCGATCGGCGTCTCGTAATCCCAGCGGTGGATCTGATACAGGTCGACGTAATCCGTGCCGAGCCGGCGCAGCGATGCGTCGACGGCGGCAAGGATGTGTTTGCGCGACAGCCCACCCTCGTTGGGACCTGGGCCCATGGGATAAAAGACCTTCGTCGCGAGCACGTATTCGTCGCGGTGGCCGAAAAGGCGCGCGAGCAGCCTGCCGGTGACCTCTTCACTCACGCCCTGGTCGTACATGTCGGCGGTGTCGAAGAACGTCACCCCGGACTCGACGGCGCTGCGCACGATCGGCTCGGCTTCGTCCTCGTCGAGGTGCCAGTCGCGCGCGGCACGGTTTCCGTAGCTCATCATGCCCAGGCACACCCGCGACACCGAAAGCCCGCAGCGGCCCAGCCGGACATATTCCATGACCCGATACTTCACCCCGGAGGGGGCAGCTCGGAAGGGCAATACAACGGTGAGCCGTACCGCTCACCTTGAATACTCAGGTTGCGGCAGCCGCTCGCTTGCGCAGCCGAGGCAGGATCTCGGCGCCGTACAGGTCGAGGAAACGCGCCTGATCGGGCCCGGGGGCGTGGAAGACGAGGTGGGTGAACCCGAGGTCGACGTAGCGCCAGATCGCGGCGACGTGCTCGTCCGGATCGGAGGACACGATGAACCGGCTGGCGGCCCGGTCGATCGGCAGCGCATCAGCACGCTGCTGCATCTCGATCGGGTCCTCGACGCCGGTTTTCTCCTCCGGCGACAACGCAAGTGCCCCCCAGTACTGGCAGTCCGTCAGCGCGCGGCCACGGTCCGGGTCGAAGGACACCTTCACCTCGATCTGAAGGTCGAGATCGGACAGCTGCCGGCCGCTTCGCTGCGCGCCTTCCTCCAGGGCGGGCAGCAACGTCTCGGTGTACAGCTCCGGCCGCTTACCGCTCGTCGTGATGTAGCCGTCGCCTTCGCGTCCGGCAAGACGCGTCGCCGCGGGTCCCGACCCCGCGATGTACAGCGGGACTGGACGTTCCGGCCGATCGTAGACGGTGGCGTTCCGGGTGCGGTAGTAGGTGCCGTTGTAGGTAACGCGCTCGTCGCGCCACAGCATGCGGATGATCGTCACGGCTTCCCGGAGCCGGGCGAAACGCTCCTTCGCGTCCGGCCAGTCGATGCCGAGCGGCACCTCGTTCAGCGACTCACCGGAGCCGACGCCGAGCACCACGCGATCTGGGAACAGGAGGCCGAGGGTGCCGAATGCCTGGGCGATCAGGGCGGGGTGATAGCGAAACGTCGGAGTCAGCACGCTCGTGCCGAGGACGATCCGGTTCGTGCGCGCGCCAAGAGCGCCCAGCCAGGACAGCGCGAACGGTGCGTGCCCGCCGTCGTGCCGCCACGGTTGCAGGTGATCGCTGACGAATACCGAGTCGAATCCGACCGCTTCTGCGAGCACCGAGAAGTCGAGGAGCTCGGACGGGCCGAACTGCTCGGCGGACGCCTTGTATCCGAACCTGATCATGCCGCTCCCATCGGACCGCCGGGGGAATCCTTACCGGGAACATTCTCGCGCGTGCCAGTGCGCGCAGCGAGTTAGTTAGCTCTGGATCAGAGCTAATATGGCAGGCGTGACCCGCTCGAACCGCTCCGCCCGCGACGACGCCGGCCTGGCCGACGCATTGTTCGCGGCGATCGGCGTACTGCGCCGCCAGGCGCGGCGTGAGGCCGGCCGCCCCTGGCAACTCGAGTCGTTGACCGGCTCCCAACGTGAGCTCGTCCGGCTGGTGCGCCACCAGCCGGGGATATCGGTGGCACAGGCCGCCGCCGAACTAGGTCTGGCGGCAAACAGCGTCTCCACGCTGGTGCGCCAGCTGTCCGACGCAGGCATGATCCGCCGTGCACCGGATCCCGGCGACCGGCGCGTCGCCAGGCTCACCCTGACCCGGACCGCGCAGCGCCGCCTCGAGACGTGGCAGGACCGTCGCACCGCGCTGGCAGCCACCGCGCTCGGTCAGCTCAGCGCTGACGAGCGCGTCACCCTGGCCCGCGCGCTGCCGGTTCTCCACAAGGTCAGCGAATCACTGCGCGCGAGCCGACGATGAGCGCTCAGGGCGGGTCGAGTCAGTGCGCGGAGGCGGCAGTCGAGCTTTCGGGCGTGACCTACCGATTCGGCGCGCATCGGGCCGTCGACGATCTGGACCTCACCGTGGAGCGCGGTGAGATGTTCGGGCTGCTCGGCCCGAACGGCGCGGGCAAGACGACCACCATCCGGCTGCTCAACACGCTGCTTCCCTTGCAAGAAGGCACGATCCACGTCTTCGGGCTGGACGTGCGCCGGCAGGCGATGATGATCCGCAGGCTGCTCGGCTACGTCCCGCAGCAACTCTCCATCGAGGGCGCCCTGACCGGCCGCGAGAACGTCGCGTGGTTCGCCCGCTTGTACGACGTCCCGCGGCGAGAGCGCGCGGCTCGGGTCGCCGAGGTGCTGGAGATGGTCGACCTCGCCGAGCCCGGCATGACCGTGGTGCTCACCACGCACTACATGGAGGAGGCGGACGCGCTATGCGACCGCGTCGCGCTCATGCATCGCGGCAAGCTGCGCGCCGTCGGCACGCCCGGCGAGACTTACCGGAGTGCGCCGCGCCGGCTCGTCTCGCGTACACGCGCGTGCACGCCATCCCGACCGGAGACGTTCCGTACCTCGACTTCCTCGCGCCCGGCATCATCGCCCAGTCGGCGCTGTTCGTCGCCATCTTCTACGGCATCCAGATCATCTCGGAACGTGACGCGGGTGTGCTCACCAAGCTGCTGGTCACGCCGACTCCGCGCAGCGCCCTTGTCAGTGGCAAGGCATTCGCCGCAGGGCTGCGCGCGCTCGTCCAGGCGTTGGCCGTCTTGATCGTCGCCGCGCCGCTCGGCGTCGGGCTCACCGCCAACCCGCTCTAGCTGGCCGGCGTGGCAGTGATCGTCGTGCTGGGAGCGGCGTTCTTCGCCTGTCTGTCAGTCACCATCGCGGGCCTGGTGCTCAAGCGCGAACGGCTGATGGGCATCGGGCAGGCGATCACCATGCCGTTGTTCTTCGCCTCCAATGCGCTATATCCGGTCGACGTCATGCCGACCTGGCTACGCGTCGTCAGCTACGGCAACCCGCTGACCTACGAGGTCGCCGCACTGCGTGGCCTCCTGATCGGGCAGCACACCAACCTGTGGCTGGACTTCGGTGTCCTTACCGGAGCTGCGATCGCCGGCATCTGTGCCGCCGCAGCGCTCCTCGGCCGTCTCGCCCGCTGACGGTCGACCGGCGCAGCGCCGTTCGGATCTCGCTGTTCGCCGGACGGATACCGGTCGTAGCGTTTGGAGGCTTGCGTCCGGTTCACGGACTCCGCGGCGCACTTCTTATCAATTGGGGTGCCGACGCTCTTGTGCCCGCCTTGTCAATGAGTATGGTGAGTTCTGGCTACGGAAAGATGCGGTTGATGTGCGGGGCGTCGCCGCCACCGTTCTCAGGGCCTTAGTCGTGATCATGACAGAACGCGGGTCCGTACGTCGAAATGCGCGTCCGGTGACAACGGGGGCGAGGGGTCCCCACGGCACGGAGGCGCCTGGAACTCACTCGTCCTCGAGGTCCGGAGCGCCTACCAAGCCGAGTCTCGCGTTCCGTCTCTCGGATTACAGGCGCGCCAACGGCGGCGTCGCCTAGATAGGAGAGGGGCAGATGGCGGAATCGGAGAACCGTCGAAGCGACGAAGGGCGCTCTGGCGCCGATCGCTCTGGACCACCGGCGAGAAGTCGCAGCCTATTGGTCGCGGTCCTTTTAAGCATCGCGGGTTTTACGCTTTTGCTCATCGGAATGACGACGGCCAACGCGAGCCTTAGCAGTCGCGCTGTCGCGCAACCCACGGATAACGTTACGCTGTGCCACCGCACCGCGTCCCATTCGAATCCATACGTCGTAATCACGGTCGACCCTGCCGGCGCATATAACGGGCACTACCTGGAGCACACTGGACCGATCTTCCCCGCGACGGGATCTGACGGAAAGTGGGGCGACATTATTCCGCCGTTCATGTTCCAGGGGCAGACGTATTCCCGGAACTGGGACGCGGAAGGGATGGCGATCTTCGAGAACGGCTGCAAGATTCCCGCGCCAACGACCTCTCCGGTTACCACACCCTCCACCCCTGAGAGCACACCGACGACCCCGGTAACAACACCCACCACACCGACGACCCCGGTGACCACACCGACGACCCCGGTGACGACGCCGACCACGCCCACTACCCCGGTGACGACACCGAGCACCCCCAAGACCACACCGACTACCCCGGCTACCACGGTGACAACCAGTCCCCCGGCCCCTTCGAGCTCCGCCGGCACCACGCCGCCGGTTACTGCCGGCAGCAGTACCTCGCCATTTGTGCCAGGGCCTGGCGCCACCGGCGATACGCCGCCCAGTAGCGGCTTCCCACTGAAGCAGGTCCTAATCGGCTCCGGCCTGGGCCTGCTTGCCATCGCCTCGATCTTGTTCCTCCGGCCGCTGCGACAGCGTGGTGCACACACGTAATCTGGTAATTGCCGCGGTCTTGGCCGCCGTCGCTCTCGTAGCGACGGCGGTCGTTTCCCAGCACAGTGGCGTAACGCTCAGTCGGCAAGATTATCGGCCGGGACGCCTGCGACCGGGTCGATTCCGTCGGCGGGCCAATTGCAGAATGCGCAGCCGCCGCAACCGAGCACACCGCCATCGAATGCCAGCAGCCCACTGCCGTTCCCGCATTCCGACGACACTGATTCATTTGTCTTGCTGATTCGGACGAAGGAAGGTGACCTAACCGCCAATGTCGCGCCGATCAGCGTCGGTAGCAATGAAGTAGTCGACCCGCCGCACAGCACTGCGCAGGAGTGGAACACTGCTGTATGGGTGCGGCAATCCGCTTACCCATCGGCATCTAGTGCGGGCACGAGCTACGTGTACGGGCACGCCTGCCATTACCACGTCTGCCCGTTTACCAACCTTAAGGAGGCGCGCGTCGGCGAAGACGTTGTCGTTAGGACTCCGTCGCGCGCCCTGACGTACCGGATCGACCGCATCGGCCTGTCCCCGAAGTCCGCGGTCTCACTTCCACGATGGGCGTCCGACAGTACCGTCGCAAACCAGCTTGTATTGGTGACCTGCGCGTTCGAGCAGGGGGATACGAGCACGAACAATCTCGTGGTGGACGCGCATCTCATTACGGCGGCGGCTCGCTGATCTCGCGAAAGTCACTGCCGTCCTGGCCGTCAGAGTGCCCGTTCCAGCGCAGCCGTGGTCGCGATCAACCTGGGCGGCGGACAGCCGGGCGGTGATGCGGTGCCGGTGAACGCGCGGTGGTGGCGGTGCTGTCCGCTTCGCTGATATAGCTGGCCGCCGACGGCATGACACCAAGGCGTGAAAGCAAGGCACCGGCTGCGCCCAGCAGCGAGAACGCGGGACCCAGCCCAGACGTGCAGGCGCTGATCGGCTACTGCGGTCCGATGATGTCTGACCCGACGCTGGCCGAGCGGCTCGCCGGCATCGACATCCCGGTCCACGTGCTGTGGGGCGCGAGCGACCGCATCGTCGACCCTGAATACGGCCGGGTGTTCGCGGCCGCGATCCCGGTGTCGACATTTACGCTGTTGTCGCGCACCGGTCACCTGCCCCAGGTCGAGACGCCCGTGGAACTGCTGGGCGCGATGCTCGACCTCGAGCACCGGTGACGTCCTCACCAGTACGCCACGCGTGTAGAGCATGATCGGTCTTCCCCTTCCGGCCCCGCAGATGCATCCTCGGTACATGACCGAGGTATCGGCGTTCCCCGACCGTGGGGAGGTCGTCTTCGACGTGCGGGATGACGGTCGATTCCTCAGATATCGCTGGCATCCAGAACGCGGCGTCGGCGTCGTGAGCCTATGGCGAGGCGACCGTTGTTCCGGCACCTTCCAGATCGCGCGAGAGGACCTCCCCAAGCTGATCCAAGCGCTGGTCGAATCGGCGGCGGCCGCGACCACCGCATCCGCGCAGCTGGACTTGCCTGCGACGGGCTGACGACGGCAATTCCCGACTATCCATCAGCCGTAATAGCTTGCTGCGCAGGTGGCCAGGGCATGACGGGCTTCGCGATTTCCCACTCATGCCCGAACGGATCGAGTATTCGACCCACTCGCCAGCCATGCTCGAGATCGACGGCAGACTTCTCCGCGGCTCCGGCCTCGACCGCCTGCGCGTAAACGGCGTCCGGGTCATCCACAACGAGAAGCACTCGCCCGGTAGCTGCGCCGATCGCGCGGGGCACAATGCGCTCAGAACTCTCGCCTACGGCGGCGATCCAGAATGCTGCCTCGCCGATCGCCAACTGTGCGACGATCTCTTCGCCATCGCCCACCATGTGGAGCACGCGGGCGCCGAAAGCTCGCTGATAGAACGCGATTGCGGACGTCCCTTGGTCGACCCAGAGCTCGGGCTGTATCGACGTCATGACATCCGAGTCTTCACCCTTGAGCAAGCCGAGCCTCGTCCGCGTTCTGCGGGAGCGGCGGTGCCGGACCAAGGCGTGCCCTTATCCAGCCGGGTAGTCGCGGGCCGAATTCCATCACGCGGGTGACGCCCAACTCTTCGAGGAACATGCGGTCGTGGCTGGCCACGAGCAGGGCTCCACGATAGCCAGATAGTGCCGATAGGAGGGCATCGTACGAGGCGAAGTCGAGGTTGTTTGTGGGTTCGTCGAGCAACAGCAGCTGAGCTGCCGGGTCTGCGAGCAGTACCGTAGCTAGCACGGCACGGAATCGTTCTCCACCCGACAGTCCGTCCGCGAGCCGGTCGGCCGCACTGCCCCGGAACAGGAATCGAGCCAGCTGCGCCCGGACCCTGTTGGGGGGTACCCCGGGCGCGCGTACCGAGACGGTGTCGTAAACGCTGAGCTGGTCGTCGAGCACGTCAAGGCGCTGCGGCAGCAGCCGTGTCTGCACGCGCACGTCGACCGTGCCCGACGCCGGCGTGATCAAGCCGGCGATCGTGTGCAACATCGTGGTCTTGCCGGATCCGTTAGGGCCCACCACCGCAATCCGCTCCGGGCCGACGATGTCGAGGCTCACCTTTGTACCGGTGCGCAGCACCAGGTCGTGAGTGTTGAGGACCACCCGGGCGCTCGGCACCTCGGTGGCGGGCAGGTCGACCTGAATGCTGCGGTCCTCGTGCAATCGCGATTGTGCGTCGTCGAACCGGACCCGGGCGGCGTCTAGCCGATCTTCGTGGGTTCGGCGGTAGGCGGCCGCCGATTCCTGGGCGGAGCGCTTGCGGAGCTTCATCACTGCGCGCGGCTCCCGCTTGTCGGCGTACATCTTGGCCGCGTAGCGCTTGCGCCGGGCGAGAATGCGCTCTGCGTCGACCCGGTCAGCCTGCTGCCGGCGTAGGTCGGCGCGCGCGGTGGTCACCGCTTGCTTCGCGGCCTCCTGCTCCGCGGCTAGCTGCTCGGTGTAGGCGCGGTATCCGCCGCCGTACCACCGCACCTCGCCGCCCCGCAGGTCGCCGATCCGGTCGAAGCGTTCGAGCAATTCGCGGTCGTGGCTCACCGCGAGCAGTGTGTGCGGCCAGGTGGCAACCAGGTCGTGGAGCCGCGCCTTCGCGTCGGCATCCAGGCTGTTGGTTGGCTCGTCCAGCAGCAGCAGGTCCGGCTCCTGGATCAGTAGCCGCGCCAACCCGAGCTTCGTGACCTCGCCGCCGGACAGCTCCCCCATCCGCCGGCTCAGGACGTCGGGCGGGAGCCCCAGCCGGGACAACGCAGCGAGCGCCCGGTGCTCGCCGTCCCAGTCGTCACCGATGACATCGAAATACGCCGGGTCAACGGCACCACCAGCGACCGCACGGATCGCCTCCAGGACCGGGGCGATGCCCACGAACTCGGCGACCCGCAGGTCGGCATCGAACATCAGGTCTTGCGGCAGGTAGCCGACCCGGCCGGAGACCACGATGTGACCGCTCTCCGGAGCCAGTTCGCCGCCGATGAGCCGAAGCAGCGTCGACTTACCGGCGCCGTTGATACCGACGAGTCCGCAGCGACCGGCCGGGACCAGCAGGTCCAACTCGGAGAAGACCGGGGTGCCGTCAGACCAGGCGAAGCTGACGGACGACAGGCTGATGACGGGATTAGACATGCGTGAAGCTCCCAAGCGGCTCGAAGGTCGGGTGACGGACGACCTCAGAGCTTCACGGCTAACCTCTCGCTCGGGAACCCGGCGCAGCCGACCGTAGACACGTCGCGCGGCTCGTGCAACTCATTACCCGCGATCCAGGGACATGCGACGGACGAGGCAACCGACGTTCCGGCGCCAGCGTCCCTTGCACTGCCGGAGAATCGGAGCACGGTTGATGACAGACACCGTAGGCCGTGGTTGCAGCCGAGAAATCTGGTCGCAGCGTGCCGCGAAAAGTGGCCGAGCGGCGTTTAGTCCTCGGGGGCATGGGAGGAGACCGGCGCCGGATGGACTTCGACGAGTACCTGTCCACGCATGGCGATGAGCTGCTCCGGCACGCCGTGATCGTCACCGCGGACCCCCATGTGGCCCAGGACGTCACCCAGGCGGTGCTCGAACGCGCGTGGCGACGGTGGTCGACGGTCGAGCAGTTGGAGCACCCGGACGCGTATCTGCGCCGGATGATCGTCAACGAGTTCGTATCGGCGCGCCGCCGGCTGCGACGCTTGGAGTTTCGCGCACGAGTTGTCGACAGCCGCGTGACGTCTGACCTGTCCGGTGCGAGCGCCGATCGGGTTGCGCTGGTCGCGGGCATTCGTCGCCTGGTGCCCAAGCAGCGGGCGGCACTGGCCCTGCGCTACTGGCAGGGCCTCAGCTACGCCGAGATCGGCACCGAACTCGGATGCAGTGAGGCCACTGCCCGCAGTTACGTCGCACGAGCGGTGCGTCGGCTGCGGATCGACTTACAGGAGCCGCCGCCGGGCACGGCAACCCCGATACCCAACACCATCAAGGAACACCGATGAGCACGCTGCCGGATCTGATGGATGCATATCGCGATCTCGCCGACCATGCGCCGGCGGTCGCCGATCTTCACCTGGCCATGCCGCCCACACAACCGGCCCGGCGCGGCACCACAATGCGCGCCCTGCTGGCCACCCTTATCGCTGTCATTGCCGTGGCGGCGTTGGTTGTCTACCTGCGTTCGCACGTGTCCGGCAAGTCCGCACCGCCAGCCGAGGTGTCCCAACCGCGCTGGCCGGACAGCTACAGCTTCGGCCCCGATTCGCTACCCGGCTACACCCTGTCCCGGACCGACACGCAGATCCACCCCGGCACCCCGGCTGCCTCGACCACCTACACCTACACCAACGCCAAGCGCACCACGAACCTGCAGGCCACCCTCACGTTGCTGCCCGCGTCGAAGCTGGGCAGATACCGCGAAGGAACGCCGGTGATGGTCAACGGCAGACACGGCTACTACCAGGCCGGGTCCACCTCGCCCCCGTCGTACGTGCCGCCGCCCACGTCCGCACGAGGCGTCCCGGCGCCGACAGGTTCCCCCTCGCCGCCGCCGCTGGTGCCGCCCCTCTCGAGCGCGATTGCGTGGCCGATCAGCAAGGACAGCTGGGCTGTACTCACGGTCGGCGTGACCTCGTTCAGCTACGTCGATGGCAAGCTACAAAACCCTGGAGCCATCCCGACCCAGGCCGCCACGATCGGCCTGGCCGAATCGGTACGCCTCCGCGAATCACCCACCGTCGCACCGGTGAAGATCGGATACCTCCCGGCCAACCTCGAACTGTCGTCCGTGCAGCAGATCATGGAGAAGGGGGTGACCACCTTCGACGACCGATTCGGAAACAGCTACCGAGACCTCATGTTCGTCGACCGCTCCGCGGGTCGGGCCCAGATCTTCACCCTCGACGTCGGCGTGCTCGTCGCTCCGCAGAAGCCGCTCGATCTCAAGAACCTTCCTGATGCCCGCACCGTGTCCTCGGGGACCTGGTCGCCAACGCCGTATGACCCGGCCAAGCAATGGACGCAGATGACGATCGCCGGACAGCGGGCGTTCGTCGCTGCGCACGACGTGATCGTCGACTGGGGCGGAGTCGAGGTGCATGTCACGAACCAAGACATAAATTTTGCCGTCAAACCGGTCCTCAGCCAGCAGGAGCTGATCCGGATCGCGGCCTCGCTCACCGTGCCGCCGTCCGGGACGATCGGCTACGGCTACCCCCTCAGTAAGGCTGTACCCGCAGCCAACCTGCACTAATCGCAGCGAGCGCCGTCCTCGCTGCTGCGGAACGAGTCAGCCGGTCGGGTAGCTGGCTCCGGTGCAGTTGGTCATGATCGAGAACAGCGTGTTGCTGGCGGTGACGTACAAGATGTTGCCCTTCGGCCCGCCGAACGTGAGGTTGGCGCAGATCTCGGGCAGCCGCAGTTTGCCGAGCAGGGCGCCGTCGGTCGGGTCGAAGCAGTGCAGCCCGTCGTGCGCGGCGGCCCAGATCCGGTTCTGGTGGTCGATCCGGATGCCGTCGAAACTGCCGGCGTCGCACTCGGCCAGCACTTGGCCACCGCTGAGCCCGTTTGCGTCGACGTCAAAGCGGCGGATGTGCTTGCGCCGCGTGTCGACGATATAAAGCTGCCGCTCGTCGGCCGAGAACGCCAGCCCGTTCGGACGCTCGAAGTCGTCGGCGACCCGGACGACGGTCCCGTCCGGGTCAACGCGGTAGACGTGGCAGCCATCGGTCTCGCTCGGCGCGCGGGCGCCCTCGTAGTCGCTGTCGATGCCATAGCTAGGGTCGGTGAACCACACCGTGCCGTCGGCCCGCACGACGACATCGTTGGGGCTGTTCAGGCGCCGGCCGTCCCAGCGGTCGGCCACGACGCTAACCGTGCCGTCGAACTCCGTCCGGGTGACCGCGCGGGTGCCGTGCTCGCAGGAGATCACCCGGCCCTGCCGATCGATTGTTCGGCCGTTGGCGTAGCCGGCGGGTTGCCGCCACACACCGACCGCGCCGGTGGTCTCGTCAAGGCGCAGCACGCGGTCGTTGGGGATGTCGCTGAACAGCAGGCTGCGCCACGTGCGCGAGTACGCGGGTCCCTCCAGCCAGCGGCCCTCGTCGTAGATCACTGCGACGTACTCGTCGCCGGAGACTCTGTGGAATCGCTCGTCGATCTGCTCGAATACCGCTCGGATCCGCTGCGGAACCACTGGTCGTTCCCTTCTATCACCGGGCCGAGGGGCGGGTCGGGGCGATCAGTCTCGCTCCGCTAGGGGACAGGGGCCTGGTTGGCGCGGGCGGCGGTGATGATGATCTCGATGACGGTATCCAGCGGTATGACAGTGGAGTCGATTACCAGGTGGTACAGGGAGGCGTCCGACGGGTCACACCGGTACAGGCGGCGGACGTACGCCGTGCGCGCCTTGTCAGCCGCGCGCAGCCGGTCACGTGCCTGTTCCGCGCTGATTCCCTCGATCTCGGCCCCTTGTATGACGCGGCGCTCGGCTGGGCCGTCGAGCCGGACATGAAAGCCGCGGTCCCTGCCGAGCACGACCGCCGCTGCCCGCCCCAAGATCACGCCGCCGCTGCCGGCGGCCAGCAGGCGGTGGATCCCGGCCTCACCGTGGCCGCGCAAGTGTTCGTCCTGGTGGTGGGTGGACGGCGGCGATTGGGTCGGCCCCGCAGGCATCGCCTGCGTGAAATGGGCCAGCAGCCGGTGCACCGGGGTGACCTTGACCTCCTCCTCCGACAGCTGCTCATCGCACGGCCCGGGTTCGGCGACATGGCCCTCGGAGGTGGTGACCCGCTGCAGGAACGGCAGACCGAGCCGGTCGGCCAGGGCTGGCGCAACGACGCTGCCGCCGGCGCCGTAGGCCGCCGACACAGTGACCAGGCGCACGGCCGGCCGGGACCGCGCGGCAGAGCGGCCGGTCGAGACGGTGGAGGGGTCGGGTGAGGTAGGGCCGGTCGGGCTAGGCTCCTGCGACTGCTCGGGCGTCACGGGCGCTCATCTCCTCCTTTGGTTGCGCGGCGAGCGAGGCGGCCTCGACAGCGGCCGGCGTAAGGACGCCGGAGGGCAGCACCAGCGCGCAGATGACCGCGGAGCCGGCCAAGATCGCGGCCGAGACCCAGAACGCGACGACGTAGCTATGCACCGCGGCCTGGGCCAGAACCAGCGGGCCGGGTCCGTGGGCCAGCACGTAGCTGCTCAGCGCGCTGGCGGCGAGGGTGTTCAGCAGCGCGGTGCCGATCGAGCCGCCGACCTGCTGGTTGGTGTTGACCATGGCCGAGGCGACGCCGGCGTCCGCTGCGCCGGTGTCGTACGTCGCGGCGTTCAGCGCACAGCCGAACACCAGGCCCAGGCCGGCTCCGACCAGGAGCAGGGAAGGCAGGATCCAGGCCACGTAGCTCGTGCGCAGTCCCAGTTGCGCGGCCAGGAGGCTGAGGCCGCCCGCGGCGAGCAGCATGCCGGCACTGATCAGGGGCCGGGGTCCGACCCGCGGCATCAACACTCCGCTTGAGATCGTGGACGCCGCAACGATCGCCGCGATCATCGGCAGGAAGGCCAGGCCGGACTTGACCGGCGAGTAGTTCAGGGTCAGCTGCAGGTAGTAGGTCAGGAACAGGAAGATCCCGAACACGCCGATGGCAGACAGCCCGATGGCCAGGAGCGCGCCGCCCCGGAAGCGATTCAGCACGATCCGCAACGGCAGCAGCGGATGGGCGGCCCGCTGCTCGACCAGCACGAACATGACCAGCAGGACGACTCCGGCCGCGAGCAGCACCAGCGTCGTCGGCGCACGCCAGCCCTGGGTCTCGGCCTCAGATAGCCCATAGACCACCGACACCAACCCGCCGACCACCAGGACCGTTCCCGGCCAGTCGATGCGCACGTCCGGGTCACGAGGCTGCGGGGCCAGCAGCCGTACTGCGCCGGCGACGGCGATGACGGCCAGGATGACGTTGACGTACAGGCACCATCGCCAGGAGAGGTATTCGGTCAGCAACCCGCCCAGCAGCAACCCAACCGCCCCGCCCGCCCCGGCGATGGCGCCGTAGACGCCGAACGCCTTGCCACGCTCGCCTGGGTCGGTGAACGTCACCGTCAGCGTCGACAGCGCGGCTGGGGCCAGCATCGCTCCGAACGCCCCCTGCGCGCCACGGCCGATCACCAGCACCGCGAATCCGCTCGCGGCGCCGCCCACCGCCGACGCCGCGGCGAAACCGATCAGGCCGATGATCAGCATCCGCCTCCGGCCGACCAGATCCGACAGCCGACCTCCGAGCAGCAACAGCCCGCCAAAGGCCAGCGAGTACGCCGTCACCACCCACTGGCGGTCGGCATTGGAGAACCCCAGGTCACGCTGCGCCGAGGGCAGCGCAATGTTCACGATCGTGGCGTCCAGCACCACCATCAATTGCGCCAGCCCGACCACGCCGAGAATCCACCAGCGTTGGGCCGGCCCGGCAGCCAGCGAGGACTGCGCTTTCTCGTCCAACGACGCCGTGACCGGCCGACTTTCGTCCGACATCGCGTTCTGGGCCATGGGCCGCCTCCTGATTCGGCGGGCTGCCGGTGCTCGGGTTGGGAAGCCGACCTACTGGCGATGAGGACGACGTGGATGCGGTCGGGCAGTTCCTAGTGGATCCCGAGGATCTTGCCGACCTGGCTGTACCTCCCGTCGGCGACCTGCGCGGGGCGTCTCCCAGCGGCAGACTGTGAGTGTAAGTCCGATAGTGGGCGGGTTCCAGCGCGGATCGCCTTGATCTTTCGGGGACCCCATCTCGGCCGTCAAGGCACGTCAGAGAGCCATAAATGCGCTGGCTCGCTTGTGCGGGAGCCGTCATGATCGGCGTGCGGCATCGCACGATCCAGCGTCTCGCGTCCCAGGAGGCCGGCCCATGCAGGTCGAGGCAATCAATATCGGGCCGAGCGATGCGATCGCGCCGGTCGAGTCGGTGACCGCGGT
>DATFRC010000064.1:0-5484 GCA_035263725.1 Jatrophihabitantaceae bacterium | reverse complement strand
CTGCGGCGGGCCGTCGACGCGGATCTCCTGGCCGAACCCGTGCCGGCGGAAGTACGCCACTACGAGCGGAGTGCTCAGGATCGAGCACAGCAGGGCAACAAGCGCCGCAGCAAGAGCAGTCCTCACTGTCTTATCCCGCCTAGGCGAATCCGCGTCCCCACCACTCGCTGCGCTCGGGTGGACCCGCGGTTTCGCTCCGTGCCTTCGGCACGGGCCGCGTCGCGGCGGCGGGGCTCGTCGCGCGAGCGCTCATCGCCCGGGGGTTGCGTTCCGGTGGTCCCACTTCGCGGTCTTGCGTGTCGGCGGCCTGTGTCAGCCCTCCGCTGGTCCGCGCTCATTGCGCTAGTTCCAGGGCTACGCGTTCTAGGCCGATGGCCCGGGACGCCTTGACGAGCACCACATCGCCGGGCTGAATCTCCTTGCACAGCAGGGCAATCGCTGCGTCCGCGTCGGGCACCCACCGCGAACCGTGGTCGATTCCCCGGGCCGACTCGCCGACGCTGACCAGCCGTGAGATCCCCAGCTCGGTCGCTGTTCGGCCCAACGCCTCGTGCTCGGCTGTGCTGGCCGCGCCGAGTTCGGCCATCCCGCCGAGCACCGCCCAGGTGTGACCCGCCCGACCGCGGCCGATGCCGGCGAGCGCACGTAGCGCGGCCCGCATCGACTCCGGGTTGGCGTTGTAGGCGTCGTTGATGACCAAGACACCGTCCGGACGCTCGGTGATCTCCATGCGCCACTTCGACCGCGGCGTGGCCGCGGAGAGCGCAGCGGCCACGTCCGGCAGCGGCATGCCGCAGGCGAGGGCGGCCGTGGCGGCGGCGAGCGCATTTGCCACCTGGTGTTCGCCCGAGACCTGCAGCTGGACCGGCGCCGATCCGCCGGCGTGCAGCGTGAACCGCGCGCGTCCCAGCCCGTCCAGCGTCACGCCGGACGCGCGCACGTCTCCGGACGTACCGAAGGACACGACCCGGGCTGCGGTCCGCGTGCGCATGCCACTCACCAGCGGGTCGTCGGCGTTCAGGACGGCAATCCCGTCCGCGGGCAGCGCCTCGATCAGTTCGCCCTTGGCGTCAGCGATCGCTTTCCGCGAGCCGAACTCGCCGAGATGTGCCGAACCCACGTTGAGCACAACGCCGATGCGCGGCGGCGCGATACGAGTGAGCTCACGGATGTGCCCGATACCCCGGGCGCTCACCTCGAGGACCAGGAATCGGGTGTCCGTCGTGGCGCGGAGCACGGTGTACGGGTGGCCCAGCTCGTTGTTGAACGATTCGGGCGGCGCGACGGTCGGGCCGAGGCGCTGCAGCACCTGGGCGAGGACGTCCTTCGTCGACGTCTTGCCCGATGAGCCGGTGATACCGATGACGAGCGTGTCAGGCAGGCGCCGCGCCACAGCTGTGGCGAGGGCGGCGAGCGCGGCTCGGCCGTCGGCCACGACGATGCTCGGCGCGTCTACCGGCTGCGTCACGATTGCCGCTACGGCTCCGGATGCGATCGCGTCGCCGACGAACGAGTGCCCGTCCACGTGCCCGCCGGGCAGCGCCAGGAACAACCCGCCCGGCCGGGCCTCGCGCGAGTCGAACTCGACCGTCCCGCTCACCTGCGACCGCGGGTCGGCACCGGAGAGACGCCCATGGACGATCTCCGCGACCTCGCCGAGCGTCATGCCGATCAACTGGTGGACTCCTCGATGGCCCGCCGCAACATCTCGCGATCATCGAACGGGTGGACCACCCCGGCGACCTCCTGCCCGGTCTCGTGTCCCTTGCCCGCGACGAGCACCGTATCGTGCGGCTCCGCGGCTGCGGCGGCCGCCCTGATTGCCTCGGCCCGGTCGCCCACCTCCCGGACCCGGTGCTGCAACGCGGCGGGGACGCCGGCGAACATGGCAGCCCGGATCGCGGCCGGGTCCTCCGAGCGCGGGTTGTCGTCCGTGACGATCAAGAGGTCCGCGTCACGCGCCGCGACCTCCCCCATGATCGGCCGCTTGGCGCGGTCGCGGTCGCCGCCGCAGCCGAGCACGATGATGAGCCGGCCCTTCGTGAGTGGCCGCAGCGCCTGCAGGGCGCCCTCGACCGCCGCCGGCTTGTGGCTGTAGTCGACGATCGCGAGGTAGGGCTGCCCGGCTTCGATCCGCTCCATACGTCCAGGCACGGTAGCTGATTCCACAGCAGGCACCGCAATCTCCGGCGGTATGCCGACCGCGTCGAGCATCGCGAGCGCCAGCACCGCGTTTGCAACGTTGTACGCCCCGGGCACCGCGCACCCGGCCGCGAACTCGCCGTGCGGCGCGTGCACCTGGAACGCGGTGCTGCCGTCGGGCAGGGTCCGCACGTCGCCCGCCCACCACGTGGCACTGCGCTCGCTGGTGCTCACAGTGATGGCCGCCGCCCCGACGGCGCCGGCGAGGCGGCGGCCCCACGCGTCGTCGACGACAACGATCGGCACCCTCGCCCGGCCGTCGAACAACCGGGCCTTCGCGGCGAAGTAGTCGTCCATGTCGGCGTGGAAGTCGAGATGATCCTGGGAAAGATTGGTGAACGCGCCGACAGCGAAGTCGATGCCGTCGGCGCGTCCCATTGTCAGCGCGTGGCTGGACACCTCCATCGCCACCGCGTCCGTGCCTCGCTCCCGCATCACGGCGAGCAACGCCTGGACGTCGGGCGCCTCCGGCGTCGTCAACCCGGTCGCCACGGACTCGTCGCCGATCATCGTGGCGACCGTGCCGATCAGCCCCGGTACCCGCCCGGCGGCGCTGAGCCCTGCTCGTGCCAGAAACGTCGTCGTCGTCTTGCCGCTCGTGCCGGTCACGCCCAGCACCGTCATGGCACGGCTGGGCCACCCGTAGACGGCCGCGGCGACGACGCCCAGGCGCGCCCGCACGTTGTCCACCATGATCGCCGGCAGCTCGCGCGGCAGCCACGAAAGACCGGCGGGGTCGGTGAGCACGGCAACCGCTCCGGCCGCCCGGGCCTGCTCGGCGAAGCGCGCGCCGTGCCCACGTTGCCCAGGCAGGCCCGCGAACAGATCACCCGGCCGCACCTCGATGCTGCTCGCAGTGACGCCGGTGACCGCAATGTCCGGGCCGACGAGCCGCCCCTCGGCCCCGGCAGCGAGCGCGCTCAGCCGGTGCGCCTCCGCTTTAGCTGGTCGGGGGATAGACACGTCAGCACACGCTACTGGGGCTATCCATTCGCGTCGTCGCGTCGCAGACCTGCAACGGCACGTGCTTGGACAGCGACCCAGTCGGCGGAATGCGCGCGTGCTGCAATTCATAGGTAGCGATCTCGTGGTACAGCGGCGCCGCGACGTCGCCGCCCTCGAGGCCGTGCGCCGGGTTGTCCACCATGATCGCGACGATGAACTGCGGCTTGTCGGCGGGCGCGATTCCCGCAAAAGTGTCCCAGTTCATCCAATCGCTGTACCGCCCGCCGTGGTTCGGGTCCGGCTGCTGCCCGGTGCCCGTCTTCCCGGCGATGCGATAGCCGTCGATCGCGGCCTTGACGCCGGTGCCCCCCGGCAGCGTCACGGACTCGAGCATGGTGCGCACCGTCTTGGCGGTATTCGGGCTCACCACGCGGACGCCCGGCGGCTGGCGGGTCACCCGGGTGGCGCCGTCCGGATCGGTGACCGAGGCGACGATGCGCGGCGGCACCCGCACCCCGTTGTTGGCGATCGTCTGATACATCGAGGCCAATTGCAGCACGGTCATCGCCTCGCCCTGCCCAATTGGCAAATTCGCGAACGAGGAGCCGGACCATGCGTCGGGAGCGGGCAGGATCCCAGGGCTCTCGCCGGGCAGCTCGATCCCCGTCGCAGTGCCGATGCCGAACCTTCTCTCATAGGCGTACCACGCCTGCGGGCCCAGCCTCTGGGCGATCTCGAGCGTGCCGACGTTCGACGACTCGGCGAGCACGCCGGTCGCAGTGAACGTCTCGGGCGGGTGCCACCACGCGTCGTGCACTGTGACGTCGCTCATCTGGAACGTGGTCGGTACCTGAATGAGCGACGACGGCCTGATCAGGCCCTTCTCGACGGCAGCGGCGAACGTCACGACCTTGTTGGCCGAACCCGGCTCGAAGACGGTCTGGATGGGGGCATTGGCGGGCTGCGAACTAAGCGTGGCCGGCTCGGCGGCATTGAACGTGCCGCTCGCAGCGAGCGAGAGCACCTGCCCTCGGGTGTCCAGGATCGCGACCTGCGCGCCGCGTGCGCCGGAGGACCGGACCGCGGCGTCGAGGTACTGCTGAACGGTGTACTGCAGGTCCTGGTCGATGGTGAGCCGGACTGTGCCGCCGTTGACCACGTCCGTGCGGACGGTGGGGCCGGCCGGATTGACGTTGCCGGTGCCGTCGACCGCGTAGGTGAGCCGGCCGTCCTGGCCTGCGAGCAAGTCGTTGTACTGGTACTCGATGCCGGCTCCCCCGCTGCCGTCGGAGTGCACGAACCCGATCACGTTGGCTGCCGTGGTCTGCCCCGGGTACTGGCGCTCGGTGGTGGCCTGCGTGTAGATGCCGGGCAGCTTGAGGTTCTCGACCTGCCGCGCGACTTGCGGCGGCATGGCGCGGGCAAGCACGGCGTACTGCCCAGGTCCGGCGAGCAGCCGCATCAGGTCCAACGCGGGTGTGTCCAGGAGTGACGTGAGTTGCAGGGCGTAGCGGGTACGGTCATCGGCCGGAATCTGCTGCGGGTCGGCCGTTATGTCCTGGGCGCTCGTGGTGTAGGCCAGCACGGTGCCGTAGCGATCGACGATCTGGCCGCGCAGCGCGTGCAACTCGACCGTGGACTGTCGCTGCGCTGCAGCGGCGCCTGCGTAGTTCGCGTGATCGAGGCCCTGAAGCTGGACCAGCCGCCCAGCGATGACGACGAGGAGCACGCAGACCGCGGCAAAGCCCACCCGGAGCCGGCTGCTCAGTGCAGTCATCACCAGTGTGCGGCGCGGCTTGCGCGGCCGCGGCCGCGGAGCCGGTCGCGGCCGAGACGCGGGCTGCGGCCGGGCGGCGGGCTGGGGGCGCGGCAGGGGCCGGGCCGGGCGCCCGGGCGTCGCCTGCCTCGTTCTCGGCGGACCCGGACGGGGTACCGGCCCGGGGACGCGCGCCGTTCCGGTCGTTCCCCGGCGCCCGGGGACAGGTCGAGGTGCCGGCGGCGCCTCCACCCGGCGCGCCCTCGGCGGTTGTGCTCGCCGGCCCGGCGGAGGCCGCGTCACCGCTGGCCCCGCGTGGGTTGCGTCGAGGTAGCCGGCTGCTTGGACGGCTTGGTCGCCGGGCGGGCGGTCCCGGTCGGGGTGGCGGTCCTCGTCGGGCCGGCTGTCCTTGTCGGGGTCGGCGTCGGTGTCGGGGTTGGCGTCGGTGTCGGGGTTGGCGTCGGTGTCGGGGTTGGCGTCGGTGCCGGCGCCACCGCAGCGGGTTGTGCCGAGCCGAGCACCGTCGCGCTGCCGTTCGGCTGAATGCTCAGGAAGACCGGATGATCGGCCGGCACCATTCC
>DATFRC010000063.1:0-27049 GCA_035263725.1 Jatrophihabitantaceae bacterium | reverse complement strand
ACCTCCGGGACGGCCGCCGGCTTCGGCTCGCCGCGGAACGTGAACTTGCCGTTCTTCTCGACGCCGTCCGGCGACGGCTCGGCGTCCACCAGCACGATCTGCCCAGCCTGCAACTCGCCGTAGAGGATCTTCTCCGACAGCGCGTCCTCGATCTCGCGCTGGATCGTGCGGCGCAATGGCCGCGCGCCCAGCACCGGGTCGTAGCCCTTCTTGGAGAGCAGCCTCTTTGCGGCGTCGGTCAGCTCCAGGCCCATGTCCTTGTTGCGCATCTGCGTGTCGAGCATGGCCAGCCGCAGGTCGACGATCTGCACGATCTCGTCCTCGGTGAGCTGGTGGAACACGATCGTGTCGTCGATGCGGTTGAGGAACTCGGGACGGAAGTGCTGCTTGAGCTCGTCAGTGACCTTCTGCTTCATCCGCTCGTAGTTCGACGCCTCGTCGTTGCCGGACTGGAAGCCCAGCGTCACGGCCTTCGATACGTCGCGGGTGCCCAGGTTCGTGGTCAGGATCAGCACGGTGTTCTTGAAGTCGACGATGCGGCCCTGGCCGTCGGTGAGCCGACCGTCCTCGAGCACCTGGAGCAGCGTGTTGAACACGTCCGGGTGCGCCTTCTCGACCTCGTCGAAGAGCACGACTGAGAACGGCTTGCGGCGCACCTTCTCGGTGAGCTGGCCACCCTCGTCGTAGCCGACGTAGCCCGGAGGGGCACCGACCAGCCGCGACACCGTGTACCGGTCGTGGAACTCCGACATGTCCAGCTGGATGAGCGCGTCCTCGTCGCCGAACAGGAACTCGGCCAGCGTCTTGGCCAGTTCGGTCTTACCGACACCGGACGGGCCGGCGAAGATGAACGAGCCACCGGGGCGCTTCGGGTCCTTGAGCCCGGCGCGTGTGCGCCGGATCGCCTGCGACACGGCCTTGATCGCCTGCTGCTGGCCGACGACGCGCTTGTGCAGCTCGTCCTCCATGCGCAGCAGCCGGGCCGTCTCCTCCTCGGTGAGCTTGAAGACGGGAATGCCGGTCCAGGTCGCCAGCACCTCAGCGATCTGCTCGTCGTCGACCTCGGCCACGACGTCCATGTCGCCGGCCTTCCACTCCTGCTCGCGCTTGGCCTTCTCCACGAGCAGCGTCTTCTCCTTGTCCCGTAGGCCCGCTGCCTTCTCGAAGTCCTGCGCGTCGATCGCGGATTCCTTCTCGCGCCGCACCTCGGCGATGCGCTCGTCGAACTCACGCAGGTCCGGCGGGGCAGTCATGCGGCGGATGCGCATGCGGGAACCGGCCTCGTCGATCAGATCGATGGCCTTGTCGGGGAGGAATCGGTCGCTGATGTAACGGTCCGCGAGGCCCGCCGCGGCCACGAGAGCCGAATCGGTGATCGAGACGCGGTGGTGCGCCTCATAACGGTCGCGCAGCCCCTTCAGGATCTCGATGGTGTGCGCCACGGTCGGCTCGCCTACCTGCACCGGCTGGAAGCGCCGCTCCAGGGCGGCGTCCTTCTCCAGGTGCTTGCGGTACTCGTCGAGTGTCGTAGCCCCGATGGTCTGCAGCTCGCCGCGGGCCAGCATCGGCTTGAGGATGGACGCGGCGTCGATGGCGCCTTCGGCGGCACCCGCACCCACCAAGGTGTGGATCTCGTCGATGAACATGATGATGTCGCCGCGGGTGCGGATCTCTTTGAGCACCTTCTTTAAGCGCTCCTCGAAGTCACCGCGGTAGCGGGAGCCCGCGACCAGTGAGCCCAAGTCGAGCGTGTACAGGTGCTTGTCCTTGAGCGTCTCGGGGACCTCGCCCTTGACGATGGCCTGAGCCAGGCCCTCCACGACGGCGGTCTTGCCGACGCCGGGCTCGCCGATCAGCACCGGGTTGTTCTTCGTCCGGCGGGAGAGCACCTGCATCAGGCGCTCGATCTCCTTCTCCCGGCCAATGACCGGGTCGAGCTTGCCCTCGCGCGCGGCCTGGGTGAGATTGCGGCCGAACTGGTCCAGCACCAACGAAGTGGACGGCGTCGCCTCGGACGCGGTGCCGGCCGGCTCCTTGGCCTGGTAGCCGTTGAGCAGCTGGATGACCTGCTGGCGCACCTTGTTCAGGTCGGCGCCCAGCTTCACCAGCACCTGGGCCGCCACCCCCTCGCCCTCACGAATGAGGCCGAGCAGGATGTGCTCCGTGCCGATGTAGTTGTGACCAAGTTGCAACGCCTCGCGCAGGCTGAGCTCCAGCACCTTCTTGGCCCGTGGCGTGAACGGGATGTGCCCGCTGGGCGCCTGCTGACCCTGGCCGATGATCTCCTCGACCTGCGAGCGCACGGCCTCCAAGGAGATGCCGAGCGACTCGAGGGCCTTGGCTGCGACGCCTTCGCCTTCGTGGATCAGCCCGAGCAGGATGTGCTCGGTGCCGATGTAGTTGTGATTGAGCATCCGGGCCTCTTCCTGGGCCAAGACGACAACCCGACGCGCGCGGTCGGTGAACCTCTCGAACATGTCAGCTCCTTCCGCGCCTCGTACATACCGCTGGCTTCCTGCTACGAGGTCTGCTCCGTTGCAACAGTTCTCGCAGCAGATCGTCAGCCATGACTCTACTGCCGCTCTGTTACGGCCATGGTCGCAGATCAGCTACAGACGGCTACGTCGTCCGGCGCGAAGTCGACGACGCATAGGGATCAACGGCCCGCACGCCCCGGAGATGCCCCGATGCCGTCCGCTACCAGCGAACGGTGGAACTCACCCGATTGAGCACTCTTGGCGTCGGCTCCGTCGTACTTGGTATGGGTGGCACACCTGTGCGAGACGAGGAGCTCGCCCGCGCGCTCTATGCGGAGCACGCCGGCGCGCTGCTCGCGTTCGTGCAGCGCCTGCTCGGGGGCGACCGCCCGGCTGCGGAGGACATCGTCCAGGAGACGCTGCTGCGTGCCTGGCGCAACGCGGACCGGCTGCCCCCGAACGCGATTCGTCCCTGGTTATTCACCACGGCGCGGCACCTGGTCATCGACGCCTACCGGGCCCGGCGCGCGCGCCCCGTCGAGACGTCGGACGACCAGATCGACTCGATCGTGGCCGCCGACGACATCGACGCGGCGCTCAATTCGGTCCTTGTGGCCGACGCCCTCGGTGCGCTGAGCCCGGCACACCGCGCCGTACTCATCGACTGCTACTACCGGGGTCGTACCACCCGGGAGGTCGCTCAGGAGCGCGGATTGCCGGCCGGCACGGTGCGCTCTCGGCTGCACTACGCGCTGCGTGCCCTGGGCCTCGCGCTCCAGGAGCGGGGGGTGGCGCAGCCATGACCGACGCTTGCCAGTTCCGCGAGTATGTCGCGGCATACGTCCTAGATGCCCTAGAACCAGACGAGTCGGTGCAGTTGCAGGAGCACCTGGCCACCTGTGCCACATGCGTGGACGAACTCGCCGCCGTGGCCTGGATCCCCCCGCTGCTTCCGCTGGTCGATGCCGCGGAGGTCGAGCGGCTGGACGGCGCATCGGAAGAGCCACCGTCGCGCCTGCTCGAACGGCTGATCGCCGAGATCGCCCGTGAGGCGCGCACTCCGCGGGGTCGCCGGGTGACGGCCATGATCGGCGCGGCGGCGCTGCTGCTCGGCGTCGGCGGGCTGTCGACGACGGCTGGGCTGTCGTCCGGCCGTCAGCAGACGTCGACGGTCAGCGCGGTCGACCCCCACACGCACGTCCACGCCGCGGTGTCCCTGTCCGGGCGCAGCTGGGGCACCCAGCTGGGGCTGACACTGCAGGGCGCCTACCCGAACGGTACGTGCTCACTCATCGCCCGCTCCGACGACGGCCGCAGCGATACCGCGGCGACCTGGGTGGCCAGCCCGCGGGGCACCGCGGACGTGCCGGGTGCCACATCCATCCCGGCTGGCCACCTGACCGAGCTGGACGTCGTTACCGCCAAGGGTTACCAGCTCGTGCGCATCGTCCTACACCACTGATCGCAAAGGAATGAACATGATCATCAAATACGCACTGCTCGGCATCGGGGGCGCTGGAGTGCTGGCTCTCGCGGCATGCAGCTCGTCCGGCGGCAGCTCGTCCGGCGCGACGCCGGCGTCCGGCGGCGGCACGACTGTGGCCGTCCGCAGTGTCTCCGGCACCGGCAACGTGCTGACTGACGCACAGGGTCACACGCTCTACGCAAGCGAGCAGGAGGCCAACGGCAAGGTGATGTGCACGAGCAGCGCCTGCCTCACGTTCTGGCAGCCGCTGGTGGTCGCCGACGGAATGCCCAGCGGCCCCTCGTCGATCACCGCGAAGCTGACCACCGTGGCGCGACCGGACGGCAAGATGCAGGTCGCGCTGAACGGCACGCCGCTCTACACGTTCACGGAAGACCACTCCGCGGGTCAGGTCAGCGGAAACGGCTTCAAGGACAGCTTCGGCAGCCAGCACTTCACCTGGCACGTGGCGACGCCGTCCGGGATCGCCATCGCCCCGGCGAGCCCGAGTGGCAGCGCGTCCACCAGCGGCGGCTACGGCGGCGGCGGCAACGGCGGCTACTGATGCCGACCCGTTCGCTACCCCTGTGGGTCCTGGCCGCCGCGCTGTGGGTGCTGCGCGTCGTGACGGCTGCGATGCTGGCCGTGGATGCCTACATCCATGCGGATCTGGCCTACCGCTACGACCCGAACCGGGCCGCCTCGATCAGCCAGGGCACGCTCTTTCGCTGGGAGGCCGGCGTGGCGGCGTTCGCCGCGTTGGCCGTCCTGGTGGTGTTCTGGCTAGCGGCCTGGTCGCTGGTGGCGTGGGCGCTGGCCCTCGTCGTGGCGGCGTCGGCGTTGGGGGCCGTGATGATCTACTCGCACTACGACATCGGCACGCTCGGCCCGCTGCCGAACATGTACGAGCCCTTCTGGTACGGGGAGAAGACACGGGCGGCCGTCGCCGAGGGAATCGCCACCGGCACGGCCTTCCTAGGGTTGGTCCTGGCCACGTGGACGGTGTGGGCGCACCGCCGCGCGAAGCGCGCTGCGGAGCCGGCGCCTATCGCCGGCGGGCGAGGCACGCCGGTGCGGGCCCGCATCCGGCACGACTACTGACGCTCAGCGGATCCCGGCGGGGTCGGTGCCGCGGTGGACAATGCGGTTCGCCTCGTCCACGAACACGACCTTGGGCTCGTAGACCTTCGCCTCGGCGTCCGGCAGCATCGCGTAGCTGATGACGATGATGAGGTCGCCGGCATGCACGAGATGGGCGGCGGCGCCGTTGATGCCGATCACGCCAGACCCGCGTGATCCCGCGATGACGTAGGTTTCCAGGCGCGCGCCGTTCGTGACGTCCACGACGGCCACCTGCTCGCCGGGCAGCAGGTCGGCGGCATCCATCAGATCCGCGTCGATCGTGATCGATCCGACATAGTGCAGGTCCGCCTGGGTCACCGTGGCCCGGTGGATCTTGCTTTTGAGCATCGTCCGATACACGCCATCGAGCGTAGAGATCGCCGCGCAGACCTGCGATGGGACGTTCGTCACGAGCTCATCCGACGCGTGATCTTGGACTTGTAGCTGAATAGCAGCCACAAGTGGAAGATCACGCGGGCGGCTTCGTTTTCTACGCGATCAGTCCGCGTTCTAGGCGATCAGTGAGCGGCGTTGTATGCCTCCAGAACTGACGCGGGCACACGACCCCGGTCGCTCACCTTGTGTCCGTTGCGGCGGGCCCATTCCCGGATTGCTTGCGTCTGCTCGCGATCCGATCGTGCGCTGCCCCGGGCGCGACGTCCGTCTGTTGCGCGGACCCGACCGGCACGCCGCGCGTGGGCCACATAGTTCGAGAGTCCGTCGCGCAGTTTCCTGGCATTCGTCTTCGACAGGTCGATCTCGTACGACGTGCCGTCGAGGGCGAAGCCTACGGTCTCCACCGCATTGCTGCCGTCGATGTCGTCGATGAGACTGACTTGAACCTTCTTGGCCATGCTCGCTGACTCCTTTAAAGGTGTAACGGGTCGGCACTACAATAGCTCAAATTGCGAGGGAGCTATTATGCCCCGCCAGGAGCAATGCTCAGAGCGGCTTGAGCAGCGGGAAGAGAATCGTCTCACGAATCCCGCGCTGCGTGAGCACCATGATCACACGGTCAACGCCCATGCCCATTCCGCCCGTCGGCGGCATACCGTATTCGAGTGCTCGCAGAAAGTCCTCGTCCAGTTCCATGGCTTCCGGATCGCCCTTCGCCGCCGCGAGCGACTGCTCGACAAGGCGCCTCCGCTGCTCCACCGGATCGGCCAGTTCGGAATAGGCCACAGCGATCTCGATGCCGCCGATGAACAGGTCCCACGCCTCGGCCAGCCGCGGGTCGTTGCGGTGCGGCCGGGCCAACGGGCGCACCTCGACGGGATAATCCCTGACGAAGGTGGGCTGGACAATCGTGTGCTCTACCAGCTTCTCGAACAATTCCAGGACGATTTCGCCCGGGGACCAGTCCGGCCGCAGCGCGACGTCGTTCTTGTCCGCATAGCGGCGCAGCTCGTCCAGGCCCGTGTCCACAGTGATGGGTTCGCCGAGCGCGCTGGACAGCGCGTCATGAATCGACACCGACGCCCACTCGCCGGACAGGTCTATCCGTGTCCCGTCCTCGGCGACCGGGGCGGTTACGCCGATCGTGCGCGCCGCGTCACGAACCAGTGTCTGGGTGAGGTCGGCCATTGTGTTGTAGTCACCGTACGCGGCGTATGCCTCCAGTTGCGTGTACTCGGGAGAGTGCGTCGAGTCGACGCCTTCGTTGCGGAACGCCTTCCCCATCTCGTAAACGCGATCGATGCCTCCGACGATGGCGCGCTTGAGGTACAACTCGGTGGCGATCCGCAGCGACATGTCGAGGTCGAACGCATTGAGGTGTGTGTGGAATGGGCGGGCCGTAGCGCCGCCGTGCACCGTTTGCAGGACGGGCGTCTCCACCTCGACAAATCTTAAGCGATTCATAGTCTCGCGAATCGAGCGCAGCACGCTCGCCCGAGTCAGCACCATTTCCCGCGCGTCCGGCCGGACAATCAGGTCGACATACCGTTGCCGTACCCGCATCTCCTCTGAGAGCGGCTTGTGCGCAACCGGCAGCGGGCGCAAGGCCTTGGCCGCGATGCGGTACGAATCCGCGAGCACGGAAAGCTCGCCGCGCCGCGATGAGACGACCTCGCCATGCACGAATACGATGTCGCCCAGGTCGACATCGGCCTTCCACGCCGCAAGTGCGGCCTCGCCCACCCGGTCGAGCGAGAGCATCACCTGCAATTCGACGCCGCCCTCGCGCAAAGTGGCGAAGCACAGCTTGCCGGTGTTACGCACGAAAATGACACGGCCGGTCACGCCGACGTACTCGCCGGTGCGCGTGTCAGGCGCTAGGTCCGGATGGGCGCGGCGCACGTTGGCCAGTGAGGTGGTCCGGGGCACCGAAACCGGAAAGGGCGCGCGGTCCGGGTCGGCCATCAGGCGGTCGTACTTGGCACGCCGCACGCGCATCTGCTGCGGCAGCTCTTCGGACGTGTCGTCCGGGCCGACGTTCGCCGAGCTGCGATGCTCGCTCACCGGGCCAGCGTATCGAGGTCGGCTCGGCGTTTCCGGCGGGGCTGCGGGCGCCCATGACGTCGCGCTGACTTATGTCATGGCCAATTCAGGGCAGCAAACCACTGCCGGGCTCCGCCGCCGACCCGGCACAGTTTCCTGGTGACCACTCATACGGCCAACCCCGTAACCACTGGCATCCAGTTGTCCGACCTGAGAAAGACGTTTCGCACCCCGGACGGGCCGGTGTACGCCGTTCGCGGCGTCGACATTTCGATCGCGCCCGGGGAGACGGTGGCGCTACTCGGGCCGAACGGCGCGGGCAAGTCGACCACCATCGACATGCTGCTCGGCCTGCTGCCGCCGGACAGCGGCACAGTGTCGCTGTTCGGCATGAAGCCTGCGGACGCCGTCAAGGTCGGCGCAATCGGCGCGATGCTGCAGACCGGTTCGCTGATCCGCGACCTGAGCGTCCGCGACCTGATCGACATGATGGCGTCGCTGTTCCCGAGGCCGTTCACGGTAGACGAGGTGCTCGACCTCACCGGCATCGCCGACATCGCCGGACGTCGCGTGCAGAAGCTGTCCGGCGGGCAGACTCAGCGAGTACGCTTCGCGATCGCGCTGGTCAGCAACCCCGACCTGCTCGTCCTCGACGAGCCGACCGTCGGTATGGACGTCGAGAGCCGCCACGCATTCTGGATGACGATGCGTCGCTTCGCCTCGGCCGGCAAGACCGTCGTGTTTGCTACGCACTACCTCGAAGAGGCGGACACCTACGCCGACCGGATCATCCTGATGGCCCGCGGCGAGATCGTCGCCGACGGTCCGGCGACGGAGATCAAGGCAGCTGTGGGGATGCGCACCATCCGGGCCACCCTGCCCGGGGTCGACCCATCGGTACTCGGCGTACTGCCCGGCGTCACGCACGTCGAGACCCGGGGCGAGGCCGTCATCCTCAACTGCTCGGACTCGGACGCCACAATCCGCGCGCTGCTGCCTGCCTACCCGCAAGCGCGCGACATAGAGATCAGCGGGGCGGGCCTGGAGCAGGCCTTCCTGCAACTGACCGGAAACGGAGCTGCCAAATGAGTGCGATGGTGTACGCCCGCTACGAACTGCTGCGGACGTTCCGCAACGTACGCTTCTTCATCTTCTCGCTGGTGTTCCCGCTGGTGATGTACTTCCTCATCGCCGGGCCGAACAAGAACGTTCACGACCTGGGCCATACTCTGGGGTTCGCCGGCTACTTCGCACCGCTGTATTACATGGTGAGCCTTGCCGCCTGGGGCGCCATGATGTCGGTCATGGCCGGCGGAGCGCGTATCTCCGCGGAGCGTTCGGTCGGGTGGAACCGGCAGCTGCGGCTCACCCCGCTCAGCACCCGGACGTACTTCCGCGCCAAGGTGCTCACCAGCTACGTCCTGGCGCTGCTCAGCATCGGGCTGCTCTACCTGTCCGGGGCGATGCTCGGGGTACGCCTGCCCGCCGCCACGTGGCTGCAGATGACCGGGCTGATCCTTGTCGCGGCTGTCCCGTTCGCGGCGATCGGAATCTTCATGGGCCACGTCATGTCCATCGACTCGATGGGCCCTGCATTGGGCGGCGTGACGGCGCTGTTCGCGTTCCTCGGCGGTGTGTGGTTCCCGATCACCGGTAGCGGCTTCTTCAAGGTGCTGGCCGAGTGCTTGCCGTCGTACTGGCTGGTGCAGGCCGCGCGGCTTGGCCTGGGCGGCACCGGCCAGGTGTGGGGCGCCAAGGGCTGGCTGTGTATCGCCGCGTGGACCGTCGTCTTCGCGTTCCTCGCGATGAAGGCGTACCAGCGCGACACCAAGCGCGTCTAACCTCGGAACCACGATGACTGATCGGTGCGCGTCCGACAGCAGCGGCAGCTTCCGGCCCTGGTCGCTGGACCGCCGCGACGGCGCTGCGCGGTGGCGTCGAATCATCTTCCCCGCCATCTGGCTGATCTACTTGGGCCAGACGGCGAATGGCGTCAGCAAGCACAGTTCCGGGTGGGCGGAGTCGGTCGGCTACGCAGTGCTCGTCGCGTTCTGCGTGTGCTACCTCCTCGCCCTGCCGTTCGCGTGGGCCGGCCAGCGCAAGCGATTCTGGGCGCTGTATGCGGCGACCGTCGCGCTGGTCGCCATCGAAACGGTGTTCGCGCACGAGGACGCGTTCGCCATGCTGACGTTCGTCGCCGTGCTGACCGTCGGCGCGCTGGGCGCACGCTCGGTCGGCCTGCTGGCGCTGTACGGCCTGATCGCCGTCGTGGTGCCGCCGGCCGTGTCCTTCTGGCACGCCGGGCTGGATTTCACCCCGTTGATCACGATCACCCTGGTGGGCCTGGCAATGTACGGCTTCTTCGGGCTGATCCGCAGCAACCAGCAGCTGGCCGACGCGCGTGCCGAGGTGGCCCGCCTCGCCGCGGAGAACGAGCGCACCAGAATTGCCCGCGATCTGCACGACCTGCTCGGACACTCGCTGACGACGATCACGGTCAAGGCCGGCCTCGCCCGGCGTCTGGCCGAACGCCACGACGAGCGTGCAATCACCGAGATCGCCGAGGTGGAGGAGCTGTCCAGGCGCTCGCTCGGCGACGTCCGCGCCGCGGTCGCCGGGCACCGAGAAGTGACACTCGCCGGGGAACTGGCGACGGCGCGCGAGGTACTTCGCGCGGCAGGCATCGTGGCCGAACTGCCGGGATCCGTCGACGTCGTCGACCCGTCGCGGTCGGAACTGTTCGGCTGGGTTGTGCGCGAAGGAGTCACCAACGTGGTGCGGCACGCTCGGGCCTCGCACTGCACGGTGCGCGTCGACCGTGACTGGATCGAGATCACCGACGACGGCCGGGGGGGCATCGCCGGCGCCGGCAACGGCCTCACCGGGCTACGCGAGCGGGTCGAGGCGGCCGGCGGGACCGTCCACGTCGGAGCCGCTCCCCATCGCGGATGGCGGCTGCGGGTCGACGCCCCGCTCGAACCGGCCGCCGCGTCCGACCCGGCGCCGCGGCCGGCTCGCGAGACGCCGACAATGACCGCGTGACCCGGGTGCTGCTCGCCGACGACCAGGCGATGGTCCGCTCGGCTCTGGCCGCGCTGCTCGAACTCGAGGACGACCTTGACGTCGTGGCCCAGGTGGGTCGTGGCGACGAGGTGGTGGCGGCGGCACTCGAACATCGGCCGGACATCGCCCTGCTCGACATCGAAATGCCCGGCATGGACGGGCTGGCTGCGGCGGCGGCGCTGGCGCACGAGGCGCCGTCGGTCAAGGTGATCATCTTGACCTCATTCGGCCGGCCCGGATACCTGCGCCGGGCGATGGAGTCGTCCGCGCTCGGCTTCGTCGTGAAGGACGCCCCCGGCGAGCAACTCGCCGACGCGGTGCGCCGCGTCATGCGGGGCGAGCGGGTGGTCGACCCGGCGCTCGCCGCTGCCACGCTCGCCGGCGGCGCGTCGCCGCTCACCGGTCGCGAGCGCGACGTACTGGTCGCCGCGCGGGACGGGGCCACGGTGGCCGATATCGCCGCCAAGCTGTTCCTGTCCGAGGGAACGGTGCGCAACTACCTTTCGGCGGCGATCGCCAAGACCGGCGTACGCAATCGCGTCGAGGCGGTCCGCGTCGCCGACCAGCGCGGCTGGCTCTAACCCATCCCGCCTACGCGGTCCCCGGCTCCACCACTCGCTGACGCCCGGGTGAATCCGGGCACAGCACCGCGCCTTCGGCGCGGGCCGCGTCGCGGCGGCCGGGCTCTTCGCGCAAAGGCTCATCGCGCTCATAGAGCCCCTACCTGCGGGGCCACCGCGGTCGCGATCAACTCCAGGTGGTCGAGATCGGCCAGGTCGAGCACCTGGAGATACAGCCGGTCGGCGCCGAGTTGCGCGAACTGGCCGATCTTGTCCACCACCTGCGCCGGCGTACCAGCAAGCCCGCCCACCCGCAGGCCGTTCAGGTCCTCGCCGATCGCGTCGGCGCGTCGGGCCACCTCGCGGTCGTCGCAGCCGATCGCGACGGTCTGCGCCGCCGAGTACCGCAGGGTCCGGCCACCGACGGCCGCCCGGATTCGCTCGAAGATCGTCTCGGTCGACGCGAGCGTCTCGAACGGCGCGTTGAACTCGTCCGCGTACCGGGCGACAAGCTGCGGCGTGCGTCGCTTACCCTTGCCACCAATGATGATCGGGGGACGCGGCGACTGCACAGGCTTCGGTAGCGCGGGCGACTCGAACAGTGAGTAGTACTTGCCCTCGTGGGTGAACGTCGCGCCGGGCGCGGTGCGCCACAGCCCTTCCAGGATCGCCAACTGCTCTGCGAGGCGGTCGAAACGCTCGCGCGTGTCGGGGAACGGCACGCCGTAGGAGCGATGTTCAGCCTCGTTCCAGCCGGCGCCGATTCCAAATTCGACCCGGCCGTTACTCATCGCATCGACTTGCGCCACCGCGATGGCGAGCGGCCCGGGCAGCCGGAAGGTCGCCGACGTCACCAAGGTGCCGAGCCGAATTCGGCTGGTATCGCGAGCGAGCGCGCCCAACGTGACCCACGAGTCGGTCGGACCTGGGCGGGGATCGCCCGGCCCGATGCGCTGCAGGTGGTCGGAGCGGAAGAACGCGTCGAAGCCGAGGTCCTCGCTGGCCCTGGCCACACGGAGGAGGTCGTCGTAGGTCGCGCCCTGCTGAGGTTCGGTAAATATGCGTAGGTCCACGCGGCCGAGAGTAGTTACGGTCGTCGATGTGAGTCGTGCACTGTCCGACGAGGATCGCCGACGTCTCGGTGCGACGTTCAACTCAGCAGCTGCGCTGTACGAGCGCGCGCGTCCCGACTATGCGGCCGACGCAGTCACCTGGCTGCTCCCACGCGATGCCCAGCGGGTGCTCGATCTCGGCGCCGGCACCGGCAAGCTGACCGCCGACCTCGTCGGCCGCGGCCTGGACGTCGTTGCCGTGGAACCGGCGCCCGCGATGCGCGCGGAGCTCAGCGCGCGGCTGTCCACTGTGGACGTCCACACTGGCAGTGCCGAGGCGACAGGGCTGCCCGACGGCTATGTCGATGCGGTCTTGATCGCGGCGGCGCTGCATTGGTTCGAACGTCCTGCCGCCGACCGTGAGATCGCGCGGGTGCTGCGGCCGGGCGGCGTGGTCGGTGTGCTCGCCAACCAGCGCGACACGTCGGTGGCCTGGACACGGGCTCTGGACGAGTTGCTCGCGGCGCGACTGGCCGGACTCCCCCGTTCGCCGCGCAGCACCGACGAGGCGATGTTCGATCCGGAGTGGTTCGACCCGCCGGAGCACGCCGAGTTCCCGCACCGCCAGATCGTCGATGCCGCCGGGCTGGTCGACGTGATAGCCACGCGCGCCTACGTGATCGATCTGCCGGCGCAGGCACGCGCTGCCTTGCTGGACGAAGTGCAGGATCTTGGGCGTAATCATCCCGATTTGGAAGGTCGGCCCCAGTTCGAAATGCCCTACACAACAATTGCGGTTCGCAGCCGGCGTCACTGAGCCGTAGGCTGCGCCAATATGAGCCAAGATCGCCTCGCCCGCTACGCCGAGCTCGTCGTCAAGGTCGGCGCGAACGTCCAGTCCGGACAGTACGTGCTGGTGAGTGCCGACATTGCCCACGCGCCGGTGGTCCGGGAGGTCGTCGAGCAGGCCTACCGTGCCGGAGCACGGCGCGTCGATGTCGCGTACGCGGACGGGTACGTCCGCCGCGCGATGCTGCGCCATGCACCGGCCGAGACGCTCACCACTGCGCCGGCGTGGGAGCTGGCCCGGCTGCGCGAGTGCGAGGACGCGGGTGCCGCGTTGATCCGGCTAACCGGCAACCCGGACCCGCACCTGTTCGACGACATCGACCCGGCCCGCGTGGCTGCCGTGGCTCTCGATCTGGCGACCGAGTCGCGGCGAGTGGTGCTCGGCGGCAAGGTCGCCTGGACGATCTGCGCCGCCCCGAACGCCGGATGGGCGCAGCAGGTGTTCGGCGAGCCAGATGTCGAGCGCCTATGGGACGCCGTGGGCGTGGCGATGCGCTTCGACGCCCCGGACGTGGTCGCCGCGTGGCGTGAGCACCGGGCAACGCTGCACGCCCGTGCGTCGGCCCTGGAGACCCTGGAGCTGGATGCGGTGCGCTATGTCGGCGACGGCACCGACCTGACCGTGGGGCTGCTGCCCGCAGCCCGCTGGATGAGCGGCTCACTCCGGACCGAAGCAGGCATCGACTACATGCCGAACCTGCCCACCGAGGAGGTCTTCACCTCACCGGACCGGCGCCGGGCCGACGGCGTGATGACGCTGACCCGTCCGTTAGTGATGCCCCAGGCCGGCGCGCTGGTCGAGGGGCTGCGCGTCGAGTTCGCGAACGGGCGCATTGTGTCGGTGAGCGCTACGCGCGGACAGGACGCCGTCACGGTCGAACTCGGTTCGGACCAGGGCGCGAAGAGCCTCGGCGAGGTATCTCTGGTCGACGGAACGTCGAGAGTGCGCGCCGCAGGCGTGATCTTCCATGACACGCTCTACGACGAGAACGCCGGCAGCCATGTCGCGTGGGGCCAGGGCTTCCCCATGGCCGTCGAGGGCGGCACGGCGCTGTCACCGGACGAGCTGTTCGCACTCGGCGTCAACCGTTCGAGTGTGCACACCGACGTGGTCATCGGCGGCCCAGGCGTCAGCGTCGAAGGGCTCACCAGCGACGGGCAGGTCGTCTCGATCATCAAGGACGACATCTGGGTACTCCCGACCGACTGAACGTCGGCGATGATCTTGGAGTTCTGGTCGAATAGCGACCACAAGTCCAAGATCACGCGGGGAAGTTGCGTTCGAAAACCAGGCGCAGGCCGAGCAGGGTCAGCTCGGGTTCGTAGCGGGTAACGGTCTCGCAGTGCTCGATCACCAGCGGCGCCAGCCCTCCCGTTGCGATCACCGTCACGCTGCCCGGGTCATCCGGAGCGAGCTGCGCGCTCAGCCGGCGGACCAGGCCGTCGACCTGCGCGGCGAAGCCGTACAGGATGCCTGACTGCAACGACTCGACGGTGTTCTTGCCGATCGGCGAACGCGGCTCGACGAGCTCGACCTTGCGCAGCTGGGCGGCACGCGCTGCCAATGCGTCCAGCGAGATCTCGATGCCTGGCGCGAGCGCGCCACCCAGGAACTCGCCGCGGGCGCTCACCACATCGAAGTTCGTCGACGTGCCGAAGTCCACGACGATCGCCGGGCCACCGACCAGGTGGTGGGCCGCCGCGGTGTTGCAAATGCGGTCCGAGCCGACCTCGCGCGGAAAGTCGGTCAGCACACCCACCCCGGTGCGTACGCCCGCCTCGACGATCAGCGTCGGCACGTCGGCGTAGTAGTCGGCGAGCATGACCCGCAGTTCGCGCAGCACGGCGGGCACCGTGGAACACGCCGATATGCCGGTGATCTTGAAGGTGTCGAGCAGCCCGCGGAATATGAGCGCGAGCTCGTCCGCAGTGTTGCGCGCATCCGACTTGATCCGCCAGGCGCGGATGAGCTCATCGCCCTCGAACACACCGAGCACCGTGTTGGTATTGCCTATGTCGACGGCCAGCAGCATGGCTACATGTCCAATCCGATGTCCAGCGCAGCTGCGGAATGGGTCAGCGCGCCGACTGCTAGGTAGTCGACGCCGGTTTCGGCGACTTCGCGCGCCCGCTCGAGCGTCAGCCCGCCCGACGCCTCCAGCTTGGCGCGCCCCCGCGCGTACGCCACGACCTCACGGAGCTGCCCCGGCGGCATGTTGTCGAGCAGGACGACTTCGGCGCCGGCGTCGATCACTTCGCGTGCCTGGGCCACCGTGTCGACCTCGACCTCGATCGGGAGTTGCGGGTATGCCGTCCGTACCGCGTCGAACGCCTTGACGACACCACCCGCGGCGGCAACGTGATTGTCCTTGACGAGCGCCGCATCGGAGAGAGACATGCGGTGGTTTTCCCCGCCCCCGCAGCGCACTGCGTACTTCTCCAGGGCGCGCAGCCCGGGAAGCGTCTTGCGGGTATCGCGGATGACAGCGCGAGTACCGGCGACGGCGTCCACCCAGCGCCGGGTGAGCGTCGCGATACCGGAGAGGTGGCAGAGCAGGTTCAAAGCGGTGCGCTCACCCATGAGGATGTCGCGCACCGGTCCGCGGACCGTGGCCAGCACCTCTCCCGGGGTCACGGATGCGCCATCCGCGGCGCCGAACTCGACGCGCGCCCGTCCCTCGCTGACGATCTCGAAGACGGTAGCCGCCGCAGGTAGGCCTGCCACCACGCCAGCAGCGCGGGCCACCAAATCGGCCCTGCCGAGCAGCGTCGCCGGGACAGTGGCGGTGCTGGTCGCGTCACCGATGGCGCCGAGGTCCTCGTCCAGCGCGCGGCGCACGACGTCGTCGATGTTCATGCGGCCCTCTCTGCGTGCAACGTGCCGTCGGATCGCAGGGTCACGTCGAGATGCGTCCGCCAGTGCTGGTCGTCACGGTCAGGGAAGTCGTCGCGCCAGTGCGAACCGCGCGTCTCCTCGCGCAGGCGCGCGACCGTTGCCAGGACGCTCGCCACCGTGTGCAGATTGGTCGCCTCCCAGTTCTCCGTACCGCACGGTACGGCGGTTCCGGACGGCAACTCGGCCAGTTCACGCTGCCCGGTCTCCAGGCCCTTGGCGTCTCGCAGCACACCTACGTGTTCGGACATCAGCTGCTGGAGTCGCGTCCGGATCGCGTCATCGACGAGCCCCGGACTATCGGCCGGCGGCACGGGATCGCGGAACCTTCCCGGCTCGGCCACGATCGTCGACGCGATTCGGCGGCCGAAGACGAGCCCCTCTAGAAGCGAGTTCGACGCGAGACGGTTGGCGCCGTGTACGCCGGTGCACGCGGCCTCTCCACAGGCGTAGAGGCCGGGGACAGAGGTCTGACCGTACTGCGAGGTACGGATGCCGCCGGAGGCGTAATGGCACGCCGGCACGACGGGGATCAAGTCGTGCACCGGGTCGATGCCCAAGGAGGTCAAGGTCGCGTAGATCGTCGGGAACCGCACGCGCCACTTCTCGGCGCCGAAGTGCCGGCCGTCGAGCCACATGTGCTCGGCGCCGGTAGCTTGCATACGCCGCAGTATGGCCTTGGCTACGACGTCGCGCGGTGCAAGGTCGGCCAGCTCGTGCTCGGCGGTCATGAACCGCACCCCGGCGTCGTCCACCAGGAATGCGCCCTCCCCGCGCACCGCCTCACTCACCAGTGGCTGCTGACCGTGCGACCGGGCACCGAGCCACGCAACCGTCGGGTGGAACTGCACGAACTCCAGGTCGCGCAGCACCGCGCCGGCCCGCAAGGCGGCGGCTGCGCCGTCCCCCGTCGACACCGACGGGTTCGTGGTGGACGCGTACACCTGGCCGATGCCGCCGGTGGCGATGACCACGGACCGAGCCCGCACGGCGCCGACGCCGTCGCGCTGCCCCTCGCCCATGACGTGCAGCGTGATGCCGGCGATCGCGCCGGTGGCGTCGCGCAGCAGGTCCAGCACCAGGGCGTGCTCGACGATCTCGACGCCCGACGCGTCGAGCACGCGGGTAACCAGCGCCCGCTGGATTTCGGCCCCGGTGGCATCGCCCCCGGCGTGGGCGATGCGGTCGCGGTGGTGGCCGCCCTCGCGGCCCAGTGCCAATGCGCCGTCGCGCACCCGGTCGAAGCGGGTGCCGAGCTGGACGAGGTCGCGTACCGCGGCGGGCCCCTCGCGTACGAGCAGCCGCACGGTGTCTTCGTCACAGAGGCCGGCGCCGGCGACAAGCGTGTCGGCGAGGTGCTGCTCGGGCGAGTCGTCGGCAGCCAGCGCGGCAGCAATGCCACCCTGCGCCCAGCCCGTCGAACCGGCGGCGAGCACGTCCTTGGTCACCAGCATGACGCGCAGCGCCGAGTGCCGGGCGATCTGTAGCGCGGTCGAGAGCCCGGCGATTCCGGAACCGACGATCACCACGTCGGCGTCGGCGGTCCAGCCCGGTTCGGGCGCCTGCAGGCGCGTCGGAAAGCTCATAGCGTCACCGCCACGTTGTCGATCAGCCGAGTGCTGCCGACCCGGGCGGCGACCAACAAGCGCCCCGTGCCATAAGACGGCGCCGGCCCGAGGACCGCGGACCGCAGCTCGAGGTAGTCGACCCGGACCCCCGACTCGGCGTCCAGCACGGCACGGGCCGCCTTTAGCACCGCCTCCGGACCGCCGCGCGCCGCGGCCTGCCCGGCGAACAGCGCGCGCGACAACGCGAGCGCCCGCCGGCGGTCTTCGGCGGACAGGAAGACGTTGCGGCTCGAGAGCGCCAGGCCGTCCGGCTCCCGGACGGTCGGTACGCCGGCAATGCCGACGCCGAGCTCGAGGTCGCCGACCATGCGGGTGATCAGCGCCAGCTGCTGGTAGTCCTTCTCGCCGAAGAACGCCATCGCCGGGCGCACCAGGCCGAGGAACTTCGCCACGACGGTGAGCACGCCGGCGAAATGCCCAGGCCGGAACCGCCCTTCCAACTCGGCGCCCAACGGCCCGGGATCGATGCGCACCTGCGCGGCGCCGCCGGGGTAGATGTCCTCGACGGGCGGAGCCCACACGACATCCGCGCCCGCCTGCTCGCAGCGCGAAAGGTCGGCCGAAAGCGTCCGGGGGTAGACGGCCAGATCCTCCGTGGGGCCGAACTGGAGCGGGTTGACGAAGATCGTGACAATGACCGACTCGGCCCACGCCCGCGCCTGCTCGATCAGCGCTATGTGCCCGGCGTGCAGGGCGCCCATCGTCGGCACCAGCGAGACCGGGTCGGCCAGCTCGCCGCGCACGCCCGCGAACTCCGCGCGGGACCGCACCACTTTCATGACAGCGCCTCCGCGATCTCTTGCGCCTGCTCGGCGTTGAGCCGACCGGCTGACAGCGCCCGTTGCGCGGTGCGGCGCGCCATGGCGATGTATGAGGGCACTGTCTCGGGGGCATCTTGCGCCAGGGTCGCCAGGTGCGTGCGCACCGTGGCGACGTCGCCGCGCGAGACCGGGCCGGTCAACGCGATGTCCCCGAGGCGCAGCGCGTTGTCGAGGGCAGCCGACAACAATGGAGCCAGCAGCCGCGCCGGCTGTTCTACCCCGGCCTGCGTGAGCAGGTCGAGGGCGTCGTTCACGATTGTGACGAGATGGTTGGCGCCGACGGTCAGCGCCGCGTGGTACAGCGGCCGGGCAAGTTCGGGCACCCAGACGGGTTCGGCACCCAGTTCGACGACGAGGGCCTCGGCCACCGGGCGCAGCTCGTCGGGGGCCGTCACTCCGAACGTCGCACCGGTCAGCTTGTCCACGTCTTCGGGGCGGCCCGTGAACGTCATGACCGGATGCAGCGCCAGCGGCAGCACGCCCCGCGCCGCCGCGGGATCGAGCACCCCGACGCCGACCGCTCCCGAGGTGTGCGCCGCGATCTGGCCGGCACGCCAGGCATCGGTGGCCGCCAGGCCGCTGACCAACGGGCGCAGTGCGTCGTCGGGAACGGCGAGCAGCACCAAGTCGGCGGCATCGACCACCTGGTGCGGCGGGCGGATCGGGGCTGCCGGCAGCAGTCGCTCGGCCCGGCGCACCGACTCCCGGGATATGGCGCTGACGGCCACCACCTCGTGCCCGGCTCGCTCCAAGGCGGAACCCAGCACGGCACCCACCCGTCCAGCACCGATTACGCCAACGCGCAGCCGCGCGGGTCGGGCAGCGGTCAACGGCGGTCCTCACTGGTGGCGATCGTCTACTTGGAGCCTACGCGGACGCGACACGGCGGCTTCGGATCGGCTAGGTTGTCCCACCGTGAATGTGCTTGCCCGGCGGCTCCTGCCGCGGAGCGAGAGGCGTCCCTCCGGAGCCGCCTCGTGACCGATATGCAGCAGCTCGTGGCCCAGAGTGCGGACGTGGCCGGCTTGCACGCCACGGCTCCCGCACTGCTGCTCGAGCTGCAGACCCAACTCGGGATTCTCGCCGCGACGGCTACCCGGGCCACCGAGCGTGGGCGCCGCCCGTTTCGGCCCAGCGGCGATTGGGCCGGACGTCTCGGTGAACTTGCCTACGGCATTTACCTGCTCGCCGATCAGACCGGCGTCGACATCGCCTCCCAGGTCGCGCAGGTCGCCGCGTTGCAACAACGCCGGGCCGCGCAGAATGCCACCGCTCAAGCCGACTGGCCCTTTACCGGCTGAGCGGCGGGCGACCACAGGGAACGCACCGACCTCGCGATGAGCGCTCGCGCGAAGAGCCCCGGCGCCGCGACGTGGCCAGCAACGTAGGCGCGGAGCGGAGATGCGGATCCGCCCTTGTGGCGGAGACGCGGATCCGCGCAGCCGGGATCAGATCAGTTGATGCACGAGGCGGAGTTCTGGGCTGCGTTGGTGACGCCGGACGGGCTCGGGCTAGGCGAGGACGGCGGCTTCGCTGAGGTGGACGTCTTGGGTTTCGGCTGCGTCGCCGGGGGCGTGGCGCTTGCGGAGATGCCGTCGCTCCCGAGGACCAGGGTTATCTTCGAGACGCTCGACGACAGCTCGAGTACCGCGCCCGGCACGTAGCGACCGAGCGTCTTTGCCTGCGCCTGCATGCCGTCCGGGTATTCGATCGCGGTCTGGTCGGTGCGCTGGTCGGTGTCGGGACCGACCGTAGCCAGGAACCCGGCTTGACTCAGCATGTTGGTGTTGTTCGTCGCGACGTGGTCGCGGTTCGCCTCGTTTATGACAGTGACGCTGACCTGACTGGGCGGAACGGTCTTAGCGGTCTGGAGCTTATTGTCGAGCGGCACGCCGACGAGCTTGTCCACGAATGCCTTGACGGCCGCCGGGTCGACCTTGACGACCTCTTGGTCGCCTTCCCAGAAGGACGGATCGACGATCGGAATCGTCGCGAACGACACGTTGCCACCAGTGATCTTGGTGAACTGCTGCACGAAGCCCAGGATGTCGAGCTTGGGATCGGTGATCAGCGACCGTTTCACCGAGTCCAGCAGCTTCTTCAGCTTGAAGGGGTTAAGCAGAGTGCTGCTCGACGTCGCCTTCTTGAACACTGCTGACAGGAAGTACTGCTGGCGCACGATCCGATCGATGTCGCCACGGGGCAGGCCATGCCGTTGCCGGACGAACGCGAGGGCCTGAGTGCCCTTCACGTTGTAGTTCCAGCCCTTCTTGAGATTGATGCCCGAATAGCCGTTCGGGTGACTGGGATCGCCCTCGGTGTACTTGTTCTGCGCCTCGTTCAAGCACAAGTTGACGCCCTGAATCGCCTCGCTGATCTCGTAGAAGCCGAGCAGGTTGACCTGGACGTAGTGGTCGATGTGCAGCCCGGTCAGCTCGCTCAGCGTCTGCGCTACCAGCAGGATGCCCGCACCCTGCTTCGTGAGCAGGTCTTTGGCACCCTGCGCGCCGGCGTCATTGAAGCCGTCGAGGTACGCCGCGTTGAGTTTGAACATGCCGTGTCCGGGGATGCTCACCCAGGAGTCGCGCGGGAAGGAGATGATCGTCGCCCGCTTCCCGTCCGCCGGGATATGCAAGATCATCATCGTGTCGGTGGCCGAATCACTGCGGTCCATCGTCGTGCCGAGAGCGCGCACCTCCGCCGCCGTGGCTCCGGCGATGCTGTCGTTGCCGAGCAGCAGGATGTTCTGGTCCTTGCCGCCGTCGATGCGCTTCGTGCCCTTCGGCAGATCCGGCAACGCCTGGCCGTGCTGGATGCCTTGCGTGAACTGCCGGTACGTCGCCCAGGCAATGCCGCTGCCGATCAGCAAACCAACTGAGATCAGCGCCAGCAGGACGCGCCCACTGAGCAGGGTCGCTCGGCGGAGGCTGCTAGGCGGCGCGCTGCCGCCGAGCGGTGGCGGCGGGGGCGTCTCGCGCTCCGACGGGCTGGCCCGGTGCCGGCCCCGCGTCGGGGCGTTGGGATTACGGGCCTGCAGATCGCCCACCCGGATCTGCTGGGGCACCTTCGGCGAACGCCCGCGGCGGGGGTTCAGCTCCGGCGGCAACGGTGCGTGCGGTCCGTAGTCCGCGCGCTTGTCAGCCGGGGGCATCCGGACAGCGTAACGGTTGTATCTCGGTGGTGGCCGAGTCACCGGCCGAGCAGCTTGCCCAGCACGTCGTCACCCGCGCGGTCACTGCGACGGCGCCGCCCGCCGCTCGGCTGCGGGCTGCCGTTGGACCCGTTGCCGCGCGCGGCGCCGTTTTGACCATTCGTGCCGTACGCCGCTGGTGGCGGTAGCTCGCCGGACGAGCGGCGACGCCCGGTATAGGGCTCGGGGCCGGGACCCGGCAACGGTTGCCGGTTCGTCGATGGCTCCACGTGGGTGGTGACGTCCCACGCGGGCGAAGGCCGCTCAGGTGGTGACTCCCAGTCATATTCGAACCGGGTCAGCCGGGGTAGCGCCTGCAGCGGATCGGACGGCTCTGCTGCTCGCCCCACCGGCGGTGGCGCGCCGGCCGGCCCGAGCTGCGGTGGCGGGGGCGGTACGGTGCGCGCTCGCGGCAACAGTGAGGTCGCGTCGCTAGGTGGGAACGTCGTGACGGCGGGTGTCGGCGGCGGCATGGACGGGGGTGGGACCGGTGGCGCTGCCGGGCGTGGCGTCGGCGGCGGAATTTGCGACGGCGGGCGCGCTGGTGCCGCTGCGGGAGGCGGCATTGAGGCTTGGACAGGGCGGGCTTGCACCGGGGCAACAGGACGCTGCGGCGCCATCCCGGGCGGAGCGCCCCGCGCGGCCGGCGGAGTCGACGGCGGCCCGGCGAACGGAACAGGCGGTGCCGGCGGGGGGCCGGCAAACGGTGCCGCCGCGGACGCGACGGCGGGCGCCATGGGCCCGCCGTTATAGCTGGCCAGGCCAGGAGCAGCCGCCGATCCGGCGAGGACGTATGGAAGAGGCGCACTCGTGCGGACCTCTGTTTCAACGACCGTCGCCGGGGCAAACCCTGGCGCGTTGATCGCCTGCTGAGCCGAGCGGCTGGCCACCGCCAGCCGGCGTACTTCGTGTTGCAGCTCCTCGATGTCAGAGCTGATGACGCGAGTCGTCTCAATACGTTCCAGGCGCAGCTGCCCGTTGACCTTCTCGACGAGATCGTTGCGCAGCCCGGACACCTCAGTGCGCAGCTGCGAGATCTCGTCGCGCAGCACCCGCTCCATCTCGCGACGGACCATGACAGCGACTTGCTGGTCGTTCCCGCCGCGCGGTACCGGCTCCCGTTCGCTTTGCGCGAGCAGCACGTCGGCTTCGTTGGGCTCGCCCCGCCGGGGGCCGAACAACGAGAAGGCACCCAGCAGGACACCCCAGAGGCCGACGAGCAGACCGACCTGAACTTGCTTTTGGGTATGCCCGACTACGACGAGGTAAACGGCAATACCGCCTAGCACAAGTGCGAGCAGCATGCCGAAGGTGCGAAGTGCACCTCGCGGGCGGGAACGTGCTGCGAAGGCGGACATGGGCAGAGTCTAGCGAGTGTCAGTGGGCGTACCGTTGTGTGGTCGCTGCGTTTCGTTTCCGGCTAGCTGCCGTCAGTGCGCGGGCGCCGTTGGCTGGGGTCGATACCGGCACGCTCTAGCAACAGCCCGGCTGCAAGCAGTAACAATGCCGCCACTAAAAGGAAGATCCCCACGCGCAAGTCGTTGGCAGCGGCGTGCACGGTTCCGGCATCCGGAGCCACCCGCACGATCAGCGCAGCAGCTGCTCCGACCACGCCGGCCGCCACCAGCGCGGATGCCTTGCCCAGCGCCACACAACGGGCGATCACGATCGCGGCCATCGGCCGCGCGTTCGGGTCGTGTCGCACCGCTGCGCGCACCCGGCGTGCGGTCAGGAGTTCGACAAGGGCGAGCAGCGCGATCGGTACCGGCACGTAGATCGACAACGGCGGCATCGAGTCGTACGACGTTCGCAACAGCACATACGCGGTGCCGCCGATGATGAGGAACGGGACCGCAAGGTCGCCGAGGTTGGTGCGCCGCATCGGAACGGACATGGGCTAGGCCACGGCCAGGTCGGGACGCGGGCGCACGCCGCCGGACGGCAGCTCTGCGAGCAGGTCGCGCACGGCACGGTTGCCCAGCCTTGCGTCCGGGTCGACGGCGAACCATGGTGCGAGGACGAACGCGCGCTGTGCCGCCCGCGGATGCGGCAGCGTCAGCGCTGGATCGTCGCTGCGAAAGTCATCGACGGCGACAACGTCGACGTCGAGCGTGCGCGGGCCCCAGCGCGTCTCCCGGGTGCGCCCGGCCGCCCGCTCCGCCGCCCGCGCACGATCCAGCCAGTCGGCGGGCCTGGCGTCCGCGTCGGTGACGAGCAGCACGGCATTCAGGTAGTCGTCCTGTGCGACGGGGCCCCACGGCTCGGTCTCGTACACCGGCGACACGGCGCGCAGCCAGCGGCGCATCGCGTCCACCGCCGACTGCAGGTGCTCCAGCCGATCACCGACGTTCGACCCAATAGACAGCACGGCTGTACTCATGAGCGGGAACGCCTCACAGTGACCGACAAGTCACTTACCGGAACGGTGACCGGCGCCTGCGGTTTGTGCACGGTGATCGTCGCAGCGGCGACGCGGCTGTCCTGCAGGCATAGGGACGCCAGCCGGGTGGCCAGCGTCTCGAGCAGGTTGACCGGCTCGCCGGCGACCACAGCCGCCAGCGCCTCTGCCAACGCGCCGTAGTCCACCGTGTCGGCGACGTCATCGGAGGCGGCGGCCGCCGAGACGTCCAGCTCGAGCGCGGCGTCGACGACGAACTCCTGCCCGGCACGCCGCTCGCTGTCGTAAACGCCGTGGTGACCGCGCACCCGCAGGCCGGTGATCGCAATCCGGTCCGGGCTCATCGCGCCGGCACTCATCGCAGCGCCCCCACCACACGGGCCGCGTCCACGTTGGGACGGACGTCGTGTACGCGCACGCCCCACACCCCGCAAAGCGCCGCGTACGTGGTGATCGCAGTGGTCGCGTCCTCGCGCTCGCCGACGGGACGCGGCGTGCCGTCCGGCGCGGCGAGCAGCCGCCCCAGGAACGACTTGCGCGACGCCCCGATCAGCACCGGCAGTCCGAGTTCGACAAACGTGGGAAGATGTCGCAGCAGCGGCCAGTCGTGCTCGGGCGTCTTGGCGAAGCCCAGGCCGGGGTCGATCACCAGCTGATCCGGATCAACGCCCGCGTCCACCGCGGCGTCGACACGAGCGAGTAGCTCGCGGCGCACGTCGCCGACGACGTCGGAGTAGACGGCCAGCTCTCGCATGATCTTGCTGTGCCCGCGCCAGTGCATGAGCACCCATGGGCAGCCCGCTTCGCGCGCTACCCGCGCCATGTCGGGGTCGCCTAACCCGCCGGAGACGTCGTTGATCACCTGCGCGCCGATTTCCAGTGCAGCCGCGGCAACCTCCGCTCGGTAGGTGTCGACGCTGGTCACGATGCCCTCGGCGGCAAGCGCTTTGATCACCGGCAGCACCCGAGCCGTCTCCACCGACGGCGCTACGCGCTCCGCACCCGGCCGCGTCGATTCACCACCGACATCGACCAGATCCGCGCCGTCGTCGCGCATCTGGACCGCGTGCGCCACGGCGTCATCCAGCGTCACGTAGCGGCCGCCGTCCGAGAACGAGTCCGGAGTGACGTTCAGCACGCCCATGACGGCAACGCGATCCGAGCGCCGCGGGAGCGAGCTCATCACCGTCCTCCCCCGATCCCGCAACATTTGGCGGTGCCGCACCGCCGGGCGTTGCACGATCGGTTCACCGGCCCAAGATAAGGCTGAGCGCCTCGGCCCGGCTGCGCGGATCGTCCTTGAAGATGCCACGCACCGCGGAGGTCACGGTCGTCGATCCGGGTTTGCGCACACCGCGCATTGCCATGCACAGGTGCTCTGCCTGGACGACCACCACGACCCCGTGCGGCTCAAGACGCCGCATTACGGCGTCTGCTACCTGGGAGGTCAGCCGCTCCTGCACCTGCGGGCGCTTGGCATACAGATCGACGAGGCGGGCCAGCTTCGACAGGCCGGTGATCCGCCCGTCCTCGCCCGGGATGTAGCCCACCGCCGCGGTGCCGTGCCACGGTACGAGGTGGTGCTCGCAGATCGAGTACAGCGGAATGTCCTTGACGAGTACGAGCTCGTCATGGTTCTCGTCGAACGTCGTCTCGAGCACGGCGTCCGGATCTGGTACCGAGAGGCCCGCGAATATCTCGACGTAGGCGTTCGCGACCCGCGCCGGCGTGCGCTTGAGCCCTTCCCGATCAGGGTCCTCTCCGATCGCGATCAGCAGCTCACGGACAGCAGCCTCGGCGCGCGCCAGGTCGACGCCCGGGGCAGGCTCACTCACGGGTGTGATCAGGTCCCGGAGGCTGTACCCGCTCGGGGTAGTTCGGGTACCCGGCGGGAGGCGGTGCCATAGGTGGCAAGGTCCCAGCGGGCTGCTCGCCGTAGGGCGGGGGTTGCTGCCCCGTAGGATCGCTGTACGAGTGGCGCGACCCGTACGTCTGCGTAGGGCCATAGCCCTGGTTCGATCCGGCCTGGTCGGGGGGCGGTGCCTGGCTCGACTGCCCGACCGGGGCGCCGCCCTTGACCAGACCGTTCGACCTTGCGCTGGGCGGGATCTCGATCGGCGGGCGATCGCTCGGCGTGCGCTTGCCAAACCCGGTGAACGTGTTGTGCGGCGGCCGCTTGCGTACCGGTGCCAGGATGCGCTCGAGGTCTTCCTTGTTCAGCGTCTCCTTCTCGACCAGTTCCAGCACCATCTGGTCGAGGGTGTCCCGGTACTGGACGAGGATCTCCCAGGCTTCGTCGTGCGCCGCCTCGATCAGATCGCGCACCTCGGAGTCGATGTCGGCGGCGATGTCCTCGGAGTAGTCGCGCTGGTGGGCGTAGTCGCGGCCGAGGAACGGCTCGGACTCGTTCACCCCGTACTTCACGGCGCCGAGCTTGGAACTCATGCCGTACTCGGTGACCATGGCGCGGGCGAGCTTCGTCGCCTTCTCGATGTCGTTGGACGCACCGGTGGTCGGCTCGTGGAAGACGAGCTCTTCGGCCGCCCGTCCGCCCAGGGCGTACACCAGCTGGTCGAGGATCTCGGAGCGGGTCTGCGTGTAACGGTCCTCGACGGGCAGCACGAGGGTGTGCCCGAGCGAGCGGCCGCGGGGCAGGATCGTGACCTTGTGCACCGGGTCGAGGTTGGGCATCGCCCATGCGGTTAGCGCGTGGCCCGACTCGTGGTAGGCGGTGACCTTCTTCTCCTTGTCGCTCATCGCGCGGGTCTTGCGCTCGGGGCCGGCGATGACCCGGTCGATGGCCTCTTCCAGCGCTTTGTTGTCGATCAGCCGGCCGCCGGAACGCGCGGTCAGCAGCGCCGCCTCGTTGAGCACGTTGGCCAGGTCCGCGCCGGTGAAGCCGGGGGTGCGCCGGGCCACCGCCATCAGGTCCACGTCCGGCGTGAGCGGCTTGCCCTTGGCATGCACCTCGAGGATCTGCCTCCGGCCCTGCATGTCCGGCCGGTCCACGGCGATCTGCCGGTCGAACCGACCAGGCCGCAACAGGGCCGGGTCGAGGATGTCCGGTCGGTTGGTCGCGGCGATCAGAATGA